>NZ_OY829375.1:3504664-3843246 GCF_963691765.1 Ekhidna sp.
TATCGCTAGACTTTTTCCTTTTTTACCTATGCTTTGAGTTTATGCTACTCCCAATGTTTTTCTTAATTGGGATATGGGGTGGAAAACGTCGCGCATATGCTTCGATCAAGTTTTTTCTTTATACCCTGTTGGGTTCGCTTTTTATTTTGGTGGTAATGATTGCGCTCTACTTGAGTGTAGTTGATGGTGATGCAAATACATTTAGCCTGGTTCAAATGCTGGACGGAAGTTATGCCGATGGATCTGTTTTGGACCCTAGTTCAAAACAATTAATATTCGGTTATTCTGCTAGAGCAGTAGCCTTCATATTTTTAATAATAGGGTTTGGGATTAAGCTACCAGCAGTACCTGTACACACATGGCTTCCTGATGCCCACGTTGAAGCTCCAACGCCTATTTCTGTTGTCCTTGCCGGACTTTTACTGAAGGTTGGTGCATATGGCTTGTTTAGAATCGCATATGGAATATTTCCAGATATAGCTGTTCAATATGCATCAATTGTAGCTGTTGTTGGAGTTATTTCAATTCTTTATGGCGGAATGAATGCGCTTGCACAAAGAGACCTAAAACGTATGGTTGCATACTCTTCAGTATCGCACATGGGTTTTGTTTTAGTTGGGTTAGCATCTCTAACGACCATAGGATTTTCTGGGGCTTATTTCCATATGATTTCTCATGGACTCATATCTCCAGCTTTGTTTTTGATAGCAGGAGTGATATATGATCGGACAGGGAATAGGAAGATGGAAAATTTTAGTGGTCTTGCCAGTAAGATGCCTCAGTATACCTTCTTTATGGCTGTTTTCTTCTTTGCTGGTCTTGGGTTACCAGGCCTTTCAGGCTTTGTTGGTGAGTTAATGGTATTAATGGGAGCATTTGGGAGTTCGCAACTTTCATACTGGATTGGTATTTCCGCTACTTTGGGAATCGCAGTGTCAGCGGCTTATTTCCTATGGACAATTCAGAGGATGTTTTATGGAAATTATTTTGTGCGAGATTCATCATGGGATTCCAACATGATCGACTTAACATCAAGAGAAAAGCTGATGTTGATCCCTTTGGCCTTGTTGGTAATTGCATTGGGGATATTTCCTAGACTGATTTTAGATTTCAGCAATGAAACGGTAGACTTTTTTATACAGCAGATCGGTAAGTTCCAACCATGAGATTGAGCGAGCAACTTACGAGTATATTAAATGATCTTCAAGGTGCTTGGACAGAAAGCACACTCATTATAGGATCTATTTTAATCTTATTGGTTGGATTGATTCGACCGAATGAGATGTTGATAAAAGTTTTGTTTGGAGCGATAGTTCTGGTGTCATTGTGGTTAAATGTGAACAACAGTAATGAAGGTTTAGTGCTATTAGATTCGCTTCATCTAAGTAAAGCCACCAATCACTTTGGATCTCTTTTTATCATTACAGCACTCTTACTAATTATATTCCCCAGGGATAAAAAGCATGCTGCTGAATATTATTTTTTCATATTAGCCATGCTATGTGGAAGTCTATTCATGATGAAGGCGAATAGCATTTTGATCATTTACTTATCAATCGAGTTGGTTTCGTTTGCATCCTATATCATTACAAATTTTACTTTCAAAAAAGTAGCATTTGAAGCCAGCTTAAAATACCTGTTAATTGGCGCAGTAAGCTCTGCAGTAATGCTTTTTGGTTTGGGTTTTATCTATGGATCAACCGGAGCTTTTGCCATTTCTGATTTAGCAAACATTGGTTCATTAGATACAATGTGTAGTGCTGGAGTTGCTATGCTTATGATTGGTGTATTCTTTAAAATTTCAATCGCGCCAGTTCATTTGTGGGTGCCAGCTACTTATCAAAGTGCACCGTCAGATGCCACAGCTTTCATGTCTATAGCACCTAAGCTTGCTGGACTTTTGTTGCTTCAGCGTATGCTTACATTAAGTGTTTTTGATTCTGAATTATGGATTTTTAGAGTTGTTCTCATTTTGGGAATATTGACTATTGCGATAGGTACATTAGGTGCATTTCGTCAAATCAATGCGCGTAGAATGGTAAGCTTTGGCGCCGTTGCCCATTCAGGATTTTTATTACCATTTGCACTGATAAGTTCTCCGACATCAAGCGAAGCATTTTGGATATATTCAGTCGCTTATGCCATCATGAATGTCGCGGTATTTTATCTGCTTGATCAATATGAACGAAAAGGCATTCATGAATTGTCAGACTACGGAGAATCCGTAAGTTCTTCATGGATGGGAGTAAACTGTACTTTGGTTTTGGTTTCTTTAGTGGGATTGCCTCCATTGGTTGGGTTTACTGCTAAGTTTTTTCTTTTTACAACATTGTGGGAATATTATCTTTCCAGTGAATTGATTTATGTATTATGGTATCTGATTGTTGCCGTATTGGCTACAATCGGATCATTGTTTTACTACCTGCAAATTCCTAAACATATTTTCCTTGTCAAAGGACAAACAAATCAGTCGATCAATTTCAGTTTATTGACGAAAATTATTGCAACTCTTTTCTCAATTGGACTGTTATTGTTGTTTTTTGCACCGAAGTTGGTAATAGTAATGCAACAATTGCTTAATAACGTCCATGAGTGACCCAATAAAACACGAATGTGGCATAGCCCACCTGCGCCTTAGAAAGCCCCTCCAATATTATATTGACAAATACGGTACGCCTGCATATGCAGCGAAGAAGATGTACTTGCTGATGAAAAAGCAAAGTAATCGTGGCCAAGATGGAGTGGGGGTAGCAAGTATTAAGATAGACCTTCCTCCAGGACTAAGATATGTATCTAGGTACCGGACAATCAATTCGAATCCGATTGAGGAAATCTTTGGGAAGATTAGTAAGAAATATCAAAAGGCCCAGAAGGACTCTGAAGAAGGATTCAAGAACGCGGAGTGGCTCAAAGAGAATTATGCATTTACTGGTGAAACCTGGTTAGGGCACTTGAGATATGGAACTCACGGTAAGAATAGTATCGAAAATTGCCACCCATTTTTGCGTCAAAATAACTGGAGAAGTAGGAATTTAGTGATGGCAGGAAACTTCAATATGACCAATGTTGAAGAGTTATTCAATATTCTTGTTAGTCTGGGACAGTTTCCAAAGGACAAAGTGGATACCGTAACGGTGATGGAAAAGATCGGCCATTTTTTGGATGAGGAAAATCAGCGAATCTTCGATAAGTATAAGGATGAACTTTCCAATGAAGAGATCACATATAAGATTGAAGAAGAGATAGACCTTCAAACGGTATTACATCGATCATGTAGAGATTTTGATGGTGGATATGCAATGGCAGGATTGATTGGTTACGGAGCTTCATTTGTTGCACGAGATCCAGCCGGAATTAGGCCTGCGTATTATTATGCAGATGATGAAGTGGTAGTAGTAACCTCAGAAAAGCAAGCAATTAAAACGGCATTTGGATGTGAATACGCTGATATAGAAGAAATTAGTCCTGGGCATGCGCTCATCATTGATAAAGATGGAAGCTACGAGCAAAAACAATTTATAGAGCCTATTGAACGTAAGTCGTGTAGCTTCGAGCGTATTTATTTCTCAAGAGGCACCGATCCAGATATATATAATGAGCGCAGAACTCTTGGCGAACTACTCGTTCCACAAGTTCTGAAATCAATTAATTCTGATTTAAAAAACACTGTCTTTTCATACATCCCTAATACCGCCGAGACTTCATTTTTAGGTTTGATGCGAGGAGTTGAAAAGTATTTAATCGCAAAACGAAAAGAAGTCATTCTAGATGGTAAACCTTCTCCAGATTCTGTAGAGGAGATGCTCAATTTCCAACCTCGAGTTGAGAAATTGGTTTTGAAAGACGCCAAGTTGAGAACCTTTATTACTGATGATAGCAGCAGGGATGAATTAGTATCTCACGTATATGATACTACCTACGAAGTTATCAATAAACACACGGATACACTTGTAGTAATAGATGACAGTATTGTTCGAGGTACTACACTTGAAAAGAGCATCTTGACTTTGTTGGATAGACTTGAGCCTAAGAAAATTGTAATTGTTTCTTCGGCACCACAAATTCGGTTCCCAGATTGCTATGGTATTGATATGAGCAAGATGAGAGATTTTCTTGCATTTAGAGCAGTTTTGGAGTTATTGAAAGATCATAACAAGGAAGAATTGTTAGACGAAGTGTTTGATAAATGTCTTGCTAGCCAAACTGACCCCAACCCAGTCAATCATGTAAAAGAATTGTACGATCAATTTACTTATGAGGAAGTTTCTGAAAAAATTACTGAGATAGTAAAACCTCAAGGAATTAAGGCAGAAGTTGAAGTGGTTTATCAAACGGTTGAAGATCTTCACAAAGCCTGTCCTAATCACTTAGGTGATTGGTACTTTACTGGTGATTACCCGACGCCAGGAGGGAACAAAGTTGTAAATAGGGCATTCGTAAACTTTATGAAAGGAGTAGAAGTAAGGGCCTATTAATATAGACCACTAGCTGTTTACTTTTCCATAGTAATAAGTCTGTTTAGGTGTGCAATTGATAGCACATGCATAAAAACTGCTATTGGCATTAAACAACCGGCAACTAGTCCATACGGATATGTAATAGCTTCTAGTGGAAGAATGGGTTCGCTAGATCCATACAAGTCGGGTTTATATATGGAAGTCATAAATACAAATATGACTGTGGCTAGCACTATCAAACCTAGGTAGTTCCAACTTCTGAAAAGTTTAAGATTGAGTTTAGGGCCACTCGTTGCTACCAATCCAATTATTGGCACTGTTAGTGCGTATATCATATCAAAATTGTACCCTTCAATTGTGGCTTCTTTGTGAAGTATGCCTGCTGCAAAGGAGGCCACGAATAGACTTTCAACCAGTATTCTAAATGATTGAAATAGAAAAACCTGTTTTGTGGGTAAATGAAGTAACCAATCTGCATTTCTATTACGATAAACTAAGATTCCAGTAAAAATGAAAGCCGGAACAATCATCGTTAAAGCGAATCTAGGAGGAAATGCATAGGATAGGATAAAGTCAGATGAGCCAATAAGACCCAGGTAGAGTTGCCAAAGTAAAATTCCTATGATTAAATAGGATTTTTTCTTTTTTCTCTCGGATTCAGAATAAGATTTATTGATGACGATAAATCCAAAGTAGATTAATACCAAGCAAACTGCTGCAGTCAATGACAGGTATCCAAGTTGTAGCATCATTAGTAGGTGGTTTTTAATTTTGATAAAATAGTATTAACAGCTTCTTCACCATCTGTTTGAAGCGCCTCTCTAATCTCTTTCATTGCCGCTTGCCATGATGGTACAACATTTTCTAAGAGAATCTTACCTTCTGTCGTTATCTCAATCACAGGGAAATCTTTCTTAGTTGCATAAGATTTGTCAAACAGTCTCTTAAGATTCCTATTGACTGAAGACTTTTCCATAAACAAGATATCAGTAAGTTCTTTTTGAGTGACTCTCCCTCGTTTGAAGAGCACAAATAGCATTGTCAATTGACTACTGGTGATATCAAAACCTTTTAAGTGTTTTCTGAAAATATTACCCGTTAATCTCTTGATTCGATTCATTTTACCATTCAAACAAGTAGTAGGATCAATGCTGTTAAGATTATTAAATTTCATAAAAGTTGTATATACAACTAATAACGAAACTTAAATATGAAGGTTACCTAGTATCAAAAATTAGTTGAGACTTTTTGGTTCTTGAGCAGTTCCTTTTGCACTCCATCGTTCTCCATAAACTGAATCATAGATAATCTCTAGCTCGAGAGAATCAGTTCTGACAAACCATTTTTTCATGTGACTAAAATAGTCACATCCCGCTAAAAGCTAAACGGAGAAGCTTTCACCGCATCCACACGTTCTGGATGCATTTGGATTTACGAATTGGAATCCTTTACCATTCAATCCATCAGAGAAATCTAACGTAGTGCCTAAGAGATATAATAAGCTCTTTTTGTCTACTAAGATTTTGACTCCTTTATCTTCAAAAACTTGATCAGCATCTTGAATTTCTGGATCGAAAGAAAGATCATACATCAAACCTGAACATCCGCCTCCTTTTACTGAAACTCGAATGTTATGTTCTAATGATTTCCCTTCTTTATCAAGAAGTGTTACTATTTCTTCTCTCGCTTTGTCCGTTACATTTATCATTAGGCTACAGGATTTAATACAATGCTAAAAACAGTAAGGTTATTCATGTCTCTGCCGTAGTATAGTTTGTCCATGGCATCATACATGTTTTTTGCTCGGAAATATGAGGTCTGTAGTTCATTCATTCCTTTCATCATCCATTGAATAGTAAATGAGCTTTCTTTCTCTTTATGAGTTCTTACATACTCCAGCATTTTGTGGAGAACATCCGTTTTATCAAAACCTGTAATAGTCTTAAATAAAAATGATTGATTGTGGCGTGGATTTATCGTAATTAAATCCAATTTGACTTTGCCATCATTGTTGGCAAATTCAAATATTACCTCATCACTCCTCAATCCGAGAAAGTTCTTGATTTCGTTTTGAATCTTGGCAGATTCAACATGAATGTCAGATCGTAGCTCCATTTACTCTCAATATATCGGTAAACTTTTCAGATCGACTGAAAGTTCCTGCATTTTTGCAAACTTACTAATAAATGATCTTGATGCTTCAATCTAGTTGTTGAAGCTGCTGAATAAATAGGATCAAATTGATCCAAGAAAGATAATCTTATGTGGAAAAACGTTGAGCATATTGGTATCGCTGTAAAGGATCTTTCCTCTGCGAATGAATTGTTTGAAACACTCTTTAATAAGGGAAATTATAAAGAAGAGGTTGTAGAATCGGAATCCGTGACGACCTCATTTTTTCAGCTTGGAGAAACTAAAATTGAGTTGTTAGAAGGAGGTTCGGATAGTGCCATTGCTAAATTCATTGAAAAAAAAGGAGAGGGAATTCATCATATCGCCTTTGAGGTCGATGATATTTATTCTGAAATGGATAGGTTAAGGAAAGAAGGGTTTCAAATATTGAATGAAGAACCAAAGAAAGGAGCGGATAATAAACTTGTATGCTTTGTTCACCCGAAATCAGCCAATGGAGTGCTAGTTGAATTATGTCAAGAGATTAAGTAATGAGTAAAGAGAAAAGAACTGAAATAGGAGAGATCGGCGAATTTGGTCTCATAGATAGATTAGCGGAAAAATTTGCACCAGCTAATGAAAGAACAGTAAAAGGAATCGGTGATGATACAGCAGTATTTGATTTAGGAGATAAGTATTTGCTAACAACATCTGATATGCTCTTAGAAGGTGTGCATTTTGATCTTTCCTATATGCCACTACCACACTTGGGATACAAGGCAGTTGCAGTCAATGTATCTGATATAGCTGCAATGAATGGAATTCCGACGCAGATCACAGTTAATCTTGGTTTAAGCAATAGGTTTTCTGTTGAGGCAGTTGAGGCACTTTATGAGGGAATTAAATCTGCTTGCGAAGAATATAATGTAGACTTGGTAGGTGGTGATACAACTTCTTCCTCTTCTGGTTTAGTTATTTCTGTTACTGCCTTAGGTGAAGTTGAAAGAGATAAAGTCGCTTATAGAAACGGAGCGATGGAAAGTGATATTTTATGTGTGACAGGTGACCTGGGAGGAGCCTTTGTTGGACTTCAAGTGTTAGAGAGAGAAAAGGCTGAATTTATGGCAAATCCGGATATGCAGCCTAAACTTGATTCATATGATTATGTGGTGGGAAGGCAACTCAAGCCTCGTGCTCGAATGGATATTGTTCATGAATTTAGAGATTTGGGAATACAACCGACATCAATGATTGATGTATCAGATGGACTTGCTTCAGAAGCTTTTCATTTGTGCAAGCAGTCTGGATTGGGTGTTGCGATTTATGAAGATAAACTTCCAATCGAAAAGCAATCATATGAAACAGCTGCTGAATTTAGTATAGATCCAAATTCATGTGCACTGAATGGAGGAGAAGATTATGAATTGTTGTTTACCATCGGACAGGATGATTTTGAGAAAATAAAGAATCATGCCGATATTCATACAATTGGTTACATGCAAGCAAGTTCTAAAGGCCGAACATTTGTAACAAGAAGTCAGAATGTTGTAGAACTACAAGCGCAGGGGTGGAGACATTTTTAAAATAGGTGGCCTTCGATGAATCAGATAAAGAGATCGATATATTTTCAAATTGTTTGATTTTAGTGTCTGAAATAGGTTTTTGTACCCATTTTGTACACATGATCTTTTTCTGAACACGCTCTAAGCGAGGGCACATTTGCTAATAGAATTATGTGCGGTTAAATCTATTAGTTATGTTTATTTACAAATCAAAATTAGTTAGGGTACTTGTTGTTGGTAGTATCGTTTTATCAGTAAACGTTAGTTCATTGTATGCATCCAACATATCATTGAGTTTAGGCAATGATGTTGAAATGGAAAAGGGCAATTATGATCTTAAGTATGGACAATACGTCTATGTAATACTTAAAGATGGGTCCAAAACGGTTGGAAAAATTGTCGGAAAGAAAAATTCTAAAAAATACTATGTGAATCAATTGGATGGGAATCATCATGGCATGGTTCATAAGAAGTACATTCAAAAAATGACAAAAGATGAAGTAGCAAACTATAGAGCTTCGAAAGAAAATTAGTTCTTACTCTTAACTACCTAAAAGGCGCTAGCTGGGCCTTCTGTCAACAAGAAGTCAACAGGAGGCTCATATATTATATACTTCATAAGCCGATTATTGCAATCAAAAGCTTATGAAAAATACAATCACACTTCTTAGAAAGACATCATTTATTCTTACGAATGATTTCGGTGCTTCCCCAGCATTAGTGGCCTGTTCGCAGAGCTTTACATTTGAAAAAAACGGAAGAGATACACGTTTGACATCTATTGTTTTGAACAAGAACTAGACGAGCTCAATGACTGCTGCCAGCAAAATATTGACGTTAGCTTTTTTTATAATTATATCAAATGATCTTTTTTCCCAAAGTATAAGCTTTGGTGGAGATTCTAAATTAACTCTTGGAGGTAAGAGTACCTTTTTCGTTGGAGGAAATACAAAATTTAACGGAGCGATTGAGAATAATGGCAAGATAATTAGTTACGGAAGTCTTGAGTTTGTGGATAATGAGGAGGTTGGGAATTTGAAATTGGTAGGGGATAATTTGCAAGAGATTTTTGGAGGTAATCTTTCTGTTAACGAGCTTGAAGTAAACTCTTCCTCTACCATCATAATTCAAGCAGATGAAGTAAAAGTTGAAAGTACTTTTGATGTTGCTAGTGGTATAGTCCAGACCAGTAATACTAGTAGATTGATTGTTTTAGGAGATTTTGCTCCGAGCGGAGGGTTTATTGAAGGTACAATTACTGGAGTAACAAAAAAAAATAGATCAGTTACCTTTCCGATGGGGGCAAACGGGTTTGCCAACTATATTTCTCTTAGTGGTACCAACTCTGATATTCTTACCTCGATTACTTGTCAGGTTCCACCTGATAATTCTTCATTACTACCAACCGAAGAAATGGTTGGTATTTCTGATGAGATGGAGTGGGTAATTCAAACTAATGATGAGACTACAGAAGTATTTTTGACAGCTGATTTCTCAGGTTTAGACTTTTTGAATTTCAGTAACGGTCAATCGATAAACGCAGATGTTTATGAACCAGCGCTTGTTATTTTCCAAGAAGGTGATACAATCTATCATGCCTTAAGTAGTTCAGAAGCAACCCCTCAAAATATGGCTTCTGTACAAACTTCGGGAAGAATTATGAGCAGCGAATCAATTCTTATTGGACCAAATCCTACTAAGATTTCAATTGCTTGGATACCGATTGTTGATGATCCTGAGTTCTTTGTTCCAAATGCTTTTTCACCGAGTGGGTTTTTGGATGAGAATCGAATTTTTAGGCCTTTCTTCTCTGGTGGGATCGTAACAAACCTTACAATGATCGTTTACAATTCGTTCAATAAAGAAGTATTTTCCTATTCAGCAAGCGGCGAGGAGTTGGATCTTAAACTAATAGGCTGGGATGGGAAATTAAGTGATGGACAACAAGCAGAAGAAGGGGTGTATTATTATTCCATTCAATTGGTGGCAGATGGGATTGCTTACAAAAAAGTAAGTTCAGTTTTACTAGCCAATTGATGCGTTACTATTTGTCAATCATATTGAGCGTATTCTCGCTTTTGGCAATAGGGCAGGAAGGACAATTTTCACAGTACTATGCTAGTGGTCAGCTCTTTAACCCTGCTTATATAGGAACCAATCCAAACTTCTCCTTGAATAGCAATTATAAAAGGACAGGGACCAAAGGATCTGAGAACTTCTTAGAGTTGATGCAAGCAAGTGTTAGCTATCCTTTAAAAAGAAGAACGAGCAAAGAGTATCAAACAGGTGCTGTAGGAGCAGCATTTTGGAGAGAGAGTCGAGGGTTTCAAGGAC
Organism: Ekhidna sp.; assembly: GCF_963691765.1. Taxonomy (GTDB): domain Bacteria; phylum Bacteroidota; class Bacteroidia; order Cytophagales; family Cyclobacteriaceae; genus Ekhidna. The sequence continues at coordinate 3,515,130 of NZ_OY829375.1, forward strand.
TCTATACTGCTCAAAAAATATTATTGACAGGTGCCTATACGGTACGGTTGACTAGAATATCTAATCAGAATATCATTTTCGGATTGCAAGGAGGGATCGTACAAAGCCAAATAAGTGATAGCAATTTCGAGTGGGGCTCACAGTTTAGTAGATATATTGGATTTGACAATGCACTTGTCGGTGAATCTATTAGCACAGAGGCAGTCTTTTTTCCGACCTTTAATTTTGGTGTGGTCTATACAACCTTCGACAATGGAAATTACTACATCAGAGATCGTTCACTTCTTCTAGGCCTAAGCGTTGACTATCTCAACGAGCCAGAGATCCGAAGCAATGAATTAGGGCTAGCAACGAGGAATCGAATATTTAAGGCATTTGCATATTCTAGCTTTAAAATTTCCCCAAGATGGTCACTAAGTCCAACTGGATATGCACTTTATTCGGATGGAGCCACTCAACTAAATGCAGGAATGTATTTTTCAACATTCGTTAGCGCTTCCCGTGCTTTCAATGCAGTATTTCTACAAGCTGGTGCTTGGTATAGATATAATGATTCAGTTATTCTTCTAGCCGGGTTTAAGCTTAATGAAATTAGTATTGGTGCAAGCATTGATTTAAATACAACATCGTTTGACATCAATGAAGCATTGGGGAATAACTTACCTTCTTATGAGATTTCACTCACTTATAACCTGGATCTCTCTCGAACTCCTGGGAATGTTTCAAGCCCGATTTTCTAAAGGAAGGCAAGCTATGTCATCTAGATGTCTACTTCTTTAGCTTACTTCTCACTCTTGCTTACGTGAAATTTGTTATTAGAATCATTCAATAAAAGATAAGCAAATGACAACTATCAAAACGAAATCTATTTTAGCTGCGAGCCTAATAGCAATCATGTTTATGCTAGGAGTTAATGATGTATCAGCTAGTGAGTTAGATCAATATGATCTTTATGAGATTAGAAATAAGGAAGAGTTAAAGCATGGACAGTATGTCTATGTGACTTTAAAAAATGGCTCTCAAACAGTAGGGAAGATTGTTGGGAAAAGAAATTCGAAAAAATATTATGTAAATCAACTTGATGGAGGTCACCATGGTGTTGTTCATAAAAAGTATATCAGAAAGATGACCAAGGAAGAAGTTGAACAATACAAAATGGAAAAGAATAAGTCCTAAGAGAAAAGCGGTTTTATCAATAGGGTGATCCCTTACTATTAAGGGTTCTGGCCAGGGAAGAAGTTCTCTGGCCTTTTTTGTTTTTAAGTGCTTTGCTTCAAAATGGTGTCACCTAAATGTCTACAAGACTTATTTCAGGAAGGAATAAACTGTATCAATTTAGCATCTGGTAGCAGAATGATGGTAATGGTTACTTTATGTAACCTGCTTTCTGAATTCATCCAGGCGGATGGATAGAGCCAGGGAGAAGTCTCTGGCTTTTTTTATTTGTTCCTGATTGATGTCCACAAGAAGTCAACAGTTGGTACATTAAACAACTTATGCCCCTTACGATACTTGCATGTAATCAATTTTAAGATGCAAGAAATGAACTACCACTTCAAGATTTTGTGCCTGATTTTGACCTTATGTTGTCAATCTGTGATCGGTCAGGAATATTCAGCTGGATTCAATATTGAAACCCCCAATCCAAATGCCGTTCTGCATTTGGTGTCACCGAATGGTGACCAAGGACTTTTAATACCCCAGCTTACTGTGAGTCAAAGAGATGCGATGAGTCTGGGATCAGATGATAATGGACTGATCATTTACGTGACGGATGATAGTAATTTCTATTATTGGGATGGTGCTAGTTGGGCTGCCATATCAAATACTGATCAGCAAACACTTGACGATGTACTCTCTAGAGGTAATGATGCGAATGGGTTAGGTATATCTAATCTAGCCGACCCTGTCAATGCACAAGATGCAGCAACAAAGAACTATGTAGACAGCCAGGCTAATTCCGACAATCAATTAATTGATGTACTGAATCTCTCAGGAACTACGCTTGAAATTTCCCTCGAAGATGATGGTGTAGCTAATGAGACTTTGGATCTAGCCTCATTAGATACTGATGATCAAACGTTGTCTTTAACTGGGACTAATTTGTCAATAGCGGATGGGAATACCATAGATATTTCTTCCATAGATACTGACGATCAAACGCTTTCATTGACGGGTACGAATTTGTCTATAGCAGATGGAAATACGATTGATATTTCTTCAATTGATACTGACACTGATGATCAGACTTTATCTCTTACGGGATCGAACCTATCAATAGTTGACGGCAATACAATAGATATTTCTGGAGTAGACACTGACGATCAAACGCTTTCTTTGACCGGGACCAACTTGTCTATAGCAGATGGGAATACTATTGATATTTCCTCTATTGATACAGACACAGATGACCAGACATTGTCAATTACAGGTACCAATTTATCCATAGCAGACGGCAATACGGTGGATATTTCCGTTGCCGACACAGATGATCAGACGCTATCATTAACGGGAACGAATTTGTCCATAGCAGATGGGAATACGATTGATATTTCGTCAATTGATACGGATACTGATGATCAGACTTTATCTCTTACGGGATCGAACCTATCAATAGTTGACGGCAATACAATAGATATTTCTGGAGTAGACACTGACGATCAAACGCTTTCTTTGACCGGGACCAACTTGTCTATAGCAGATGGGAATATTATTGATATTTCCTCTATTGATACAGACACAGATGACCAGACATTGTCAATTACAGGTACCAATTTATCCATAGCAGACGGCAATACGGTGGATATTTCCGTTGCCGACACAGATGATCAGACGCTATCATTAACGGGAACGAATTTGTCCATAGCAGATGGGAATACGATTGATATTTCGTCAATTGATACGGATACTGATGATCAGACTTTATCTCTTACGGGATCGAACCTATCAATAGCTGACGGTAACACTATAGATATTTCTGGAGTAGATACCGATGATCAATCACTGTCTTTAACCGGAACGAATTTGTCTATAACTGATGGAAACACGATTGATATTTCTTCAATTGATACTGACACTGATGATCAGACTTTATCTCTTACGGGATCAAACCTTTCAATAGCTGACGGTAACACAATAGATATTTCTGGAGTAGATACTGACGATCAAGCGGCTGATGAAGTGGTCTACGACAATACAGGCGATAATGTAATTACCACCGCAATCAATGTGGAAGCTGCTATCAAAGAACTTGACGTAGAGCTTGACAATGTTTCTAGTGGATTAGGTACTGCGGCTTCTTTAGATGTAGGAACAGGGGCCAATCAAATTGTTCAGATAAATGCATCGGGAGAACTCCCTGCAGTGGACGGAAGTAATCTTACTGGATTAAGTATTACGGCGACAACAACGACCTTAAGTGCGAATAACTTTGACGCAGCTACAGTAGGTGATGTAGTATTCCTTAACAAGGAAAATACAGGAGATCAGTCGTATAGTAATATCAATAATGGAGCTGTAGGTCAGGAAATCACCTTTATTTCCAATGAATTGGGAGTTGCATTCACCGATAAATTTATAATTGGAGGAAATGTTGTTTTAGGAAATCGTGACCAAAGACCCCTCGAGCCAGGAGCTTCCCTTACTTTGAGATATAATGGTACAGATTGGGTGGAGGTTGCCGGAACATACTCCCATCGTTATCGGGCGTTACAGGCTTATAGTGGAACGATAAGTGTTACCGTCGACAATGTTGCTTCAAATAATGGAGTTTTTGAAGATATAATACACATTGAATCGGGAAGTTCTGGAACCATAACATTTCCGGCAGCCAACCCGGATGGTACAAATGGTATTACATGGGGTAGAGAGATTACCATTATTACTGAGTCGGCGAGTGTAGTTAATGTCACAGGAGGAGGTTTGTCGTTTGTTTCAGAAGGCGGATCTGTTTCTACTTTCCCAATGAGCTACACCAATGGAGGTACTTATGCTGCCACCTTTGTTTATAGGGGAGGGAGTACCTGGTTAGTTTCAAATCAGAGTAAATTGAATGCGAGTCTGGAAGCAGTAAATAACCTATCAGATCTATCCAATGCGGCCACAGCCCGTACAAACCTGGGATTGGAAATAGGTACGGATGTTCAAGCTCAGAATGCAAACCTTCAAGCCATTTCAGGATTAGGAACTGCAAATAACAATTTTATTGTAGGTAATGGATCAGGTTTTATTTTAGAAACACCTGCTAATGCTCGTTCAAGCTTAGGTTTAGGAACTACTAATAGTCCTACTTTTGATAATCTTACGTTGAATGGTGCACTCATCATGACTGGTGGATCGGACCTTTTAAATGCTAATGGATCTTCAGGTGTAACGGCACCAGGCTATTTCGTAAATAATATTGGAGTCATAGATTCTGATAGAGATGTTTCAGCCCGTGATATAGTTAGTACCATATTAAATAAAAGTGTTGAAGTTGTTTTCTCGGATGATCTTACTATACCACTCAGTTCAACAATTACTGTTGCGAATAGCTTGGTTTTCATTACTTCACTAGCAAATCCAACGGTAAAATTAGAAACCATTAATATCCAATCTTCAATAGCTTCAAGACTGAGTTCTTCTGGCCGGATGAAATTGACCATTGTTAATTCATCTCCTGATCTACTTATTTTATATGAAAATGGGAATATCAATTTACCTGGTAGTTCAACCGCAACCCTAAATACAGGGGGCTCTATTACTTTATATTTCAACACCAATGACAATTTGTGGTATCAGTTAGCCAGAACTGGCTACTAATAATGTCCACTAGAAGTCAACAGTATACCATTCCAATACTTGAGAACTAGCCTGATCATTGCATTGAATTAAAAGGTATCGTTTTGCGAATTAAAAATCTTATACTACAATTTTCATTGATGCTGATGCTAGCAATTAATTGCTTACCCGCATTAGCACAAGATGTTGATTTGGAAGAAGTAAGTAAAGCTGATCCAATCAAGGTTTCTGGTTCAATATCCGCATTAAATAGGTTCTATTTTGCAAGTGGTATCGAAGACCGACAAGAAAACTACATTTGGACGCTTAGTGGACGTTTGAACTTCAGCATTTTTGGTGTTGCCGTTCCATTATCTGGTACACTCACTTCCCAAAATAGTGATTTCTCTCAGCCCTACAATCGCCTTTCAATAAAGCCATCATATAAATGGGCAAAAGCACATATTGGCTACTCTAATATGACATATTCCTCCTATACGTTAGCTGGTCATACTTTTCTAGGAGGAGGAGTTGAATTAAATCCCGGTAAACTAAGATTTGCAGCTAACTATGGACGTTTTGCAACTGCAATTCCTTTGGATAGGCCAACGAACCAACCTTTTGTGCCGAGCTTCAATCGAATTGGTTATGGTGGCAAGATTGGCTACGGAGATGATAGTAATTACATCGATTTTATGTACTTCAGTGCAAAGGACCAGATGGATTCATGGGAGACAATTCCAGATTCTAGCTCAGTTAAACCAAGTGAAAACCTTGTGCTAGGAACAGCTTGGAAGGTTTCCAAATTCAAGAATTTAACTTTTGCAGGCGAATTCGCTCGTAGTGCTTTCACAACAGATGTGAGAGATGAGGCCATAGGACAAAACCCTCTCTTTTCAACTTTTGGCTTTAAGACTAGGGCTTCTACTGCCTTTAGAAATGCATTCAAATCTTCGCTATCATATCGCATAAGTAATCACACTGCTTCAGGAACATATCCGATAGTATTAACAGCAACGAATGCTGAAGGCTGCAGTGCTTCGCAAACACAGTACTACACGATTGATAAACCTACAGCTGTTATTGACGCTCCAGATACACTGTGTCTTGATTTGAGCTACCGATTCTCTGAACTTACCGGAGGGAACGCCACATGGGATTTTACGGCTGCTACCGGAGTGTTTGTTTTGAATAATAATGGTGAGTTTGAACCAATTACTACAACAGGTCAAGAATCTGTCGAGGTTTATTTTCAGCAGTCAGGATACCAAGATGTGACTTTGCAATTAAATTCTAGTTGCGGGAATGAAACGATCACAAAGTCCATCTTCATTCAAGAGTTAAACATAAATCCATTTCTTGACAAAGAGTATAGTTGCAACAATCCTGAAGATGTGGCCTTCGATGTGAATACCGATGCGAAAGATGCAACGTACGAATGGCTCTTTTCTGATGGAACCAACGCCACAACTAAAACGACCTCATTTACTTATTTCAATCAGTCGGATACCGTTGAATTTGGTATTAATGAAGTAAACCTGGATACAACTTTTATAATCATAACTCAACCGGCAACAGCTACCAGGGGAGTTTGTTATGATACCGCCTTGGTGGACTTTGAGCATTATCCATTAAATGTCAAAGTGGAGCCCGGAACAGGGTTCACAAACTTATGCGAAGGCACTACATTAACATTCACGGACAGCATCAATGTCACAACTGCGATTAATCCAAGTACTGGATTGCCCTATGATATGGTTAGTAGTTGGAGGTGGCAAGTGTATGATGATATGAACAATCAACTGCATACTCAAAGCGGATCGGGATCATCAATTACAGGCTTGAGCTACAACTTTCCAACAGCAGGGGATTACAATGTTTATTTAGAAGCAGCAACTACTACTGGTTGTACCGACACCTCTTATGCACTAGCTGTCACGATCGGTGAGCCGTTGACCGGAGGCGTAGACTTTGATTTTGAAACATTTGATATTTCCGGCACTCCTGATGCAAGTTTTTGTTTGGGCGACAGTGTGATTTATTCGGTGACGGATACTGACCCTAGAATCAATGCGTTTCACTTTTATTCTGACAATAACCGCATATTTCATCAGCCGAATGATACAACAGTAAGATGGAAACTTGGTTCAGAATTGGGGATTCATGACGTGACCTTGGAGGTTGAGGCAGACGGTTGTATTTCCAGTTTCACTAAGACCAATCATCTGACGATAAATGGAGCTGTTTCTGAAATTACCTATGCTTCTGATTGCGATTACGCATATGAATTTGAAAGTACTTCTACCTCTTATCCAAGTGCTTCGCCAACCTTGCTATGGGAATTTCGAGATGATGGCAGTACGGCAGCTACGACTACAGTAAATCACGATTATTCACCTTCAGGTTCTTGTGACTATTGGGTGATTCTTACGGCTGACGATGCAGGGTGTACAGCTGATAAAGATTCCGTTTTAGTAACACCTAGACTTACTGTAGCTGACGTTGTTATCAAGAATACGGTAGCATGCGGTGGTAATGAGATAATATTGGATGCCAGTGGTACAACGGATGCTCGTTCCTGTCGAGGACTGACCTTTAGGTTTCCAACGTTTGAAGACTTTCAGCGGCCAATTACTACATTCAATACAGATACTGTTGCAGTCACGATACCGGATTTTGATGAACTACCAGTAGCAACACACTACTTTCAGCTTATTTCTACAGATGACAATGGATGCAAGGATACGGTTGACACTGCACCAATAAATACGAGCTTTATTCAAGTGGGTGCTGATTTAAGCGATACTACCATTACTTGTAAAGGCATAGAGCTTACTTTTTCAGATACCACACAGTCTTCAAGCACTACGCTAGTTGATTGGGAATGGCACATTTGGAGTGGAGACCTCTCATTGGTAGATACGATTAAAGGAGGTCCAACGCTTGATACCATCGATTTTGTTTTTAATGAAGAACCAGTAGACGTTGATTCATTCTTTGTCTCACTTCAGGTCACAGGAAGCGATGGCTGTGTAGGTGGCGTAGAAGACACACTATTTGTTCTACCATATGTTTATCTAAACAGCAGAATAATTGCAGGACCGGACAACGACAATCTATGTGCTGGTGATCTTGCCGAATTTAGAGGTAGGGATAATCGTAACCAAGATCTTCAGTTTGGTTGGGATTTTGGCAATCTGGATACCGATACCACATTGAATTCATCAGATTTTGCTCAAACGACCTACGCTACAGGAGCAGATTACACGGTTTCCATGTATTATTTCCAACCAGCTACTGGGTGTGTTGATACGCTCACAACTATTGTAGAAGTGGAATCTGCACCTGATATAGGTTTTGAAACCAATGTAGATGCACTTCCTGCTATTTGCGCTGGTGAGATCATTCAATTCACTGATACGTCACTTGTTACTACTGGCAGTATTACAAGTATTAATTGGGATTTAGACAATGGTGAAGTGGGGGATGTAAGTCCATATAGCACCATATTTGACAAGGGCTCCTACGATGTGACTTTGGAGGCAAGCACTGATAATGGGTGTTCCAATTCTTACACAAGAACTTTGGTAATTGTGGGGCCAGAGGGTGGAATAAATGTCGATGATGATTCTGTTTGTCCGGATGATACTGTTGCTTTCAATGTTGACAATCCAATAGATGTAGATTCGGTTGTATGGTTTTTTGGAGATGGTCTGGTGGATTCGTCTAATGTGCTTTCAGTAGATCATCAATACTTAGGAAACAACATTCCAGCCAGTTATGCTGTAACAGCAACTTTCGTACTTTATTCCAGCGATGGTTGTGAGCTCGCGGCAGACACAACTATCAATTTCTATCAAGTAGAAGCCGGTTTTGATGTTTTGAATGAGAATGGGGTGATTGATAGTTTATTCTGTGTGGATGAACCAATTACCTTTTCAGACAATACCGTGAATGCGGATATTTTTAATTGGGATTTTGGCAGTGGCGATGCTTCTACAGATGCAAGTCCTTCATTTTCCTATGCGTCTCAAGGATCCTATGTAGTTCAGCAAATTGTAGAAAATGCGTTGTGGGGATGCGTGGATACACTTTCATCTTCAATCACCATAGAAGGTCTTCCAGATACTGGATTGGAGCTTAATAACGATACCATATGCTTTGGAGAAACACTGACGGCTTCACTTACACTTGTCAATGATTCAAGTACTTACAGTTGGTCTCCAACAGGAGAAACTGGCTCGTCCATTTCATTCGATCCTCAAAACACCTTTACGCTTTCGTTGACAGAGACCAATTATGCAGGTTGTGTTTCAAGTTTGGATAGCCTAATTACTGTCATTCAACCGTATGCATTCAGTGATTGGACACAACCATTCAAGAAGGCAAGAGTGCCAGACTTCCAATCATTTTACTGGATAGTTCCTACAATTTTGAGCTGTCTCCATTGGATGGTCTTAGCTGCATTGATTGTAGTTATCCCATTGTTTCTCCTTTAGAAGACATCACCTACAATCTTAGGATACGGGACAATTTTGGGTGTTTTGATGACGATTACAGCCTGACGGTTTATGTGATCCCGCCTTCTTTTATAAGTATGCCTCAGTCTTTTTCACCGAATGGTGATGGAATGAATGATGTAGTTTATGTCAAGGGTTGGTATCTGCAGGAATTGGTTGAATTCAAAATATTTAATAGATGGGGAGAAGAGATATTCTCGACTAAAAATATTGATGAAGGTTGGGATGGAACATTCAATGGGAGGCTCCAGAAAACGGATATTTATGTCTATAAAATAAAAGCCTTAGGGGTTGATGGTAATGTTGTTCAAAAAGAAGGATATCTAAATCTGATAAAGTAATGGGTCGAATTAAATCAAAAAGCACAACGATAATTACTAGACTAACTAAGAATAGTTCTAAACTTTTTGCTATTTCATTTTTGTTTTTAATAGTGACGTTCATTTTTGAAAACAATCCGAAACAAGAAAGAGAAGTTCTTAGATACCCGAGAATCCCAGCCGGAAAGTTTTACATGTGTCCAGCAGGCAAACACTTTGCACTGGCAGATGCTAAGATGTGTATGACCTCATTGCATAATGTACTTGGAGATTCAAGTCTTCCCAATGTTGATAAGAAGTTTCTGTTTGTGGTACACATTACTACAGACTCATTGGGACAAACCATATTTGATCGGGGTTCGGTTACTGAAGCGGGTATTAAAAATGCGATACGTGCTGCTGGAGGATTTTACAGTAGGATTGGTATAGAATTCGAAGCAGAGGATTCAATTTATGTTCTTGAGAATCCCAGATTTGATAAAATGGGCTCAACCGATGAGTTGGAAGAAAATGCGAAGTTGAACGCGAAACAAAATCGAATCAATCTTTTCATTATTGACAGTTTCGATAAGGATTTAGAAGGTGCAGCGGGGATAGCTGGATCGAATTACATGCACATAGCTAGTGGCAGTGCCAATGCCGGTACAATCGCACATGAAACCGGACATATTTTTTCATTGGAGCATACATTTGGAACGGGTGATGTCTTAGCAGCAGCAGCAGGTGAGCCTTTTACTTCTACAGATGAACTTGTTGATGGCAGTAATTGCGGAACTGCGGGTGACTTTGTCTGTGATACTCCAGCAGATCCTTATATTTTCCCATCGGGAGATGAAACGGAACCAGTAACCTATTTTGAGAATTGCATCTTTGTTTACGACTCAGTCGATGCAAAAGGCTTCTACTACGATCCTCAGCCAGGTAATATCATGTCTTATTATAGCAGCACTGATTGCCCTTGTAGTAGTTTCTTGACTGATGGACAGCTCAAACGGGTAGCAGATAAATACTATACAGATGGCGAGAATTTTAGCTGGTGGTGATCGTTGGTTTCAGATATGAGTTAAAAATCCTTAAGATTATCCATAATAGGATCTAAACAAATAATTTTGACGGATGAAAAATATCCTCCAACTGTTCGCCGTAGTGGTTTGCTTGATAGCATCACTGAATTCCTATAGTCAGGCGTATAAGATTGATTTGAAGATTGAAGAGCTGGATGGAATAGATCTGTTTCTTGGATATTACATGGATGGAAGCACGTATGTGTCAGATACAGCAAAATATATAGGAGAGGGACAATACACTTTTTCAGGAACTGAGCCCTTAGACAAAGGCATGTATTTTATCGCAAAGAGTACGACACTGATGTTTGATTTGGTCATTGGGGATGATCAGACCTTTGAAATTGCTGCCTCCGAAACGGAGCTTGTAAGCTCACTGAAGGTTGCTGGGGATATTGATAATCAGTTGTTTTTTGACAACATGAAATTAAATCTTGAGATGAGGCAGGAGGGGGAACCCTATATCTCAGTGCTACAAGATGACTCCTCAACGGAGCTGCAAAAGAATGAGGCAAAGGCTAAAGTTGATGATATAAACACTCGAATATCAGACAATCAAAAAGAGGTAATAGAGAAATATCCTCAATCTATATTGGCTACACTCTTTAAATCTGGTAATCAAATCCAAATTCCTGACGAATTAAAGAGTGCTGATAGAAAAAGGCAATTTGAATATTACAGAGCACATTTTTGGGATAATTTCGATTTAGGTAACCCTGTCCTTTTAAGACTCCCAAGCTCTCTATACAAAACCAAGGTTGATGAATACTTAGACAATCTCACCAACCCAATACCAGATTCAGCGATAGTTGCAGTGGATAAAGTGATTGCTGCCTCTAAAAATGATGATGTGACCTATCAATATTTGGTATGGCACCTTACTCTGAAGTATCAATCTTCTAAAATAATGGGAATGGATGAGGTGTATGTTCACATCGTCGATAACTATTTTCTTACAGGAGAAATGGATTTTTGGGCCAATGATCAGCTAAAGAAAAATTTAAAAGAAAAAGCGGATCAGTACCGTAATAGCTTAGTTGGTATGGTAGCTCCGAACCTCATTTTGCAGGACCTCAATGAAGGGCCTAAGGCGCTACATGACATGAAAAATGAGTTTACGGTCATCTATTTTTATGATCCGGATTGTGGGCATTGCAAGAAAGAGACACCGGTGCTGAAAGCCTTTGTGGATACAACCGCGTTCGATGTTGGGGTGTACTCTGTATCTGCCGATACTTCAATGGTAAAGATGGACAATTACATAAAGGAAGTAGGGCTTGAAAATTGGACAAATACCAACGGCACTCGTACCTATGGATTGAACTATAATGATGTTTATGACGCCTATACAACCCCTACAATCTATGTTTTGAATAGGAAAAAGGAGATCATTGCTAAGAAAATTAAAGCTGCACAACTCAGAGAAGTCCTTGAACAATATCAGCCCAACTAACTTTGATTCACGTAAATAGGGCAAGGCTTATTCTTTTTATACAATATGGGTTTCTTCTTTCCGGGAGGTGTTCGAACGCCAAGCGTAATTTCTACAGTGGTCTTTTGTGATGAATCTCGGCTTAGGTCAGAAACGTTCCAGTCGTAGCTCACGCCAATATCGAAATAATGATAGCTCATGCCTAAAAGCAGGATGGCTGCATCGCTATTGATAACATATCCTCTATATCCAATCCCTCCTAAAACGGATATTACTTCTGAAAATTTACGTTTAGCAATTGCATTCGTAATGAATTCTTTGGCTCTTCCGGTATACATCAATTGTGTTTGCGAGATGAACGACCAATTGGGATTAACAATGATTTCCGTAGAGTGATGCAATAGGAATCGCATCGGTATTCGCTCAACATTGTCCGTGAAAGCTTCATTTGGCATGTTAACGTGGGAAACACTAAAGCCTGTTTTAAACCGATATCGGTCTTTGTAAATGGTTTTCCAGAAGACTCCTACATTAATATCAAGGTAGTTTCTATCCAGTGCCCCAAGAGGTTCATTGTTATCCAATCCACTGTCGAATGTTCCCGTCGATCCATTGAATTGAGAGGGAAAGGTTTGGTTCGGATCCAATGAATTCCTGCTAAAGCCAACTTGAATACCCATTCCGATGGAATGTTTCGAAATGTTTTTGATATAGGTGGAAGAAAAATATCCTCTGGTAGTCACATACCCAACTTGGCTTGCTTTATCACTGATGAATAATCCTCCAAGCACCAGATAGTCTCCGTTGAGCCACAGTTTTTGTTCCAATCCAGCAGCCAGTGTTTCTACCGGAACTCCCAATTGTCCCCACTGTCTTCTATTGATGAATGATGCTCGCAATCCTCCGATGTAATCACCTCCAAGCGCAGGGTTCACCGTAAGTGGTTGCATGTAAAATTGAGTAAAATGGATATCCTGAGCGGAGACCTTGCTGGGGTAGGTCCAACAGAATGCGATAACAAATAGTAGCTTCAAACTACTCATTATCTCAACACTAAACTGGTGAGGTTTTAGTCGTTTCATATAATGCTGATTGTCACCTTAAACTTAGGTGTATATCAGACTTCAAAATGTGAGATTTGTTGACAATCAGTGGACATCAAAAGTCAAAAAGGAACTTACGAATGTCATCTTTAGCTCCAAGGTTGAGTTTCTTTTTCAACCTATTTATTGCCTTCCTTAGTGCAGCATCAGAAGAGCCGGTCATCTGGCATATTTCGAAGTTACCCATACCCATTTTGATATATGCACAAAGCTTACGCTCGTTCACGCTAAGGGAATCGAATGCTTCATTCAATTTATTAAAGAACCCAGTATGAGTCTCTTCAAAGTGTGTTTTAAAACTATCCCAACTTTTATCTAAATCAAGTTGAGATTTAAGCTGCTTTTGAATGTCTTTAATATCTGTGGCATAAACAAAATTGGTGATACGATCCAGTCGGCCAACTTGCTCTAGAAGTTCATTGAGAAGCGCACTTTTTTGAAAATCTAAAGTAGCCATACTCGTGAGTTCGCGTTGCTTTTGCTCAATGGACTCTTGTAGCATCCTCTGAATAGCTTCATGCTGTTTTTGTATTCGTATTGAGGATTCTATTCTGGCTTTAAATTCAACAACACTATATGGCTTTCTTAAAAAATCAACCGCACCTACATCAAGAGCTTCCATGAGGTTTTCATCAGATGTTTTTAAACCCGTGGCAACGATTATTGGAATATGCGCAATGGATTCAGTTTCTTTAATCGCCTTAATTGCTTCGATGCCATTCATTTCAGGCATTTCCCAATCCATTAAAATAATATCAGGTTTTTCTTCTTGGGCGAGTTCTACAGCTACTTTACCATTGGGAGCATAAAAGACTTCTTTGATTCGTTCATCGATAATAGAAAGTACGAGTTCTACATTGCTATACTCGTCATCAGCTATCAGTATTCGTATGTCCTTTATCTCTTCGTTCATCAATGTGGTAGGATTGATCTAAAACTAAACCCTATCCACGGATTTAGCAATTTTATCTACTATTCGTGTCAACAAATAGTCAACCAACTTCCTCTAATACGAATTGATGCAATGTTTTACTTTACTCAAATACAATTAGAATAATATCATCCATTGATAAGTGGCGTATTTTGTTCTAAATTAAAGTTCAGCCAAGCCAAAATTACCATGAAGCTACTCATTAAATTCTCACTCATATTCTTATCATTCAGTGTATTCGCTCAAAATCCTTGGATGGATAGTTTGAAGGTGGTTGCAGAGACCGGAAGTTTGGACGATCAGGTCCGAGCAAAGGTTGAGCTAGCTCTTTCTTATCGTGGGCAAGGACAATACGATTTGTTTGAAGAGGAGCTATACAGTGCAATTAAGATTGGCAATCAAGCAGAGAATCGAGCACCGCTTATTCGTGCGCTTCTCACTCGAGGTTGGACATACTCTTATCCTCCTAAGGTAGATTTAGATTCCAGTCTGCACTACATACACGAAGGGAGGAAGCTTGCTGAAGCATTGGATCACAGATACGGTAGAGCAGAATCATTTTATGAGTTGGGCTATCATTTTTCCTACTTTAAGAATGAATTCAAAGATTCGATTGATATCTATTTCAGGAAAGCAATAGAGCTGCTAGATGAGACTATTCCAAGAGAAGAAACGATGATACTGGATGCCTATAAAAATTTGGCATTTTTTCACAATAGAATCGGGAATGTTGAAAAGGCACTGAGCTATGTAGATTCCGCTGAAACATATAGGGTTGATCCACACATTATGAATGTAAGGGCTATCATTTATGACAACACAGGTCAGTATGCGAGAGCAGTGGATGTTTACTTGCAATCGCTTGCACTTGCACTTTCAAACAATGACACAGCCACAATTAATGGCACTTATAATAACATAGCAGCAGCCTATGGTAATCAGGGAAACGATAACAAGGCAAAGGAGTATTTTATCAAAAGCTGGAACCTAACGAAACTCAATTTAGAAACCGCTAGAGGGTTTGATGTAGTACAGATTTTGAGAAATGTTGGTATGGTCTACAGTGCGCTAGATAATGCGGACTCAGCTGAATATTTCTTTCGAAAGGCAATCAATGAGGGAGAGGCTCGTCAGGTAATTGACCCTATGTATGCACCCTATTTTGGAATGGGTGAATTGATGTACGCCGATGGAAAACAAGACAGTGCCATGTGGTATTTGAATAAATCTAGAGATTACTCTGAGCAGACGAATGAATATCGCGTAAGATCGTCCGCAACCGTAGCATTGGGAGATATCGCTTTCGATAAAAAGAAGTATCAGTCGGCTTTAAGTTATTACAACGAGGCCTTAGGTTATGCTAAAGGAGCGGACAACGTCAAAGCAATTACGAGTGCTTATGAAGGCATTTATAAAGTCCAGAATAAGTTAGGTAACTATAAAGCGGCGCTAAATGCGCATGTTCAGCTTAAGTCTTTTGCAGACTCCATATACAATACGAGTAATATTGAGAAAATCTCTGAGTTGGAAGCTAAATTCTTGTATGATCAGGAAAAACAGAAGTTGGTAGCAGATCAGGAAAAAGAAACCCTGATTCTTGAAGGCGAAGTTCAAAGGCAGCGAGATTTACAAGTTATGTATTTAGCAATAAGTGGGGCGTTTGTGCTGCTCTTTATACTAGCAGTCTATTCGTATAGACGTAAAAACAGAGACAATAAAATCATACAAGAAAAATCAAATGAGCTGGCCCAATCAAACAAAGACCTCAAGGATTTGTCAGAGTTTAAGCAAGGCATGACCAGTATGATCGCCCATGACATTAAAAATCCGCTGAACTCAATCATTGGATTATCGGGTAAGCTTGAAAAGAAAATAGGGGCGGATATCTCTAGAGCTGGTGAAGCAGTTTTGCGGTTGATTACCAATATGTTAGATGTTGAAAAATTCGAACAGACCAATCCGATATTGAACTTCGAAAAAGTCTTGATTTCTGATTTGATCAAAGAGGCACATCTATCAGTAGAACTGCTATTACATGATAAATCGATAAAATTGGAATCGGACATCTCAGAGGATGTCTATTTACGAGTTGATCAAGATCTTATGATTCGTGTTCTGGTGAATTTGCTTTCGAATGCAATTAAATTCAGTCCTTCCAATGAGACGATTACCTTTAGTGCCGTTGTTAATGAGCAGCAAGGAGCGCAGCAAGTGTTGCTCAGTGTCTCCGATAAAGGAATAGGTATCCCTAAAGATGATCAGCAATACTTGTTTGAGAAATTTTATCAAAGTGAAGCTAAGAAGTCAGGAATGGCTCCATCTACTGGTTTGGGGCTCACTTTTTGCAAAATGGTGGCTGAAGCTCATGGGGGAAAAATCTCTGTTTCATCTGATAAAGGACAAGGTTCCACTTTTACCATAGCTCTTGATGTTGAGGAGCTTGCTGGGAAAGCGTTGGTGATGGAAGAAGCTGTTCAGGAGTTAATTACTGAATCAGACTTAGGCGTCTTAAAATCGTATTCAGGTCAATTAAAAGATCTGAAAGTTTATAACGTGGGAGCAATTATGCCTATCCTTGATGAGATCGATAAGCTTGGTTTACAAGGTGATTGGGCTGAACAACTACGCAGTGCAGTTCAATATGCAAATAAAGATCAGTATCAACAACTTGTTGAAATGCTCGAATAACTCACTTGGATGAAAATCATTCATCCAGAGTGAAAATTCTTCTCATCCAAATACCTATATGGCCTCTAGGTCTCTTCATAGGTTTGCTAAACCATAATTGAATATCACTATGAATGAGCAAATCAAGTACTATGAAGACAAACTAAAGTATGAAATGGATCCCTCAGATTTGTATGCTGGCTTAGAAACAGATACAAATCTTGTTGTTGTGGATGCCAGACAGGCTTTTGGATATGAACGTGAGCATATTCCTAATGCAATCAATTTGCCACATCGAGAAATGACTGCTGCGAATACCTCGCATCTAGACAAATCCAAAGTCTATGTGTGTTATTGTGACGGTATTGGGTGTAACGCCTCCACTAAAGGAGCACTCAATTTGGCTAAACTCGGATTTAATGTAAAGGAGCTGATTGGTGGAATAGAATGGTGGAAGTTTGATGGATACGCAACGGAAGGTAATGAAGCTACTGCTGGAGCTCAGATACAGTGTGCATGTTGATTCGTGAGGCTATCAAAGATGATGTCGATCAGATAATCGAACTCTGCGCTTTACATGCGGAATATGAAAAATCTGAATATGATCCAACAGGTAAAAAGGATCGAATCGCACAGAAATTATTCGGAGCTGATCAAGATCTAAAATGTCTCATAGTAGAGGAACAGGGGAAGCTGGTTGGGTATGCAACATATATCCGGCAGTATTCTACCTGGGATGCAGACTACTATCTTTATCTGGACTGCATTTTTTTGAGAGAGGAGGATAGAGGGGCAGGACTGGGATCAGAATTGATGAATGCGGTTAAATCTTATGCGTATCAAAACGACTGCTTTCAGGTGCAATGGCAGACCCCGAAATTTAACGAGCGAGCCATAAAGTTCTACAAGAAGCTTGGTGCATCTGCTAAAGACAAAGAGCGATTTTTCTGGACATAAAAAAAGGGCCGTCCGAGTATTCGGATCGGCCCAATCACCTAATCACTACTAATGTCTTTATTACTTATTTGCAACCAGACTTATACTTAAGTCAAAATTGTCATAAATTGTTTTATCACCGAGGTTATCAAAGAAGCTTCCAGAGCCATATTTGATGTCAAATTTTGATCTGTCTATTGATAAATCTGCGTTTGCAACGATATTTCCGTCTTTTTCTTCCACAGTTGCAGGAAATTGAATTTCTTCAGTTTTTCCCTTGATTGTAATGTTTCCGACAATCTTATACTTGCCAGGACCTTGAGGAACTGCCTTTGTAATTACGAAAGTTGCAGTTGGATATTTTTCCACTCCGAAGAAATCATCAGACTTTAAGTGACCCTCTAGATTACCTTTAGAGTCGCCCGAAAGGTCTTGTACATCAATGGTAGTCATGTCCATTGTGAAAATTCCGCCAACAAGCTGACCGTTCTCCATCTCCAATCTTCCACCTTGAAGAGAAATGATACCGTTGTGTTGTCCTGTTACTTTTTTTCCTACCCATTCTACTGAACTGTCATCAGTACTTACCTTGTAGTTTTCTTTCGCTTCTGTACCTAGCAGAGCTGCGAAGATGATAAATGCTTTAATCATGGTTCTTGTGTTAAGTTTTTAGTTCTTCTCAAATTAAATGTATGTACATATAATGTACAAGCAAATAACGCCTCAAGTCTGAAATTGTTCCATAATTTTGAAGAAAATTTTAAAAACATGATTGAAGTAGGAAAAACGTTGATTTCTGATGATGTGATTGAAGAGGCTTTCGTCTGCGATTTAACTAAATGCAAAGGAGCATGCTGTGTGGAAGGTGATCTTGGTGCACCGCTGCTAGAAGATGAACTAGAAGAAATTGATAAAGTCATTGACCTGGTAAAGCCCTACTTGAGTAAAGAAGCAATTGAGGTCCTTGAGAAGGAGGGTGGCTATCTTCTAGATGAAGATGGTGATTTATCAACTACTACAATTGATGGGAAGGAATGTGCTTTTGCTTTTTACGATACTGATAAAGTATTAAAGTGTAGCATTGAGCAGGCTTATAAAGAGGGGAAGACAGATTTTAAAAAGCCTATTTCTTGCCACTTATATCCAATAAGAGTTGCTAAGCTTCCAGAGTTCGAGGCGCTCAATTATGATAGATGGCAAATATGCTCACCGGCCTGTGATTTAGGAAAAGAGCTCAAGGTACCTGTTTATAAATTTCTTAAAGAGGCCTTGATTCGTAAATATGGTGAAGCTTGGTATAGTGAGTTGGAAGAGAAGGTTAGTAAGTGATATCATTCAATCATACGCTTGGCCTCTTCAATGATTTTGCCGTTTTCATAGATATTAAGTGTTGTCACCTTAGCATCCTTTTTGAGGAATTCGTAAACAACATTTTCGTAATTCAAATAGAAGGTATTCTCTGTTTCAGGGAACAGGTTTTTAGTCCATCCTGGTTTACCATCATTGATATCTGTTACTCTCAATAGCTTTTCTTCGGTTACAATATTTACTATTCTGTCTGGTAGCTCATAGTCTCCTGCATATTGCTGCAAAACCTCAGGCGCAAGTTCGATCTCTGCTAAAGGCTGATGATCATAACTTATTATTCGCGTCACTTTCCATTCATCATTTTCAAATTTCCATATGGCTGTCATTTTTCCTGAACCAATCAATTTTTCGGTCCCATCATTTATTTGAAGATAGAAAAGGTGATCGCAGAATTCGAGTGCACCATAATTATCCATTGGATACACTTCCAAAGAACTTTTTATCAATTCTCTTCGCAACGGTTGCCTCGTTCGTTGCTCTTTGCCACAAAAAATGGCCATATCTGCCATTTCCGCTTCCTTAGAAGGAGTAAATCCACCTTTATCATGGAAGTACTCAAAATCATCAGCAAGGAAAGATTCATAGCTCTCAAGATCACAATCTCGCTGTGCGGTCGAAATCATCAAACTATCCACCTTGAATATTGCATCGTATAGCTCGCCGGATTGTTGAGCAAAGCCTGATGACCCTAAAAATAAGAATGCGAATAGTACTAGTAGCTGTTTGATATTCATTGGTGAGGTTTCAGTCAAGGTTTGATAATAAAGATTCTAACTCTTTGATGTAAGCTTCTAGAACTTCTTGATCGTATATTGGGAGTGTGAAATTCTTAATAACGAATCCTTCATCGTCTAAAATCATATGAGAAGGGAACGTTAATATATTAAACGCCTGGTCATACACTTTGCTATCGTCTACACATAAAACCTCATAGCCAAAATCTCCATGCTTATTTAAATAATTACTTGTTTTTTCCAAGTCAGACCTAGACAAACCAATAAATTTAATGTCCCTGTTTCCAGAAAAATGTTGAACCAATTTTTTTAGGTTATCTTCTTCAAGCTTGCATCCTACGCATCCTACGAACCAAAAATTTACGACTACTAATTTGCCGTATAGCGAATCGAATTTAAAATGTTCATCATTTGTAGATCTGTAGTTTAATTTGGGAAAAGCTGTACCAAGCGCTAGACCCGTTAAGTTTTCGGCCCTTAAAATCTCTTCAGTCTTAGATTTAGGTGGATTTATTTTGTACTGTTCTCTATGTTCTTTGATTCGCTGGTTAAGTTCATCTCTATTTTTTGATGGATGTTTATATTGACTAAATGAAAGGAGTGCAGTGGTAAATAAGACATTATAAATCAGAAACTTAACTTTCATTATTACGCTTGTTAATAACCTTCGAATAAATCTATTGTACAGTTGAGAACAACGGTAAGTTCGCTAATTTTCATCATTTAGTTTTTTCCACTTTCTTAATCGATTTCTAGCATTTCTAAATGGCGAAGAGGTATTTAGTTGTATCATTCTGCCTTGGGTCCATTTATTATACCAAGGTTTTTCATAGAGATCGCTGTTTGTAGTACGACCTATAAGTTTTAGAATTTCATCTTTGGTTTTTTCCAGCTTAGACAGACGTGAATTGAAGTTTAGATTTTCATAATCTCCATAGAACTTGGAGGCAAGCTGTCCCAACTCATTCCATTTATAGCCTGTTTCTGGGAAATCTACTTCTTCTCCATTGCTAATTTTACGATTCCATTTTAATACGAGTTCTCCCCAACCTATAAGGTAGGCAACAAGATCCGAAACACTCATTTTAGTCCCTTTAGCATGCCCTTCTAGAGTTTTGGAATGGACTAGTTCAACTGGGATATCTTCTAGCTCAACATGAAGCTTATCGTAATTGATTTCTATTGCGGAAATGAGTTCTTCTTTGTTTATCGGGATCGCCAATGAGTATCGTCGTGCTTTAATTTACAAGTTACTTTGAAAGGCCAATGAACGATGAAGATATTCTCAAAATAATTCAGATTTTAGACCTGTTTCCTAAATCATCGACTTTATACCTGATGTTGTTTTCAATGAATAAGGCTTTTCCTCTTTCTAAGTCAGAATCCTTGAAAGGGAAATGCACGTCAACATTGATCAATGAATTGTCAAAGTGCTGATACAAATCCGGCACAGTAGAATGACCAATTATGAGTGTTTTGAAGTTGTAAAACTCCATTGCCTCTTTAAGAATTTCAACAGTTTCTTCATTTGAATCATGCCCCATTTTTCTTGTCCAATATGGACCATTGATACCCGTAACTGTTAGGCTAATTGAGTCTTGCATTTTGCCGTCAATATTATCTCTAATTACCTGGTTGGTAGTTTCGATGGAAAGCTTCAAGTCTAGAAATTCCCGACTAATTCCAGCATGTGTAAATAGTAAATCACCGATCTTGATTAAACTATTTTTTGATCTGATCCATCTTCCCAGTTCACTATTTATACCATAAAGATCTTTCGAGTAGTCCAACTTAAGTTTCTTGGCTAGATTCTTATACTTCGATCGGACGTGATACAATTTTCCTTGCAAATTCAATATTTCATGATTGCCAATAATAAAGTGAACATTGCCTCCTTGTTCGATGGCTTGTTGTTCAAGTTTATATGCGAGCCATAAACATTGCGTAACATTTAGCCCTCGATCTACAAAGTCTCCGACTAGAACTAAATGACCCTTCCCAAACATCCAATTGCATTTTTCATCAATTACATTGTTAGCCTTTAATAATTTGTGGAAAGCGTAAAAATTTCCTTCGATATCTGAAATAACCAGTATTGAATCAGCATCTGGAAATGTGGATTTTGAAACTTCCAAGTTATTCTTAAGGATTACTTCAAACGAAATAGGTTGACTTTTATCTGGCTCGTATGTGTTGACACTAAATGAATTTGAGAATTTTTCTCTAGTAGTTTGAATATCGATTACATCAAAATTATTTTCATTTTTCTCAACGCGAATCATACGTAATGAATCACCATTGTACAGAATGTGAGGGCCATCCGTTGAAATACTTTGATAATGCTCGAATATGGTTGAGTTTTTGAATTCATTGTTTTCATCTACAATGAATCTAAACCAGATCGCTGAAAGACTTAGTATGAGGATTAATGCGAATGATAGATACTTAAATGCCTTTCTCATTGTTGATACTCATATTTCGATTGTTAATTTTTAGATGACGATAATAGCAATATTGTTACATTCTATTCGCTTGAATTCGAAAAAAGGAGGGGACTAACGGCCCTTATTGAATTCATTCCATTTCTTTAAGGCACCAGGAGTGGAATAATAAAGATTGTTTCCATGGTTTGCGCCGTGTGTATATGAATGGATGAAATTATCTGGTATTCTTTGGTCTAAGAACTTGGTTACCTCGTCAAACGATCTTTTCATTTTTTCATTTTCCTCAGTACCTAAACTCATGTAAATGAAAGGATGTTCTTCTCTGTCTGCTGAATAAAATTGCTGAGACTTTTCAAAGATGATGGTATTGTCGCGCCAAAAGGAAGGACTGAAACAAAACAGGGCGTCAAATACTTCTGGCTGCTCAAGATATGCGTAAAACGTAAATAGCCCTCCTCTTGAATGGCCGGCTAGCATTCGATATCCATTTGTTGGATATTGTGATTCAATAAATGGAATGACTTCATTAACCAGAAACTTTAAAAATTGATCTCCTTCTCCAAGTCTTTCTCCGTCTGTTTTTTGGAATATATAGTGTGGGGTGAGATCACGATTTCTATCGGTATTAGGTATTCCAATAATGATCATATCATTAATGACTCCTGCTCTACTCAGTATTTCAGCGATTCCAGCAATTCGAAAATCTTGAGAAGATCCATCGAGTACATACATGACGGGATAAGTTTTAGATGGATCAAATTGAGTAGGAAGGTGGATTAATAAATTTCTTTGCTCTTCTAAGATTTCGGAATCTATGGTTTCCAATACATCAGCTTCGAGCTGCTTATTTTGTGCAATAATTTCGAAAATTGTCAATACAGCAATGCTTGTGATGAGCATAGTAACCAATATGGTAATGAGTGATTTTTTCATCTGATTTTTTCACTGCAATTACGGTGGCAAAAATTAAACTGGTTACGCCATTTCAGCGTCATTTCAATGTCACTAGACTAAAGCAGGTACTCCAGATAGAAACTTGGTAGCATTTTGATTCATCTTGATAGCACCATAGAAAATGATGCAAATGTTTGCGATGAGTAAAAGAACATATGCCAACATTCTGATAGGAAAATGTCCATAAACGCTCTGGCCAGTAAGTAGGTAGGTGAGGATGTGGATAAGACTCATCGTGATTACAACAGCAATGATCCATAGAATTTGGAAGCTCAATACCTTCTTTGATGGTACATGGTTAGAAAGTAGCTGCTTGTGTTTGGTCCAGTAAAAAAACTGAATAACAATACTCACCAATGGAAAAATCAATACGAGTAAACCTAACGAGTTTAACGTTCGAGCCTTTTTTTCAACTTCTATATTGGACGGAGAAGATTCTTGCTCTAATTCAGAAATTTCAATCTTGAGTGTTTCTGATAAAGCCCTAAGCGTGTATCCTCTTGGCTGAACGCTTCCTTTCTCTATTCGCTGGATAGTTCGTAGAGATATTCCAGAATATTGCGATAGCTCATCCTGTGAGTAACCACGCTCTTTACGATATTTAGCTATTTGTTCTCCGAGATTCAAAACCATTCAAAATTAGGGCTTAGCAGCTATTTCCAAAGCTGATATTAATTGAATCTTAGATTGGTTTTAATGATACTTGGTTAATCAATAACGTATGGGATCAATACACATCCTTTATGATAAGATGAACTATTACTTAGTATGAACCAATTTTATCAATTCTTGACTGAATTTTTTGGGTTCTTGACTGGGTATTTCATGAGTAGATTCCGAAAACCAAACTACCTCTTTACTTGGTGCAACTAAGTTATTAACGTACTGAGTGGAGACATGATAGTTAGCGACCAGATCATTTTTACTTAAAAAGAAGTAGACAGGGCAATTAAGTTCGGGAACAGATTCATTATAATTTACAGAGGATGCTTCCAGAAAAATAGACATCCATTTATCAGACCATTCTTGAAATAATCTTCTGGGATAGGCTTTTTGAGAGGCTTTATCTCCAGAGTAATAAGCTGACCATTTTCTTTGAAAATATAGTTGTTCCCAAGAATCAAATGGAACGTTTATTTGCGATATTTCTGTGATGGCCTGGCTGTTCTTTTCCAATTCTGCCTCTTCACGAATAGATGCTAACGTTGTGCGTTCTGATTCGTCACCATTGATCATAGCACTTACAGAGATATAAGCATGTAGTTTTTCAGGGTATTGGTTGGCATAATCAAGGCCTAAGAAGCCTCCCCATGAAAAGCCCACTAAAAAGAGTTTATCTTTTTTAAACTTCTTCAATAGGTAGTCAATTACCTCTTTTGTATCTGAATGCATCACACCCAAAGAGATCGGATTATTGGAGTCATTCCATGCTTCAGTTATTCCACTTCCACGTTGGTCCCATTGAGCTATAATGAAGTGTTTTTTAAGCTGTTTAATGAATTTTTTTGAATAGGCCCTTGATGAAAATCCGGGACCTCCATGGATAAATAGCAATAATGGTTTTGAGTCATCATTTGCAATTGCACCTATCCACTGTTTAATTCCACCTATTTGGACTCCCTCATGAGTCTTGACCGGATTCTGAGCATTTGAGCCAATGGCAAATAAAAATAGAAGGAGAGTGGTTAGAATAATTTTGGTCATCTGAATTTTTCGGTACTTGAATCAATAAGGGTGCCAAGTGACTCTTGTAAGCCTAATAGATACTTAATCATTCAACTTCAATTCCATAACGGGTAGGTATCGGTCAGGAATTGAACTTTTCAATTGATCAATGGTACTAAATCCGAATTTTTCGTAAAACTTCTCAGCATGTGGTTCAGCGTCTAGGGTGATTGTTGATACATGAAGCTTATTTATTCTGGCAATAAAATCATTCATTAACACCGAGCCCAGTCCACGACCCATATGATCTGGATCAATGAAAATGTTGTCTAGTTTAACAGTAGAATCTGAATTTTTGAAGTATGAATAGTATCCTATTATCTGGCTTCCGTCTTTTAAGAGGTAGACTTCATTGTTTTGGATATAATCCTTTGAAACCTGTAGGTCTTCGCGCCATTTTTCCATTTGGTCTTTGGAATATCCCCAATGCGCCTTCGACTTGAACGTCAGATTGCTCAGTTCTTCTGAGTCCTTAGGAGTAGCCTTTTGAATTAAATCATTCATTCATTTTTTAAATAAAATATTTGAATGAACCCAAGTAGTCATCTCCTTCAAAGCTAATGGAGAGAAGGTCTGATCAATAGTAGCAAATTCATCTGCCATTCCTGTTTGAGCTTCTTGAAACAAATGATTCAGTCCTTCAAGTTTCTTGACAGTAGCATTGCTATTGCCACCATCTTTCAGTGCTTTTTCTATTGCGCTAAGATTAGCTTCAAAGGGAATCTGTAAGTCTTTAGATCCATTCAAGGCCAAGACAGGACACTTAACTTCCATCAAAGTTGTTCTTGGATCGTATGTAATGATCTTCTGAAACCAAGGAGCTGTAAATGTTTCTAAAATTCCATCTAAGTTATCAGCGCTGATATCCTCAGGCAAAGCCTCTTTGTTGGCTTTCAATTTTTCAGATAAACTGGATTTCGTCTTTTTTAGATCAGTCGATTGACTGACATCATCAAATATGGTTTTCAGAAAGGCTAATTCTACTTGTGTTTTAGCATCACTTAACCCTTGAGCTTTGTTGCTAAATTCTGTTTGCAATAGCATAATATCACTGCCAGGAAGGGCAGGAGCTGCCAACATGATTATGAAACTAATGTCTGTCGAATTGGAAGCTACTAATGGGGCAATCAAGCCTCCTTCACTGTGTCCTATCAATCCAATTTTATTGGGGTTGATCCGTTTATAAGTTTTTAAAAATGCTACAGCACTTTTCACATCACTCGCTCGATCAGCGTATCCAGCAATTTCATACTCACCTTCCGACTGTCCAACACCTCTATCATCGTACCTCAAAACTCCAATTCCATTTCTAGTAAGATGATCAGCAATCACTAGGAATGGTTTGTGTCCTGCTATTTCTTCATTTCGATTGTGAGGACTGCTTCCCGAAATAAGAATTGCAACTGGGAAACTCTCTTCATTTACTGGTAGTGTCAGTGTACCAGAGAGGGTAATGCCAGCTTCTGAATTATGGAAAGATACATTCTCAGATAAGTAGGGATATGGTTTTTCAGGCTCTTGAGGTCTTGGCTTTAACTGTGCTGTTAAAACACTAATTGTAATCGCTGGTAGGAGCAGATGTAAGAATAATTTCATTTGTTTTGGTTGATTCTATGCTCTGTAAGTGTAACGCACTAACATTTAATAATCCAAGTTAGCTCTAAGAATTGAAATATAACCAGTGAAATTTAATCCTGGATTTCATACAATTTACCTTTGTATATTTACGATTATCAGAGATGAAGCATAATCAAATTTACTCGTGGTTATTGGTGCTGTTAATCCCGTTTTGTGTTTACAAGTTTTCACAAAACCCAATCGACTTTTATACAGCTATCTTCACTTTTGTCTTCATTTATCTTATGACTGATTTTATCAGTGGCATTTTGCATGTCATTTTAGATAATGAAAGGTCCTTGGATGTTAAAATACTTCATTCCCTGGCTTGGGGATTCCATAGTCATCATCGGAGACCAAAGGAAATCTATGAAATGAAATTGTACAATCACCTATATGTGATGCATCTCCCTTTGACTCTGATATTCTTCATCATTCTGTTTATCAATCAGCCAGTCGTCTATTTCGCTTACTTGTCACTTGCAGTTTCATTGCATTTGATGCAAATGAGTCATCGATGGGCTCACACTCCTAAAAACATGCTTCCTAAGTTTGTTATTCTTCTACAAAATACCGGACTGGTCTTGAGTGCTAAAACACATGCAAAACATCATAACAATGTTTATGACCGTAACTTCTGCATGATGAATGGATGGTCCAATTTTATGGTGAACTTCTTAGTGAAAGTTTTTGGAAGAACAAGTCATGGGTGGAACATAGTCTTCCTTGCCGTTTTGATTTGCATGCTTACCCTGCCAATGTTGTTTTGAAGCACAAGTCTCACTTATTAAGAACTTGGAAGAAAATTCCATTTTTTCCAATGGTGATCTAATAAGGCTAGGCTAAACACCAATTGTCAGAAGTATAAAGTGGGTTCGGTATATAATGGTTTTAATCATCAGTGGGTTTATTCCACAACCAGAATTGAATTTATGTTATCATTTTCATCGAGCTCAGCATTTGGATTCTCAGGATCAAGCGTCCATACACCGTCTATTACAAATTTGTAATGGTATCTACCAGGATCCAATTTTAATTTGCAAACCCATTCTCCATTTTTCTTGATAAATGGATGAGATAAGGTATTCCAATCATTGAAATCTCCTGCAATTGTGATCAGGTTGGAAAACATGTAGTTTGTCTGACGCAGTTTGAATGTAACATTAGCTTCAATGCCATCAGGCTCCAATTGAGCTAGTACCGTGTTGATTCTTTCTTCAGTTGGTTTTAAATCTTGCGCTTTCTTATAGTAGCTCTTTGCTTCGTCATGGTCTCCAGATTTTAGTAGGCAATCTGCATAATTCACATAGGAATCGTAAGAATCAAAAGCAGTTAAATTAGAGAGGTATGCCTTTTTTGCGTCATCAAATCTACCTTCTCTGAGAAGTCGATAGCCAATTCTCCTCATCTGATTTTCACTGATCAATGTTGTATCATGGTGCTTCTTGTTCTCAACGAGATATTCAATAGCTCCTTTTTCATAACCAGATTCCAATATGCTTTTCAATAAAGCTTGATGAGGTTGATCTTCGGTACTGTAATCCATCATCTCAAAAGCCGGACATTCGTCATCAAACACGTATTGTACTACCTCTGGCACTATCCTTAACCCATTTTGACTGTTTGTGAGATATACAATTCCTTTTTTAGAATTTAGGTAAGTCATGGTGAATGCCTTGTATGTGCCGTTATCTCCCCATTGCCAAACAGCTTTTCCTTTTTCCGTTTGCTGGATGCCCCATCCAAGACCCCAACTCAAGCCATTCCAATCTGAAAGTTCAACTTGTGCAGAAAAGGCTTCCTTAATTGTACCTCTTTTTAAATCCGACGCATTGAGCATCGCTAAAATCAACTTGGAATAATCTTCCGAGGTAGTTTGTAGAGACGCAGCCAGATTATGCCTTTGACTCTTTCTCTTAGGTATTGACGTACCTAAAAAATCATGAGGTGGAGCGTAGTTTGCTTCAAATCTTTCCTGCCAGATAAAACTTGAGTTGCTCATTTTTAGAGGATCAAACACTAACTCTTGGATTACTTCTTCAATCTCCTTTGGAAGGTGATTTTCGATAGCTTTTCCTAGATACACAAAACCTTCGCCTGAGTATGAAAATTGTTTGCCTGGATCGAATTGCAGTTTCAATTTTCCTCTTCGCCAATTTGGGAGTCCACTAGAGTGGCTTAGTATCATTCGAGCAGTGATAAGTTTATACCTGTCGTCATGCATTAGATCTTCATATTCTAGGTATTTATGGAGTGGTCTGTCTAAGTCGAAATCACCCGATTCGGCTAGTTTTAGTGCAGCGTATGCAAATACTTGTTTGCTTAAAGAGGCCGCAGAAAAAACTGTTTCGGTATCTACGGTTTCTTGGGAGTCGTTGGATCTAACTCCCAGACCATTGCTATAAATGACTTTACCGTCATCGATGATGACTACAGAAATTCCCGGAATGTTGTTTGACTTAATAAGATTGGTAAAAAACTCATCGGTCTTATCCTGTCCAAAAAGACTCAAGGTTATTAATACCAATAGCTGGATGATGAATAGTCTTTTCAATGTAGTGAGATTAGGATGAAGGTTAAGGTATGGTGATTTGGTGATTGGTATTCAATTTTTATCATTTCTTATGAGATATTTCATGGATTGGTTTTGATTCACCTATTAATTGAGTGTATTAATTTTTCTTCTTTACTAAGGATTGATTCATAATACTGATTGGTTCTAAGAATTTGATGACAAACTCTTAGAACCGAATAAAAATATCAACAGGGTCATGGTTGAGATAGCAAGAACAACAAAAATTAAGTTATGATAAATAGCTACCGATTTGTCAAAAGTTATTGCTCCAATCGTCGCATTGAAACTTGCATGACACATGGTTGCCATTGCAAGACTTTGTTTGGTGTTATTATATATCCACGTGATAATAACTGCCATGGCGATTGCTCCTAAGGTTCCTGTGATGTAAAAAATATAAAATGGCTCAGGGGCACCTTCAATAGGCACAATCGTCCAAAATGGGAAATGCCAAATAGCCCATATTAAACCTAGAATTAGTGATGCATTTAAAGCTGTTTTGGATGTCAATAATCTTGGCAGAGCGTAACCTCTCCAACCAACTTCTTCTAGTATTAGAAATATGGAGATTATCACGTAATTAATAATAATCTTATCAATACCGAGAAATGAGTTATAACCAAACCTTGCTGAAAAGATCAAATGAGTTAATGAAACTACAATAGCTGGTGTTAACAATGCAAGAAACCATTTTGGTTTAGCGTTGAATCTTATCAATCCTCCATAAAGCTCTTTCAGTCCTTTTTTACCAGAATCTCTAATGGTAAGAACTGTTGCAGAAGCTATCGGCCCTAGAAATCCTAATGGCACAAGTGCTTCGGGTATCAATTCCAAATAAATTGGAATCCATACTGCCCACGCAATTGCAAAAGCGATCATGAAAAATTGAATTAGTTGGACTTTCTTATCAGCTGCCATCTTATCGTAATTGTGAACCGTTAATTTCTAAAATTGATTGAACTCCCGTCTGCTGCATTGCTAACTTCAGCTCAGCAGTAAGCAGTTTCAAGACCATTTCGACGCCTTCTTGCCCAAAAGCGCTTAACCCCCACAGGTAAGGGCGGCCGATACCAACCATGCTTGCTCCTTTAGCGATAGCCTTGAAAACATCTTTCCCCCGTCTGATCCCACCATCCATCATTACTGGGATGCTACCATTTACAGCTTCAGCTACCTCAGAGAGGCTATCTATTGCAGCTATCCCACTTTCAGAAACTCTTCCTCCATGATTGGAAACGATGATTCCGTCGACTCCATGTTCCAGTGCAATTTGTGCATCCTCCTTACTGACTATGCCCTTGAGTATGATTTTCATATCGACCAAATCCTGCAGTCTTTTGATGTAATCCCAAGTCAAATTTTTATTGAGCTGAAATTGATTATCCAGATCCCTAATCATCGGTTTGGTCTTGAGGAAGTTTGTCAGTGTTCTTTTGCCATGACATGTCTGACAATTGGTTTTATCTAAGCTTGCTGCTTTCGAATAGGTTTCTCTTTTGTCAGTGTAGTCCGAGTCTACGGTCAATACAAGTGCTTTTGAACCAGACGCTTTAGCGCGCATAACCATTTTAGCAGTGTCTTCCCAAACGAGCGATGGATAGAGCTGAAACCATACCGGTGATCCTTTTGCTGTCACTACATCTTCAATAGACGAGGTACTCATCGTAGACAATACCTGCATGGTATTTTGAGATTTTGCTGCTCGAGCTGTCGCAATTTCTCCTTCAGAATGAAATGCCTTTTGACTGCCGCAAGGACAGAGCATGATTGGAGATGACCAACTCTCACCAAATAGACTTGTGGAGGTGTCAACCTCAACAGCTCCGATTAGCCGTCGCATTTTTAGTTTGATTCGCTGGAAGGCTTTCTCGTTTTCAAGAAGCGTCCAATTATCTAAAACTCCGGTTTCAAGGTATCCATAATGAGCTGTGGATAATTTTTCCTTGGCGACTCTTTTGAAATCAAAAACATTCAATGCTTGAGACGCTTTAGTGATTAATGGATCTTGTTCATCACTAAGAAATCGACCATGAGAAAATTCAGAAAATGCCAAGAGGGGGCTCATGGCAAAAAACTTTATTAACAGTCTACGATTTTCTGATACTTTATCTTCAGGTCTCATAAATGAGTAGTGAGCTTACTTTAAAGCTAGCTAAATCAAGAGACATTGAAATTGCAATTAGTATGTGATTAAAAGATAATTCCAGCCTTCTACCATAAGTTAGACCCAATTGTAGCTTTAGCCTATGTCATGTAACTTGATGGTATGATTAGAAACTTCAGCCATATCTATGCGATTCTTTTTCTCTTCATGTTTATTTCATGTGCACAAAAAGAAAACATAGAAAGTCAGTCCAGTGAACAAAAGTCTTTTCAACAAATTCATAATGAGGCAATTGTCATCGATGGTCACAACGATTTCTTGTACATGCTAGTTGATCCAGTCTTTGAGAATTACTTAGGCAATAAAAAACTTGATTTCAGTACTAACCTACAGGGAATCACGCATCTTGATTTAAACAGACAGATTGAAAGTGGCTTGGATGTTCAGTTTTTCTCTGTGTGGTGCCCAGGTAGTCAGGTTGATCCATATAAAATGGCAATGCTGGAGATTGACTCACTTGAGTCGATAGTCTCACGAAATGCTGATCGAATGATTTTAGCTCGAAATAGTGAAGAAGTTAACTCTGCACTTGCATTGCTGGATTCTTGAGAAATGATTTGAAAGGTGTTTTCACTAACATTTGTCCACCTATTGCGTCTAAGTAGTTCTGTGGAAAATGAAGATTCTAAAAGTTCCATTACAACTTCTTCATTGAGCTTTTTCCATTCATATATTGCATAGCCTCCATTGCTAAATGTATAAGTCTCTTTCCAAGTACCACTAGACGAATCAAAATAGCCTAATGTCTCATAACTAAAAGAAGAAGTAAGCATCGAAAATTCTTTTGATAAAGAACAACTTTCTGATGAAATTCTGATTGACAAGTTTCCATAAAGGCTTTCTTGATCTCCTTCTACCAAATACTCATGCCATTGACCAATAAACGGCTTTAGTATATCATATTTAGCTCCCTCGCACATATCCTCCTTAGCATATGAAGTCTTTGCGAACACATCTGATTTAATAACTCCACCGAGTTCGGGAAATGAAAGTCCATTTATTAGTACCGTCTTATGATTGTTTCTGACTTTTATCCATTCAGCTTGGATGTCTTGATAAGTTCCCTTAGTATAATATTCTACCGCTACTATGTAATCCCATTCAGCTTCATTGGATAAATCACTGTTTTCCAGGAGTTGATAATCGTTGAACAATCCTCTTTGAACAGCTATACTATCCATGGCGAACCAATTCTTCACCAGAAATTCCTTAAGGTTCGACCTTTGATCTGGCTTTGCCTTCAAATACGTATATGTCCAGGTGTTTTGCCACTCTTTAGTGATACTCTCTTTCTGGGCGTTACTGATTAGGGTGATAAGAATAAATAGATTAGTAAAAATTACTCTTTTCATAATAGCTCAAATATTTGAGAACAAAAGACGCTAATATGCCAGTTAAAAAAATCGTACTAGTGCAAGAAATAAATGTTTCTATCTTCGGGCTCTTAATCTACTTAGATAAGTTGGGGTAATCCCAAGATAGGATGCAATGTGTTTGAGAGGTACACGTTGAATCAGATTAGGATATGCTTTAAGGAATTTCTTATAACGTTCATCAGCACTAAAAGAAAGATGATTGTTTATGCGATCTTGAGTTGCCAAGAGTCTGTTTTGAAGTAAGACCCGAAAGTACCTTTCAAATTTCGGGATCAGTATATAGAGTTCTTCTAAGGAATTTTTATTTAATCTGATTAGGGTAGACTTTTCAATACTTTCTAAAAAGTGTTCTGAAGGTGTCTCACGAACGAAGCTTTTTAAGTTCCCAGTCCACCATCCTTCTGGAGCAAACATGGTAGTGTGTTCGTTTAAATCTTCATCATAGTAAAACGTTCTTATACATCCAGACAAAACAAAAAATTCATACCTGCAAATTTGTCCTACATTTAGAATTTTTGTTTTCCTATCGACTTCCAAAATCTCAACTAATTCTTGGAACCTACCTTTCTCTTCATCATTAAGAGAAATGATTTTATCAAAGCGCTCAAATGCAAAGTCAAGATTCAATTGGCAAAGGAAGTTTATTGATGAAATTGTAATGTTTAGTGGCTGTATTAGTTGATCGAGGTGTAATAATTAAATAGAGTTGTAAGTCCTTTGATTGTTTTTAGATCTAAATCTTTCTGTTTGATGTATTTCTTCAATTTGTAATAGTGTGATTTAGTTAGGAGGCTAATTGCATCACTATCAGTGATCTTGTACTTAAGTTCAGAAGTCCTGTTTGTTTTACTCTCAGAATAAGAGTTTTGCGGAGAATCATTTTTTCTGCCAAATCCTGAATCCAATTGAAACGTCTTGTATTTGTCTTTCTTAGCCTTTGCGTATAAAAAAATATTTCCTTTATCATCAGCTAAATAGATAAACTCAGTTATGCGTTCTCTAGTTTGAGTGCCGGCACGAACATAAACCCCATTAGGGTCTGTGTTTCCAACTCCTCTCTCTTTGTAGTCATATCCGTGCCTGGAGAGAATAGCTACATTTTCTTTTTGATAGATAACTTCAAAAAATATTGGTTGCTTTCTGTTTGGTTTATCAATTTCAAAAGGAATTGAGTAGAATTTTTTTTCTATCAAATCATTATTTCTTAGAACAAATTTCCTGATCGTTCTAGCAGAATAGGGAGTTGAATTGTTTTGTGTTCTATGACTTAGTATTCCCGTGATGAAATTGTAATTAAACTCCCCACTTAATGATTCTCCGTTGGCCAGCACGGCTTCACCGCTAAACCAGTTTTCATTTTCAGTAACATAGTTTTTAAGCTGGCCCGCTAGTTTGTAGAGCTAAGGGCAGCGACTATAAATAGTAAATTTTGTATGAGTTTCATATTGGGGGATAGAACATGTTGTTTATTTTGATACCACAACTCAATTATTCTTTAGGTAATCTAGAGCGAGTCCCATCATGGCTTTCATTCCTAGTTTCCTTCCCGCATCGTCTACATGACTAGGCGTAGCACATCTAGTTTAGAATAAAGCTAGCAAAATCGAAGCAAAGCGAGATAAGGGGAGGTGTGTGGTATGTCTAGCTCGCACGCGCATAACTTTAGTGACTGTCTTTATTCAGACCCACCGTCCCCACCTGTATCAAATCCAGCAGCTGCTTCAAATACCGTTTCAGTTGATGTTGAAAAGAGACTATCAGAATCACCTAGTTCAAATTGTTCAATGAAGTCAAACTGTTTACTCAATTCGATATTCATACCTACGGAATTAAGGAAATAATAACTTTCATAGAAACTCCGTCTTTCCTTTTTAGGGAAGATCCTATCAACAGATTGGATGTTGTCAAGGATGATTTTATTCCTATCCAGAATCTTCATCTTTTCCTTGATTTTTATTTCATCTCTTTGGCTTCTTTTCCTAAGTTCAGTCAGTGTACTGTCAATGAGTTCAAGTAAGTCTTGTTGCAAGGAAATTCCCTCCTCATTCAGTTTTTTTGTCCCAATGATTTTTTGCAGAAATGTCGACTCGAAGTAGTTAGATATTCTATTAGTATAAACGTACTTTATTATAAAATTCTCACCTGATTTAAGGGATTTTTTAAGTCGTTGAGAGAGTTTTTCTAAATGAGTTTCATCTGATAATTGGTCAAACAGAAGTTGTTCATGTTCAAGAAGTTGCTCTTTATGATTGTGTTGAGATATTCCCTGTTCGGAAATTTGGATAATACCTCTGTTTGCTAAGTCTAAAATTGTTACACGTAGGAGTTCACCCAAGTTTGGTTGTGTTGGGTTGATGATTAAAAGTACTTCGGCAGGAGTAAGGTATTTAAGGATCTCCGTCATGCTTAAAATAAGTTTTAAAACTGTTCCTGAAAGAAAAATAACACCAAGCCATTTGGCTCTAAAATAGAAAAACTCCTGTGCCCCCAAGCTTGGTCCACAATTTCTTGTTTGAATGGAATTCTCATTGCTTTATACTTATTAAATAGCTGATCAATATTCTCGACTTGTATGCACATAAATGCTCCTTGCGGAATTCGATAATCAAGTCCTGCATTTCTGTTTTCCTCGTCATTTGGCTTTAGTAGTACTTCAATTAATCCTGCACCAACTTTGAAAAGTGCGCCTTTATCATGCTCATTTCTGTCCCAAGAATGCTCCAGATTGAATTCAAGTTTCTTTCCATAGAAATCACATGTATCATCATACTTGTCTGTAAAGTATGTGAATCGAAAAGCTCCATTGTTTTTATGCATGTTTAGTGACTGTAATAGCTCGTCTTAGTTTTTAACTAACCATCTTTTTTCCAGCTTCGAAGTATCAACTTTATGATCAGCTAATTTGGAATCCATTATTCTTACTATGGAACTCAGCTCTGAAGCATTGATGAGATCAAATTGCATGGCTTCTTGCACTAACAAGTAACTGGAAAGCAGCCTATTCCTCAAGATCATAATGTCTACTAATTTGTTGATATCTGCCGGATTGGTATAATCAACCGTTGATTGTAAGAGATCAGCATTTTTTTGATTTTGTTCATTGAGTGTTGCATAGCTCAGGTGTTCGGATAGATATATTTCATTGTATAGCGAAATGGATGAACGCAAAGAATCTTCTTCAATGAGATCTGAATGCTTGATAATTTCATCGATGTAGGGACTGGGGAAACGCCATTTTACAAACACTTTGGCACTGTGCGACATGATCAAAAAATTAATGGAATCCTTATTTCCAGTTTCGTACCGTAAGAATCGACTTATCTGACCTAATTCAGTAGTATCATCACATAGCGAGCAATTCAATCCCAGTGCCGTGTCTGCCGAAGCACGAAATTTATAGACATCATCGTGAATATCATTACGTAGATTAATTAGCAGGTTAACATATTGTTCTTTTTCTCTCAGATCCTCACGGACATCTTCAAAGTAAAACGCACCAACGACCGATCCGAAGACTAGTATTGCTTCTCCAATCCACCTGCCGACTGATTTACTTTTCATATTCATATTGATCAGATTCTAATTTTTTCAATCCTATGATGCCGTTGTTTTGATGAAAACGAGTGTCTGAATGAGCATTAACGTCTGGTTAGGATTCGTAAGCTGACTGTTTGTATTTCTAAATGTATCTCATTATCCAAGCCTTTGCAAATAGCTCAGTATGTGCGACTGGCTAGGTTTATAATGATAGTTATGTTAACAGCTACTAATACGATGTAGATGCAGATGTCTCGGGGATAATGACAATTCCATCATACCCGTTAATAGTGTTCTTTAAAAAAGCGTTATCAATAATTAACTCTCCTTTTCTCAGAGATATTCTCAATGGTTTGAGATCGAAAAAAGCCCATTCTTTTTCATCAATCAAATTGGCTAAAGGCAATAGTCCACGTAGAGGAGAATTCTTATCACTGATATCAAAAGTTGCTGATTCCATTCCTTTTGCTAAAAGAAAAGAATTCATTTCACCTCTTTTCCCGACAACCATTAGGTGATAGGAAGATGCACCTTCAGCCTCAGCAATATTAGATGCGAAATTTCCAACATCATGTAATCCGAAAATGCTTTCGGACTTTCCTACATGGTAGGCGCCAAATTTGTAAAGTACTTTCTCATACTTCATACCTTTTGAAGAGCGATCCATGTAATAATTCAGAAGTTTGGATTTCATTGCTCTAATTCGTGTATTATAATTGGCTCCTGCTAATCCATTATAGATTTTCCAACTCTCTTCAAGATCGTTGAGTAGACTTTTGGCTCCTATATTTTCCCTTTGCAATGTTTCTCTTAGTTCATCAAATACTTCCTGTTTCGATGAATAGATAAAGAGAGTATCATAATTTGCTGTTCGAGTCGCTTCAATAAAAAGTTGATCGGATAGCTTAGCAAGTTTGGCTGTCAATTCCTTGGCTTCTTCCGAGTTACATATTTCATTGAGCCTTCTAAATACATTTCCTGTGGAGAATAGAGACACTTGATCTAACCCCCATATATCTGCATTTGATTTACTCAGCTCTTTCATAAGTTCGAATTCTTCCTTTGCACTGTAGAAGGAAAGAGCAGATGGGTTGTTGGTGTGAAAAGAAACGATTTGATCATCAGTCAGAGATCCAATTTGTTTCGAAATAGTGGCAGAGATGCTGTCTATTTCTGTAACGAATAGATCATAATCTGTATGTTGAATTAATGCCTTAGTAAAAAGTGCTATTTCAGCAAGTCCATGGTCTTCCCCAATGAGGAAATATTTATGCTCTCCAGCATATGTCTTGATCTTATCCCAACCATTTCCTTCGAAAGATTCATTGTTTTGGTAAAAGGGATACATGTGTTTGCTAGCAATCTCATCAATGGTTGTAATACCTTGAGCTAGCGTCTTACTCTGGCTAAAGATTAAAGCCAATAGGAGACAGGTGATAGTTTTGTTAGGGCAGGTTAGGTTCATATGATTTCAACTGTTTGTTAAATTCAGATGCAATCTGAACCGGATTGGTTGCTTTTCAGAATTAACCTAAAAACTGTCTATGATTGAAGAGTGAAGCGGGCAAGTTACACTTAGGCTTATTTTCTTTAATTCCAGTATGTTTTGGTGCGAATTCTGAATGTAGGGACAAGTCTAACACCTTCAGCAAGGTTCATATCTTGTTCAGTCCAGATCATTTGTAGTTCGGTTGTGCATCCGTGAGCACTCCATTTAGCGTTTCTCTCTTTCCAGTTGCCATATCCACTCTTGGATTTGGTTTCAAGTTCACCAGTTCCATCAGTTGGTTCTCCCAGTTCAGAAGTTATCTCGCTCTTGATTTGGTCGAATTTAGAGTTCCACTGTTCAATGTCTTGTTTCTTGGATTTGGAAAAATCTTGGTTGTAGTTGATGTTCTTAGATACTCCCTTCGTATCCCAAGAATGGGTTATCAGCCTTACCGTATCATCAGGAGTAAAGTAATACTTCACCTCTGGTTGAACATGGAATTCATCATCTGTACGTAGAAACACCAATGGTTGGTCGATATCAAAAATTCCAGCGTTAGGAAAGAAGTCATCAGCGAGAAAGATCTTTGATTTGAGTTTGAATGGTTTAGATCTAAACTCCTTTTCTATTCCCTTGATATCAGATTTCATGGGCTGTTCAAATTGAAAATAGTTCGAGCCAGTTAGAATAAATGAGAGAATTGTTGTAGTTAACAGTCGCATTCGTTGTGATTATGGGAAATAACACTTGGCTATAAGCAGTAGCGTACCGAAGGGTGCTATTGCTTATAGGTTTTGTTGTGTAACGTATTTAAACTCAAAATAACCTTTGGGGGCGGTCATTGGTCGAGTGTTGATGTTCCCTGACTCTGAAGCAGCTTCCACATAATACTCTATGATAGAGTTGTTATTTTGTACTGGTATTGTAGCATACCAATAGCTAGCATTCTTGTAATTGATCATCTTCACTACGTTCCATGAATCATCTCCTTTGATTCGCCAATAGGTTTTAACTCCTTCATCCTCTAGTCCTTGACCACTATAGTCCTTAACAGATGCGTATACTGTGGCTTCATGTGAATTAGTGTGTTCTGCAACTATTTGGTTTACTGAAATAAATACTGCGTCTTCTGCCCAAACAGCTCTAGTTCGACAATGCAAAGCGTCATCGGGCGCCCAACCACTGTTCACTCCATCTTCTATATACGATTCGAGAAGGCTTTTTGCTATATAGGGCTGTTCATTGATCGGAAATCGAATGCCCTTTACTGTATATCCGGGCATTATTGATTTCCAGGTTTCAATTGCTAAGGAGTCCGAATTCACATCATACAGCGGAACGTACACATATTGATTCAAAATAAGAGCGTTCGTATATGCGGTCAGATAGTCCTCTATGATTCTACCTAGTTTGATCCTTACAATTGAATATGGACGACCATAAGGATTTTTTAAAGTCGATAACTCATTGGTTACAATTTCCTCATAGATTTCAAAGAGCTCATGGTCTTCTGGAGGCTGCGCTACAAGTAGGGTTTGCTCGTCTATTACCTTCAAGAAACAATCTATGTGTTGTATTCCATATTCTTCAAAATTGGATATCACATGATAGTTTTTGTAACCTAAGAGAGAATCATTTAAAGAATAGAATTGATCGTCAGAAACACCATTGTATCTATTCTCGGTAAGGAGTATGCATGTGGAAAAGGCACTGCCAATTCCATCAGTTAGTACATTGCCACCTGTACTAGTGAAAGGAACCCGTAAAACTTCCATTCCCAGCTGTTCTCCCAAAGAGATGATGGATGCATCTGCAGTCTCACTATGTAATTCTAGTCCAGTCGTTTCTGACTTATGTAGTTCAAGCGAATCATTGCACGCTCTATCCGAAAAAGGGTCGGAGTTGATGAAATCTACATCTGCAAGATTGAGTTCTCCATTTTTTAAGAATACAGCTGCAGGCCCCCAGTCACGTACATAGTGAATGTCATAATCTATTTTGAGATCTACGAAGGTTACCCGAGTTGAGTCAATATTCCATTTTTTGAACCATCTTTTTGCTTCAGCCTTTTCTTCTTCTCCGTTCACAATGGGATATATATGATTGTCCTTTGCAAGTTCGATTATAAGCTCCTTAGGAATAATAGGAGGACAGGCAAACATCACCCCTTTAGCAGGTTCCCATTCGGCTGCTACTCGATTGGAGATCGGGTTATAGAAATCTGATTGTTCGACCGATTTGACATCATGTTCCTGCTTACAGGAAATCAACAATATAATTAGTATTAGAAAAGGAAATAGTCTCATTTTGGTCTTATGTTTGATAACGGTTTCGGCTATAGTAGTTGCTTGGGTTAGCACTTAAGTTTGCAAGCAAACACCAAACTGAAAATCCTTGCTGATTATCAGAAGTAGGCGAGAACAAGCAATTACTTATAGCCATTGTTGTGAAACTTTTATTCTATTCAAAAAAAAGCTCATCAACAAAGGTAAATTCGGCGGTTTTGATGTAAACGATATTCCAAGGGTTGCTCGGACCATGACCTTCGTCACTAGCCTCTAAATACCAATATTCCTTATTCTTATTTTTTAATACTTCCACCAATTTTCTGGATTGGTCTGGCAATACTCTTGCATCTTTTACGCCTTGAAAAATAAAAATGGGAATGTTAATCTTATCAACATTATTGATTGGTGAAATGGACGCCAGATATTCCCGCATTTCAGGATCATTTACATCTCCATATTCTTCCGTTCTATCTGTATTTTTATCTCCTTCTAACATCAACACTAGATCAGACATCCCAAAATAATCTATTGCGCCTAAAAGACGATTTGAATATTCGGCAGCGCAAGCAAGGGATAAATATCCACCATACGAACCACCACTTACAATTACTCTGCTGGCATCTAGATCAGGTTGGTTCTCAATCCAATCCAATAATGCCCCTACATCCTTTACGGCCCCGTCACGACCTTTTCCTTAATCCAGATTCATAAAGGTGTATCCATATCCCCTTGACCCCCTGAAATTAGGAGCTATGGTTGCAATTCCTCTGTTAAGATTTGGTTGAATCAATGGGTCGAACTGAGTCCTTATTTGCATGTTCGGCCCCCCATGAAGTTCTATGATTACGGGAAAAGGTTTTTCAAATTTATTATTGGGTTTATAATAAACCGCTGATATTTCTCTCTGCTTTCCAGTTAGAGTATCCGTATCAAAAGTAGGATATCTAATGACTTCTGGGTCAACATATTGAACTGCTTCCTTATTATTAGTCCATTGATTGAGCTCTTCAGTCTCTAGGTCATAGCTGAAAACATCGGTTTCACCACTTAAATAGTTTAAATGGAAAGCAAGCGTTGCATTGGCATTGGGATTGAAGAAGCTATATGGAATACTTCCTTTTGGAAGGTTTTCTATTTCTTTGGTCTTACCTGTTTCAATATTATGCAGTTTAAGTTTCGCAATCCCATCTTGGTTGACATTAAAAACTAGCCATTTGCCATCAGGAGATTCAGAAACATTGCTCATGTCCCAATTGATATCTTTGATGAGCAGGCTATCCGTTCCAGAAATTAAGTTGCGTACCCGAACTTTACTAAAATCCGCATCTTTAGATGAGGCATAGTAGAGTTTTTCACCATCTTCACTCCATTCGTGATATGTGTTGGTCGTTTCAAGATTGAATTCATCTTCTAGAATTGTCAATTCATCTGTTTCGATTTCTAATATTGCAGGAATGGTGGTATAATAACCTAGTCTAAGTGCTACTTTACTACCGTCTGGGGAAAAATCATCAATGTAAATACTTCCCTCAGTGGAATAGGTATTTTCATTTTTATAGATGAGGCGTTCACTTTTTGGGTCACTTAAATCCATAATGTAGAGATCGGCATTCGTTTCTCCATCTGATGTTTTTCTGTATAGTATTTTATCGGAATTTGGAATAAATCGTGGACTTAAATGACTGTCTTTACCATTGGTAAGCATAGTATTTTCTTTGGTATCCATATCAAAACGATAAATTTGATATTTTTCATTACCTCCAGAATTATCCTTTATATAAAGAAAAAATCTTTTATCTGGATGAAACATTGGTCGAACATTTGAAGGCCAACCCTCTACTATTTTGGGTTCACTTTTAGAACCATCTAGTAATCCTATTGCTAAACCAGTACCGCTTGCAAATCGAACATATATTCCGGGTTCTTCTTCTTTTGACCAACCAATGGGTCTTATGTATTTACTTAAATCATTGGATGAATTTTTAA
Organism: Ekhidna sp.; assembly: GCF_963691765.1. Lineage (GTDB taxonomy): Bacteria > Bacteroidota > Bacteroidia > Cytophagales > Cyclobacteriaceae > Ekhidna. The sequence goes on from NZ_OY829375.1 coordinate 3,557,118, forward strand.
TTTGATTTAAATATGAAAATGGTAAGCGTGGTACATTTTCAGTGGTCATTGAAAAAGGTTTAGGAAATCCGGTTATCCATAAATAAACAAGTAGTATCAAAACTAGACTTAGAACGATGAGGCCTACTCGTTTAATAATCTTAAATACTTTTTTCATGGTTGGTTCTTAATGTTTCACAACGGTCTCGTATAACCGTCAGTTACGGATAAAATTACGATTACTTGGTTAAGCACTGACCTTGGCAATTATAGAGTACATTTGGGCGCATTCGAATCGGCAGTAATTGCTGTTATACATTGTTGTAAGTAGTCTTTTCCAGTTAAAAGAAAAACCAAATAATCCAAGATAAATTAAGAACATTTGACATCGTTTATTATTAAATTATAAATATGGATGAATGGATCAAATTATAGTCTATACTTAATCATTATTTAACGGGGTTACTATCTCTATTTTTTGTTGTTTCCCTTTGAGAGTAATATTACCAACAGACTTAAATTCTGTATCTAGAAATTTTTGATCAATTTGTTTCATTAAATTATTAGATATTAATAAATCAGTGTTCATTTCGTTACAAAGTGATTGTATCCTAGAAGCCGTATTTAAAACATCTCCAGAATACACAATTTCTCTTTTTACAATTCCCATTTCACCAGTAATAACATGACCAAAATGCAAGCCAGCTTTAAACTGAGGTTGTACGTTATATTTTTCATCGAAATAATTAGATTTATCTTTTAGCAGCGCTGTCATTTTATAAAAACAACGAATACAATGTGCTTTATTAACACCGTTCTGTGTCAACCAAGTAATCACAATTTCATCACCAACGTATTGATAAATTTCTCCCTGAGTAACTAATATTCCTGGAGTCGCTATACTAAAGGTGTCATTTAAGAAATTGAAATAACGTTCCTCTCCAAGCCGTTCAGCGATTGCAGTGGACGATTTTAAATCCATAAACATAAAGATGCGCTCTTCGCGTTTTGGTCTTAGGTATCTTCCTTTTAGAAAATTGACGAAGGTAATAGGGCCAAACTTATCTCTGATAAATAAAAATAAAATGGTCATAAAAGTAATAACAAGCCAATAGATATAGTTCGTCAAAAAAACCAGATTAAATCCTTCTTTAAATTTAAGCGCAAGGACCTCTACATCCATGGTTTGATTTGTGTTACTCAGCTTAATCATTACTTGTTCTAAACTGAATAAAATAGAAAACATCAAGGAGTAAAACAGCATAATGAAAAACATGGCTTTGAAGTAAGCCATTCTTCTTAGCCAACGTTCCCATAGAAATACTATACTGGCTCCAATAATTAAACCTGCAACAAAAGTAATAAGAATACTCGATGCTAACTCTTCATTAAATTCTATAGAATCCGTATTGCTGGCATAGGTTTCAAAAAATCTAAATAATCGTATTAAAGTCCAGATTAAGGTTATCCATAAAATGGTTATTATTTTTCCTTTAATGCTGTAATGAGAAAGTTTTTGTCTTATACTTGCGAATATACTCATGGATGATTTTAAATACCTGTAAATTAATTCACATTACTTACAACGGTTTTAATAAACGGTCTTTTTAATGCCGTTTATTTTGTGTTAGCAACAGTTTCTCTTTTGTATACTGTTCTACCTTCCTTTATAGTTTCTAGAACAGTTATTCCCTTTATTTCATCAAGTTCTACCTTTAGGGGATTTGCATCGAGAATGACTAAATCAGCCAATTTTCCTACTTCAAGCGTACCTTTTAAATCTTCTTCGAAATGTTGATATGCCGACCATTCAGTAATGCATTTTAAAGCTTCATAAGGAGTTAATCTTTCACTAACACCGATAATTTCTCCTGATCTCGAAACACGGTTTGTTGCAGTCCATATTACTCGCATCAAATTGGGCAAGGCCACTGGAGCGTCTGTATGAATAGTGATTCTTAAGCCTTTATTTAAGGCGGTCCTTGTAGGACTGATTTTATTCCCCAAGCTGTCCCCGATTAATTCCTTGTGCCAATCGCCCCAATAAAAAGTGTGCAAGGGAAAAAGAGAAGCGATAATGTTCAGATTCTTAAATTCATCAAGCTGATCTTCACGTACGTATTGACCGTGAATGAGAACATCTCTTCTGCCTTCATTTCCATATTTATTAGTTACCTTTTTTAGAGCTCTAATCATTTGATCCATTGCGGCATCTCCATTAGCATGAGTATGTATTGGCCAATTATTTTTAAAAGCCATTTCATATATGAGTTCAACATCCTTATCAGATGGTATAGCTGGATAACCTAAATACCCTTCATCAGTGCCTTCTGGAGGTAGAAGATAGGGTTGTGTCCTCCATGCTGTTCTACCCTGTGGTGACCCGTCCAATGTGAGTTTCATTCCTCCAATTCTGTAATGGTTTTGATAAGCCGAACTATACCATTCAGTATTTAATAATGAATCTGAAACAGAGTAATCAATATAGCTTACCACATCCAATTTTAAGAAACCAGTTGTTGCCGCATGTTCTAGAAATAGATGAGAATTAGGCATTGCTCTTCCTTCTTGGGCTGTAGTATAGCCATATGATAATGCCATTTCTTGCCCTGATTCCAGAAATGCTTTAACCGCCCTTTCATTTTTTGGAGCTAAAACCATTGGCATGAAAGGTATAGCAGCCAATTCTTCTAAAACACCATTCGGTTCATTCGTTCCTGGAATTCTTCTTATAACGCCACCTTCAGGGTTGGGAGTTTCCGAATTGATTTCTAAGAGCTCTAAGCCTCTGCTATTAACAACACAAAAGTGACCCGATATATGTATAATCATTACCGGATGTTTTTCTGATACTTTATCCAAGTCCTCTTTAGTAGGGAATCTTTTTTCTTCCAAAACAGAGTCGTCAAATCCCATTCCGAAAATCCAGCCAGTGAGTTCAATATTTTCAGGTGTAGACCAAGCCTTCAAGATTTCTATTAAGGAATCTATATTGTCTGCACCCGCGTCTGGTGGTGGGAGGATTTGTGCGCCTATGGCTTGACTCGGAAATCCAGCGAAATGTGCATGTGCATCTATGAAACCAGGCAACAAAGTTTTACCATTAAGATTGACTTTTTTAGCTGAAGGGAATAACTCTTTGGTTTCGATAAGATCCCCTGCGAATACAATAGAATCTTCATCTGTAACTATCGCTTCAACATAGTTCGGCTCAGCCCCTTGCATGGTAATAATATCTCCTCCATAATAAATGAGCTGTGTATCGGTTAATTCTGAAGTTTTGACTTTAGAGCAACCAGAGACAATAAGTATGGATACTAGAAATGTAATTGAATCAATAATACTTGTTTTCATAATCTATAAGTTGTTGCTAACGTCCAGCTAAAGTGCGTATGCCCACACTTTGCTAATAGTACTAAACTAGCTGATCTGCGCCACACTCACAACCGTCCTTGAAAGTCGCTGTGTTCAGAAAGTAAAAGTCCAGAACCACAAAGCTCACAAAAAGAAACAGTCGCTTGCAGAAAGCGCAGATTGGCGGTTGAATTGTACAGAAGTTGGCTAGAAGCACATTGGCATATGCAACTTTAGCAACTGTTACAGTACCGTTTGTTCATTTTTCTCAAAATTTCAGTCATTTGATCAGAGGTTCAAAGAAGTGATTAATCTGAGTCGGAGGATAATTTGAGTGGATGCGAAAGCAATCTGCCCAGTATAACTATCAGGTAGAGGTTAGAAATGATATTCTGAAGGTTGGCAAATTTCAAAAGTAATGGGCGAGCATTTGGAAAAAGTGAATCCATACCTGATGCAGCATTGATACTAAACATGATGATCTGTGTATAGTTGGGCCAACCCATTTCATAGGATCCTCCAAGAAAATCAGGAGTATACAATGAGATGATCTCATAGATGTCAGCAAACACCGTAATCAAAAGAACATATACTACTATGGCTCCCCATATATGATCTGAATGTGTCTCGTCCGATCTGAAAATATCTTTTAATATTATTGAAGCGACGAATGTATTCAGTAGAATGGTACTAGCATGCGATAATCCATAAACCAAAGGCTTATTGTCATCTGTTATTGTATCCAAAAATGGATTGCTGATATATAGAATGATAAATACGCCAACGACAAAGAAAATTAACATGGAATTTACATACAATCTAGAATACCCTAGAAGGCGTACTAAGAGAATGTAATACAAAAAAACGATTAAATGAAAAATGGAGGTAATGAAGCCTCCAATTTTTGGGCCCAGTAAGGGGTCATCGAATAGGAATCTAGATTCTGAGGAAAGTATTACCACTATGTTTAATAGCAAGCATACGAATAGCATTCTACCATATATGTTGGACTTTTTAAGTTCGAGTAAGTGGTTAATGAAGGAATTCATATATGCGAATTTGTTACGTAATTATTAACTGCAAAGGAGGATTCTGTTCTTGATAGAGAATTTAGGCAATTAGTTAGGCGTTCCAACTTAAAAAGTGATAATGTTCTGTAACGTCCAGCTATCGGGCGTATGTCCACAGCTAGTGAATAGCACTAAAGTAGTGAAATCTGCCGAAGCTCACAACGGTTCCAAATGACACTGCGTTCCGAAAATCTAAAGCTCCTGAGTGCTGAAGTAAGTAGAAAGCACTGCCGTTTCTCAGCGGCAGATATCATGGTCGAGTTGCACCGAAACCAGCCAAAAAGCACGCTGACATATGCCCGATCAGCGTCTGTTAGGTGTTTTTTGATAGATCACCTTCTGAAATTCATTGCGCTTAAATAGAAAGAAAGTTGTATATGGGAATACACGGGATTTAATAGTTAGCATAAGGATAATTATTAGCAATATCGTTATTCCTAGAGTCAAGAAGGCAATTAGTTCTAGTTGAGTTAAGCCACCATTTAGCACGTCGTTTATCTGATAAGAAGTTAATCCAAACATGGATAAGAACCAGATTGCTCCTCCGAGAAAAACCCAATTTCTATATTGAATTACTGCTATCAGGATGAATAAATTGACTAATAAATCATAGAGTGTTGTGAAGTTGTTACCCAGTTGCTCTACTAAATTGAATAAGATGTTCAGAGAAAGTAAGAAAACTAGTGATCCATGCAAAATTCTGTTACTTTTTCGTTGTTCTCGAGTTGGCAGAGTAGCTAGAGTTTTTCTTAATTTTTCTTCATCAATTTGACCGATGAGTTCGTTGAATACCTCGTCCTTGGTTAGTCCATCACCTAAAAGTTTTTTTACTTGGGTTCTTATGCTCATGGAAGTAATTACACCTAACATTTGTGTAAACGCCATAAACCCGTGCAAAAAGCTATTTTTGATTGGAATATGACATTCAAATGGCAAATTAAGGGTTTTAAGAATTACCTTGTTAGTCAAGAAGGGTATATTCTACGTCTTCAATATACAACAGCTCATTTTCATTACAAGGGTGCAAGATTCATCAGCTGTAACCAAAGAAATCAATTTCGCCTTTGGCGTAATGGAAAAGAAGAAATCTGGAGCAAAAGACAATTAAGGAATATTTTACAACCTACTGACCCCGTGGAGATCGCCTGCTCATGCAAATTGCAGGATCTCCCTTTCTGATCTCCAGCTTCTTTTATGTAATTCTAATAAACGATCCTATAAACCTCGGTTTAAGGATCAATCAAAAAAGGGTTATCAACCCTCTTCTTTTTTGAATACTTCTCTAAGGTATTCTTTTAAGTCTTCTGGAAGTTTGTTTAGTAATTCGATTACTCCTTTGGAATTGAAATCTACATTGTCGGTAATTGATATTGGGTCCGCTTTAGCCCATGTTAGTTTTGGTGTTGTACCAAGTAATTGGACAATTTTTTCGTCACTAGTAATATTAATTTTATATACATCGTAATTCCATGATGTTTGTTTTGTTGGTTTCATGCCCTTTACAAGAGGATTTCTGAGGTTGAAACCATAGATAGAGCAGTTGTTTGACTTTAAGTTTTGAGAGAATCTTTTAAGGAGAACTGAAGCGGTCGAATTTTTCATAATTGTAAATATTAAAGTTAAAAAATTAATTATGCTGCACAGTACCATAGTCGGAGACGGTTTCATGGAATCACTAAGTCAGGTTGGAGAAAAAAATACTACCCTAGTCCTTGTGGCTTGGTTGGAGATTATTTTACTATCCTGAACGTGTGATTTGGAAATGGGATCTTAGTAGCTTAATTGATTGATAGTAAGTCCGCACATGCGCCACGACGCTGCGGACACCGATGGTTCCCCCTGTGGGGGTTAGGGGGCTGCACATTTACCGAAGGCCATTACTCCCTTTTGAAAAAACGATAGTTTAATAATGCTATATACGGCCCCTGACCAAAGATCAGGGGATGCACTACTTAGGTTCTAAACCTAAACTTAAGTTTTAGTTTCAGGTCGAAACCCTTAACTTTGCTTAAGCGTTTAATAAAACGTAGTGCATTTTGCACGTATATAAGCATAAAAACAAAGATAGCGATTCCGAAAGGGGTGGCTATTTTTTTTGCCCGAGTTTTTTTATTCGATAGCATTGGGAGACTTGCTGGAGCAAAGTGCCAACGATGCGGTGGTAAATGTGGAAGGAAGCGCACTGAGCAATGCCGTAGGGCAGGACATAGCGAATATTTTGGCGGGTGTAGCCACCAGCTCGAACCAGCCGAAAGCCTATCTGCAATACATCTTATTTGATGAGCAGTTTAACGTAGTAGCTGACAACTACATTCCATACGAGAATGGGGTAGATGTGGGCAACAATTGGAAGCAGCTAGTGCTTACAGATGAAGTGTATGAAGACGGCTATTTGTATGCCTATGTGGTGAATGAGAGCGACAAGGACATTTTCTTTGATGACTTCACCTTCCAGATTTTGGGTACCCGTGCGATTAAGAAAACGGACTATTATCCGTTTGGTCTGACGTTTAATGAACGAACGAGGGTGGCGAGTACAAGGGTACTTATGAATACGTTTCAGAATCAGGAGACAGATGATGCTACAGGTTGGGTAAAATTCAAATGGAGGAATCATGATCCTACAATAGGAAGGTTCTTCAATGTAGATCCAATTGCTGAAGACTATGTCTACAATAGTCCATATGCCTTCTCGGAGAACAATGTAACGGGACATGTTGAACTTGAGGGATTGGAAAAAGCTGATGTAAAAGATGGCAAGATTGTAGTTGGTCCAATATCTTCTGATGCTGTAGCCGCAAGGTCAGTAGGCAAAGATCACCAAGCCATTCTATCAGTAAAACCGCAACCAAGTAATTCGCCATTAAGGAAACAAATGACGATTGGAATTGGAAGAAATGATATAAATCATCCTAACGCATTTTCAGACCATGATAGAGCTGGGCATCTAGGGGTAGAAATAGGTGAAGCTGCTACTGGAATTGCCGCATTGAAAAACCTTCCGAAATTGGCTAAACATGCTCCAGGATTATTGAAATCAATATTTAAATCAGGTACAACTAAGATAGATGATGCAGCAGCTGGTGCCATGAAAAACTATGACAATATTGATGAGGTATGGACAGGTTGCGATTGTTCTGAGATTGCTGAAGATATCTTTACTCAGACAAATGGAGGTAATGTTCTTGAGTTGACTGGAGAGGGAGGAGTTAAAGTACTTCAGAATGGAGTCGAAGAAACATTTGATTATCATCAAGTTTTTGTAAAAGATGGTTATGTTTATGATCCAAGATATAGTGCCGACCCTGTTTTATATGATGACTATATGAAGCAAATTAATAAGTCGAATGGAAATGGGGTTAATGTCAATGATGTCATTCCTGATCAATGAGTAGTTCAAGAATATTAAGAGAAGCGTTATCAAAAGTTGGTGAAATTTCCTCCCCACAGCTTGATGCATTCATTCCCAATGATATGTATGCTAGACCGATTTATTTTGCTTTTAGGTTCAAAGACATGGATGTTGATGATCCAATCTACCTTAGATTGATTAATATGATCAACCAGTTTGAACTAGGAAGCCTGTCATGGGTAATGTATAGGTTCAAGTCAAAAAACTATGTCATTGAGCCTCTTGAATTTTATACAATAAGGAGAAAGCTAAATAGTGGAAGTGATGAAAAATTGATTGCTGAATTGGGAGATAATTATCAATCAACTATGAAGAAGGCAATTAGAGATTTGGACTTACTTTCCGAGATGATAGTTGAACTATCCAAAACGTAATAAATTGTATTAATCAATCCCCAAACCCACCTTCTTCATCGTTGGTGGGTTTTTTGTGTTAAAGACTTTACACTACGTCAACTGCTACATTCAAGCCATCTTCTATTCCATTTTAAATTTTAAATAGATAAATTTCGCATACATAATTATGCCGTTATGACAAATTCTAGTAAGATTAAAATTAAAATGGGACCAATTGAAGTTGAATATGAAGGTTCTGAATCATTCTTAAAAGAAGAACTACCAGAAATTTTAAAAGCTGTTTCAGACCTTTATAAGGAAGCTGGTAGCAAGATGGAATTACCCAATAGTAATTCAATTGCTAACCCTCAGTTAGTGGAAACTGATACTTTGTTAGAGGAAACCACTGGCTCGTTGGCCGCCAAACTTTCTTCCAATTCAGGACCTGAGCTCATTATTGCTGCAGCAGCACAGCTCACCTTTGTTCAGAGTAAAGATAGGTTCACCAGAAAGGAGATTTCTGATAGTATCAAAACTGCTTCAGCTTACTACAAAAATAGCTATGGTTCAAACCTAACAACCTACCTTAATAATCTTGTCAAAGACGGATCACTTTTGGAAAAATCAAAGGACGTTTATGCACTAAGTGCTACTAAACTAAAGCAATTAAAATCTAGTCTTGCTTAGCCTTGAAAGCATAAAGGAAATTGTTCATGAAGAACAGCTATCACATGGTGATAGACTGTTAGTAATATTAACTCATGATAGTAATCCAAGACTTACATCTGAGATTAAAAATGTAGCCGCTGATTCAGGTCTCAATGATTCGGTACTTAGAAATGTTTCAGCATACCTAAAGAAACTCAAGGGATTCGTGATTGAAACGCCCAGCGGCTGGGAGCTAACTCGAAAAGGTAAAGAAAGAGTTAGTGAGCTATCAGGTCTTAACGTGGAATCTCCTAAGGCTAGGATAGCTTCAAGCCTCAGAACTCATTTGACTGATATTGTCGATTCTGATACAAGACATTTTCTTGATCAATCAATAAAGTGCTATGAGTTAGAACTTTACCGACCTGCCGTAGTACTCTCTTGGGTGGGTGCAATTTCGTTACTTCAAGATCATATAATCTCAAATAAACTCGATGATTTCAATGGAGAGGCTGCGAAGCGAGATTTGAAATGGAAAATGGCCAAGAATAAAGATGACTTGAGTCGTATGAAAGAATATGATTTTCTTCAAGTATTAGTCGCTATTTCTGTTATTGGAAAGAATGTGAAAAATGAATTAGAAGGTTGTCTCAAGCTAAGAAATGGATGCGGCCACCCGAATTCATTACAAATAGGTTCATCGATGGTGGCTGCGCACATAGAAACCTTAATGCTCAATGTGTTTTCAAAATTCACCTAATTACTTATAATCTTAATCTCTTAATAATTTAGGGGCATCGACCTCAAGTATTTTAGCGATTTCAAACAATGTTTCAATACTTGGTTGGGTATCATTTGTACACCATCGAGATACAGTGGCTTGATTAACATTCAATGCTTTTGCAAGGTCTGCGTTGGTCATTTCTTTCTCAGCCAGAACTACTTTGATGCGGTTGAATTTCTTCTTGTCTGTCATTTCACCCACAATTTATCCAAAACCTAAATATTATGACTCAATCTGCAATGTGTATGATCTTATATGCATAATATATATTTGAATATTAAATCAATTAATTATAATATTACATCATATATATGATTATATAGTATAATGACTAAGTTCTTGAATGTTTCCAATCCTAATCACTTCACATTTCAATATGATTCTTTAGAACTCGCAATACTAGGTGGAATCAGACTGGAAGGTCTTGATAGAATGAGAGTAACCTTGAAGATTCAGGTTAAACATCTATCACTTAGGCATAACCTTGATCTGTATAATGACAATCAAGTTGATAAGCTGATAAGGAAGGTGGCTGAGAAGTTGGAGATTGGAACTAGTGTGACCACCAAAGCCCTAGCTGAACTAACAGATGCTTTGGAACAATACAGACTTGAACAGATAGAAGCTCTTGAAGAGGATTCGCAAGAAGGCATCACACTAACCCAAGGTGAAGAGAAGAAGGCAAGGCTTTATCTATCCTCTGCAAATCTTATGCAGCGCACAATGGAAGACATAGGAGCAGCAGGGGTAATCGGAGAAGAGATTAATAGGCTTCTCATGTACATCATCTTCACTTCAAGGAAGAGAGAGAATCCGCTTCACATCATTTCATTAGGAAGCTCTGGCATTGGCAAGACTCACTTACAAGAGAAGGTGAGTGCTCTGATTCCAGATGAAGATAAGCTTGAGATCACAGCTTTGTCAGGCAATGCTTTTTACTACTTCGGAAGACATGAGCTTCAGAATAAGTTGATACTCATTGAAGACTTAGATGGTGCGCAAGATGTCCTATATCCGCTGAGGGAGATAAGCTCAAAGAAGCGGATTTCTAAGACCGTGGTGATTAAGAATACCAAAGGAGAGACACGCACCATAACTCTCAAAGTAGAAGGGCCTGTCTGCATTGCAGGCTGCACAACTCAGGAAAGCATCTATGAGGATAATGCGAATAGAAGCTTTCTGATTTACATAGATGAGAGTGAAGCTCAAGATGAGAAGATCATGGACTATCAACGGAAGGATTCAGCAGGACAAATCAATAAGAAGGAACAGGCTGAAATCATACAACAATTCCAGAACATGCAAAGACTTTTAACTCCTGTTTCAGTTCGTAATCCTTTTGCCTCAAAGCTTCATCTTCCTAAGGAAGTATTGAAGCCGAGGAGAACTAATGCGCACTACCTGGCTTTCATTGAAGCAGTTACTTTCTATCATCAATTCCAAAGGGATAAGAAGAAGGATAAGCAAAGTGGTGAAGAGTATATCGAAACAACATTGGAAGACATACAAGAAGCTAACAAGCTTCTAAGGGGTATGCTACTTCGTAAGTCTGATGAACTGAATGGAGCTACCAGGAACTACCTGGAGAAGCTTAAGGATTGGCTTACCAAAGAAGATAAGAGTACTTTCACTAACTCGGAAGCCAGACAAGTACTAAGAGTTCATCCAAGTAATCAGAAGAGGTATATGGTTGACCTACTCGGAGGACAATACATCAAGAGACTGAATGGAAATCAAGCTACTGGTTATGCGTATGAAGTTGTCAGTATGGAAGAATATCAGAAGCTACAGACTGATATAGATACTGTAATTGATTCTGTGGTATCTAAACTCTCTAAGAAGTAGTTCGGTGGTTCATTGGTAGTTCATTTTTGAAATGAACCGCTGATACTTTGATTATCAACACAATAGCTAGGTAGTTCACTTAAATTCCAAATCACCAATACTATGAAGAAATTAACTCTTAACAATCCTAAGTATAGATACCTGGAGAAGAGCTTTAGGGAGTGGCTGGATATACTTGGCTATGCTCCTTCAACTGTTTACAGCATTCCTAATATGATCAGAGAGTTTTTCTTTTACCTGGAGTCCTGTGAAGTGGCAAGTATTGAACTGGTCAAACCAGAACATTTTGAGAGATACCTCTCTAAACTCAAAGAACGATCGAATGATAGAAGAGGTGGTGGACTGAGTGGTGCTCATATCAACAAGCATATTCAGGCACTTAGAAAGCTGATTGAGTACCTGGATAAAGTTGCAAGAGTGAATATTTCACAAGTCCTCCTAAGAGCTGAAGAATCAGATTCAAGGATCACTTACCTAACTCAAGATGAAATCAAGATGCTGTTTCAAGCTACCTATCAAACTGAGTTGAAAGCCCGGGCTTCTGATGCTGTGGTAGAAGCTATCCAGTCAAGAGATAGAGCTATGCTTGCTGTATTCTATGGATGTGGCTTAAGAAGAAGTGAAGGAGTTGCTTTAGATGTTGGGGACATCAATTTTGATCGCTCAATGTTGCATGTCAGACAAGGCAAGAACTATCAAGAACGATTTGTACCTATCAGTAAATCCAGTTTGAAATACCTGGTTCAATATGTTTATGATCACAGAGGTGAACTACTAAAGGGTAATAGATCAGATGCTCTATTTGTTAGTTACACTACTCCAAGAAGGCTCCAGGGACAAAGTTTAGCTCACAGGTTAAAGCAACTTCAAGTGATGACAGGTGATCTTGATTTGTTAGAGAAGGAAGTTACACTTCATGTACTGAGGCATAGCATTGCTACTCATCTCCTTGAAGCAGGAATGAAGCTTGAGTCTATCAGTAGATTCCTCGGTCATAGCAGTTTAGAAAGCACTCAAATTTATACCCACTTAACCCTGGACAACTCTTGAAGCATGAATGAATTCAGATTATACCTGGCTAGTCAAGAATACAGTAGCACATCTATTGATACACATTTGAAGTGTGTGGCTAGGTTTATCAAATGGCTTAAGGAAGAAGGTATAGAGGCTGTGGAATGTGCCCATAATGACCTGATGGCTTATGTACGTTCCTTAGGAGTTAGAGAACTCAAGCAATCCACCATTCAGAGCTATTTAAGCTCGGTCAAACTGTACTTTGATTATCTTATCCGTAATGATCAACTTACTGTTAATCCTGCTTCTAGAATTGAGATTAAGGGCATCAAACGGAAGACCTTATACCACACTCTTGACCCTGAAGAACTTCTAGAGATATATAATACCTATCCATTGCTCCGGCTTGAAGATCATCGTAATAAAGTGATTGCTGGACTACTACTATTCCAAGCACTTCGCACGGTTGAACTCAGCAAGCTAGACCTTTCAAATATTCATCTTGATCAAGGAAGAATTGAAGTAATAGGAGGTAAGAATAGTGAGTCAAGAATAATGACTCTTGAAGCTATCCAGATGGTTGATTTTTACCAGTACATAAATGAGATAAGGCCGAAGATTGAAGCTCTTCCTATGAAGCGTAAATCACAGATCAAACAACCTACCTCAAAGCTTTTCATTGGCCAGGGTGGAAGTAACTCTAGTTTCAATAACATTATGAATCAGGTGATTTCTGCTTTGGTGAAGAAGGACTCCAGGGTACAATCATCCCATCAAATAAGGACTTCTGTGATTGTGAATTGGTTGAAGCAATTCAATTTAAGAGAGGTTCAGTATAAAGCTGGTCATAGGTATGTAAGCTCAACCGAGGCTTACTTAGTTAATGATATGGAAGGGCTTATTGAGGAAGTAAATCAGTTTCATCCTTTAGGTTGATTATTCATAACTTTAATATATGAGCAATTTCACATATCTAATAGGTGCTGGAGCATCAGCAGAAAGAGTGCCTATAGTTTCAGAATTTTCAAAAGGATTGGAGGGATTCAGACACCAGATCAAAGATTTTGAAGCAAATGAAGAACAGATTTCCCCTGACGTCAATCTATCACTGAAGCAAGCCCAATCAATCTTGTTACAGGACATTAATTGGCTAATTGATAACTGTAATAATCATGCGTCTGTAGATACATTCGCTAAAAAATTATATAGTAGAGGAGATATACTACAATACCTGAAGCTCAAGTCCTTATTAAATGAGTTCTTCACTGTGACTCAAAAACTCAACGGTCTAGATAGAAGATATGATCTTTTTTTTGCGGATATAATTCAAGGTGATTGGAACGATGAACCGAATGAAAGACTTCCCAATAACATCAATATTTTGAGTTGGAATTATGACAATCAAATCGAATACTCGATAGCTGATTTTTTTTCCATAAAAAATCCTCAGGAAACGGAACAAATACTTCAGTCCAATCTTGAAGACTCTTTTGATATTGATAGATTTTCAATGGTTAAAATAAATGGATCGGCGGGTGGATATTATTCCAAGGATGAATCAAAACTTATAGATATAGAGAATAATTTAAGGCAGCGTGGCAATCTTAATGATTCAGTTAAACATGATGAAATTAGAAAGACAATTGACAGATATTCAAGATTTCTTACTAGAATGAAAATATCTCTTGAAGATTTTCCTGGGAGTGGCCTTCCCTTAGCATATACTTCAAGTCTACACTTTTCTTGGGAAAATAATAAATGGACTGAAGAGATTATTGAAAGGGTAGAAGAAATATGTGCTAATACTGATACATTAATTGTCATTGGCTATTCTTTCCCATCATTTAATAAGCTTATTGATCGTAAACTTTTTGAAGATTTACTAAACCTAGAAAGGGTAATTATTCAATCTCCTGAAGCAAGACAAATTAGGAACAAAATAATGAACTACAGGCAGGATTTGAAATCAGAGGATTTCACCGAGTTTACTGATGTTAAAGAATTTCACGTTCCAATTAATCTCTTGGACTAGTTGCCTAATATGCTAAATGTCAACCTTCTTCATAAGATCATACAATTTGAAGCCGAGGACATTAGAAATCTCTAAGAGCGTTGTTAATGATGGCACTCTTTCGCCCCTTTCAATCTTTGAAATGTAATCAGTATCTCTATCAATCTTTACAGCTAATTGACTTTGTGTCAATCCGGCTGCTTGTCTATATGCTTTGATTTCCTTACCAAATGTTTTAGGTAAATCCATCTGCAATAGTCTAATCAAATTAATTCATATAGGTAGGACTATTTGTGCGGGTTTGCTCTTTTTATTATGCCTCTGAATGGCGAATAATGACAGCAATGCCAGAATCAACAATTGACAAAGTAAATCTTTTATTTGGCTCATATCTAATGGCTAAACTAGAGGATCAGCTGCCTACTGGATTCAAGGTTGAAATTGAACTAAAGAAGAATTTCTTGAGTGTTTTAAATAGAAAGAATGAGGAAGTCGGTCATTTATCTAGTAGTGAAATCAATAAAGATGCTACTAAAGAATTAGTTAGAGACATTAAAGAGAGTATTAACAAAGGAACCAATATGGATCGAATTTCAAACTATTTATTTCAAGATATTCCTTTCATAATACTGATTGTTATTATCAGCTTGATTGGTTGCCTTGTAATGCAAGATTTCATCTTAATGATACCTACATTGATTGTGAATCTTGTTTAACGAATATGATTTTGTCGTCTTTTAACCATTGCATTGCCGCATAAGAAAATAAAAATCCTGAAGAAACAGCCTCTATTAAAATGACCATAGATGCAGTCATCGGATTCAGGAATTCCTTTTGTGCGTTTTCAGCTACAATAGCCGCTAAAAAAACCGGATCAAGGGTTATGTAAAGGCCAACAAACACGGAAAAGCTTATAGCGATCACAATTCCCGTAAAGAAGCCCACGGCAATTCCTGACAAATACCCAAAGCCTGAGCCAAAGTTTCCGTTTCTAAATCCTTTAATCGTCAAAAAAATGCCCGAAAACATGATTAGCGCATTTAGTGCTCGTAGCTCCGTAATCTCTGCCAATCCTAAAATACGCATCAGCAAAAAGTACACGATGAGGCTTACTGTTGTAAGCAAGCCAAACTTAAGAATGTGTTTTTCAAGTGATTTCATAAAAGTAAAAGAGATAAGCCCGCACTTTTGTTTAACTTTTTTTATTGCATGATTAAACAAAATTTGATTGACAATCTTTTGAAGCCTGAAAACAATGATCAACTAGTAGCCATTTTGACTTATCATGTGGTAGCAGGTAAAGTAAGGGTTGATTGATATTTTGTAATTACAATGTAATTACTTATCTTTATGCTATGATAGTTAAGCTAGTACAGATAGGAAACTCTAAAGGAGTAAGGCTACCTAAATCATTAATAGAAAGACACGATCTAAGCGGTGATTTGGAATTAGTAGATACAGATGATGGATTACTCATCAAACCACTTGCAGAATCAAGATCAGGTTGGGATGAAGCTTTCATTAAAGCCAATATGGAGGACGGTCAAGATGACGATTTTTCTGACTTCCTTTCTGTAACTGAGGATTTTGATAACGAAGAGTGGGAATGGTAAGATTCGATATCTATTGGGCTAATCTTGATCCAACCATCGGGAGCGAAATGAAAAAAACAAGACCTGTTGTAATTGTTTCTCCAGATGTAATGAACAGAAACTTAAATACGGTTTTAGTATGTCCACTTACTACAACCAGCAAAAGCTATCCAACAAGAATATCTGTGAATTTCGAAGGTAAAGAAGGTATGATAGCATTAGATCACATCCGATCAATTGATAAGAAAAGATTAGTAAACAAATCTGGACGGTTATCGGAAGATGAACAAGATAGAGTGGTTAATGGTCTAATCGAGATGTTGAAGAAATAGTATCATAAAACGAATAGATATGTACAAAGTATTTGAACTCACCGAAACTGGTCTATTGAAGAAGATCGAAATGCCAGATTATGAAGAGACAATTGGCGGTTTTTATAGTGTTGAGAATGCGGAAGAAGCAATAGAACTTGATAGTGGTCAATTTCTCAAATACGGGAAAGAATACTTGGTAATCAAGACAAAGGAAAAACTCAGATAGAGTATTATAAAACGAACAAATGAAAAAGGGTTTTATAGTATTATTAATATTTCAATTGTTTTGTATTCGTAGTTTCGGTCAAGGTATTCATGTAGGTATTCAAAACAGCAATACTGGCAACTTTGAATTGTTTCTGCTTGATTCAATAGAAGTTAATATCATAGCTGTCCACAATCATTATAAAGGGGAAACATCAATTGATTTATCTAATGCTATTAATAAGGGTTTGCCAAATGGTGTGATATGGCTTTGGGAAATAAATAGAAATGAGAGGTTGTTACTTCCTGGGAGCTCTGGCTTGATGGTAATTGAATTTTTTGAAGAAAGGAATTGGGAATTTATTGCTCCGTTTGGTAAAGGGAACAATCAATTTTATTTCAGAAGAAAAAAAGGATGAAAAAAGTCTAATTACACGAACGATGAGCAGACCTGACAACATAGTAGACGCTTTAATATTCTTGTCAGAGAATGAAGGGGTAGTGAGTGAGAAAGGATTCTATCGGTGGTTCATGGAACTTCCTGATAATGAAAAGGGAGAAGAAAAAGGTATGCTGGTTATCAACTTCCTAATCGGGTTAAAATTGATCGATGAAGATTTGAATTTAACTGAGCTAGGAAAAGTGACTTTGGAGAATCCTTCAAAGAATGCCTGGCTTGTAGAAAAAGTGTAAAAAAATAAAGATATGAATTACATTATTAGCAATCTCTTTCATTATTTGGTATTTAGTGAACAAATAGAATTGTAAATAAACGAACATCAAATGAAGTTTTTCAAATTGGTTGCCTCATTCGTAGCGTTACTATCTTTTTTTCAAGTCAACGCACAGTTTTCTCCTGATAAAATTATAATGAACCTTTACGGGAGATCATCCAGGTCTAGTCTTGAAGAAGTTAAGCGCATGGAAATATTGGAGGATTTCATCTTCAAAGTAGAATACACTGAAAAAGATGGAAAAAGAGATTATAATGAGAATGCCAACTACTACATAATGATCGTTCAACTTAGAGATAAGTATATTTCTTGCACTTTTTGGCAGGAAGAAAGTACATTTCTCTGGGAAGGAAAAGTATATGCGTATGGTGAGGATTTCATTAAAAAGGTAGAGATGAATTGGTTTAGTGACGACGTTGTTTATCGAGAAACTAATCATTATAAGCACCAGGCTGTTTATTCTGACCGTGCAATAAAAACTTTTGATGAATTTGGTAACTTAATTAGTACCAGTGTAGGTATTGCAAAAAGTTTTGAAGATGTAGATATTGTAATTAGGTATGAGGATAAAGTCATCAAAAAAATGATTAATGATTAATCTGATAAAACATTTATCCCCGCAACTACCTAGACACTATGTCGCCTCAAAGTTTCTGATTGAGCAAAATGATACAAGTGCATTGTATTGATCTAGAATACGTGTGAACTTTCCATTTAGCTGTATATGATAATAATTGATTGTTACCATTCTATCAGGATCGAAAGGCCAATTAGGAATAGAATTACCTGTAATTCCTACTGGTTCGCTTCGTTCAAATTCAACGCCATAAATATCACAGAACTTCTTCAAAAGCGTTTCTCTTTTTTTTCTTTCAGCTGATTCAGTAGCCTGCTTGTCAATGATAGTTATACTGATTCCTTCCATATAGATTTTGGTTATATAAGATAAACACTAAACAAAACTCAATTACAATTTAATAGCCACTCTAAGTCCCAATCATACATCTTAAAAAGTTCGTCGACGTACACACCTGGAAATCGAGATCCTTCCATCCAATATAGTCCGCCAGACTTAGAAACTTTTAGATCTACTTAAATGTCTTTAATAACTATATCAGAATGCCAAATTAGATATGTTAAACGCTCTGCAAAGGTCAAATGAAATTGATTAGTTGGATATAATTTATCCTCTATTTCCGTATCCGCTGTAGATATGTTGATCACATGAATGTAATTACAGCCAAAGTTATGAGTTGAGACACAGGCCCATCAAGTTACCTATTGTTATCACTTTTCAAAGAAGGTATTAGAATTGTTTATAGAACATTATAAGGACCGAACATGAAATTAGAACGTGTATATATTGATGAGAAAAATAATAGGGTTTTTCGCAAGATTGAAGGTTATGGGGAGCATGGGATACCAGAACTGGTTAGAGATATAACAAGCGAGAACATATATGACTCATTACTTTACTTTGACACTCCCATGGTTAAAACCGATGGGATTCTTGGGAAACGCTTAGGCTACTGCCTTACGTTGACTCCCACTGGCGCTTGCCCGAGCCAGTATATTTTTTGCTGCATTCACGTCTGCATGTGCCTCATGGCCGCAGCTGGCACATTTAAACTTGATACCACTTCTGTTCTCCTTTGCCCGATGACCACAAGCAGTGCATTCTTGTGAAGTATATTTAGGATCTACCTTGATTATCGTCCGTCCATACCACTGAGCTTTATATTCCAGCATGGTTCCAAACATTCCCATACCTGCATCCAGGATAGATCTGTTCAATCCAGACTTAGCCTTAACTCGCTTACCAGACTCATCTATACTTCCCTTCGACGAACGAGTCATATTCTTAAGCTTCAGATCCTCAAGTAACAACACTCCACATTGATCTATAAGCTGAGTGCTTAGTTTATGATGATGGTCTTTTCTTACTCGTTTCACCTTTAGGTGCAGTCTGGCCACCCTTTCTTTTTGTTTGTACCAGTTAGAACCAAACTTCTTCTTTCGCGCCAAAGAACGTTGTTCCACTCGCAATGCAGATAGATGACTTTTTAGCACCTGGTTAGAATCGTAGAGATCTCCGTTGCTTGTAGCTACAAAATGAGCTACTCCTAAATCAATTCCAACTTGATTCTCATTGGATGCTTTAGGAGTAATCTCTACTTCACAGGAAAAACAGATGTAATATCCATCAGCTTCTTTGACGATCGTAGTACGCTTCAAGGTTCCAAGCATTTCACGGCTCTTACGAAATTTGACTTTACCGATCTTTGGAAGATACACATGATTGTCAACGACCTTTACCCCTTGTTTAAAAGCAAAGGATCGATAAGTGTCTTTCTTTGCCCATTTTGGAAATCCACCACCACGGAAAAAGGATTGATACGATAGATCCATCCGCTCGATCACATCCTGCAAGGTTTGAGAATGGACATCTTTCATCCAAGAGTGTTCCGTTTTTAACTCAGGTAATTGCTTTATGAGATCAAATTTAGAAAGAGAGAGG
This sequence comes from Ekhidna sp., assembly GCF_963691765.1. Lineage (GTDB taxonomy): Bacteria > Bacteroidota > Bacteroidia > Cytophagales > Cyclobacteriaceae > Ekhidna. The sequence continues at coordinate 3,576,932 of NZ_OY829375.1, forward strand.
TTATGTGCTTTGTAAGCGTAAATTTTAGTTTCTAAGGCAAGGTTGTAAATGCAACGACAAGTTCCAATCCATTGATCAAATTTCTCTCTCACCTTGGAGTTAGGAACAAGCTTGTATTTGTAGGTAGCTATTTGCATTTGATGACGTGGTTTGGATCAGAAAACGTTCAACACCAATAGACACGTTATTGTATATCGAATATAACGCTTATTCTGCTTTCATCCCATGGCTAAAGCCACAAAGTATGGATGGGTTTTCCCGCAGAAATATCATAAAGACAAAAATGAGTTTAAAAATCTTGATTTAAATGATAAAGAAATTAAGAATGAAAAAGGACTTATTGAGGTAGTTGATGGTATTGTTGAGAATTTAGATAAAACAGAAAAGCTGAATCAGCTCATGACTTGGAAAGAAGTATTTCGAAGTGGTGAACAAATTCGAATCAAGGAAATTTTAGATGAAATATCATCTGAGGTAGAACATCCTTATGGTAATGAATTTTCAATTGATGACGATACGCAAACAAGATTAGAGAAAATTGATGATCATGCCTCTGAATGGCGAATAATGACAGCAATGCCAGAATCAACAATTGACAAAGAAAAATCTCAGAAGAAGAAGCAAGGAAGACCTTTAGCGGGTAGTGGTGAAGATATAAATGATTCAAAGTCTGGAGGTAATTCTGGAAGTGGTAATCAAGGGAGTACTTTTGAGCCAACTCAAGGAGGAAATAATCCAACAACGATGGAAGGAAACCTAAAAACGGGTAAATAGATTGGATTTGGTTTGAAAAGTTGAGCATTAATTATAAGCATAATAAAGGGATCATAAAATCCCTTCATCTGCAAAACTCAAGTAACTTTCATCTGTTAAGATCAAGTGATCAATTAGATTAATGTCGAATAATTCACACACTTTTTTAAGCTTTTCTGTAATTTGAATATCTGCCTCACTGGGCTTTTTGTTTCCCGATGGATGATTATGAGAAATTACAATAGAAATAGCATGGCACATTAATGCATGTTGAAGGACTATTTTGGTATCGATAAGAGTGGCATTAGATGCTCCATCACTTATTCGTGCATATCCAATTGTGTTCATTGCTCTATTTAGAAAAATCGCCCAACTTTTCTCTTTGTAGTTGATACAACTGTACAAAGGCTTAAGTGTATTGTAGCAATCTTGGGAAGATTTAATTTTTTTCTTAGGAGTTCTTTTTGGTTTGTAATCAATTTCAATCTCTCCGACGAAGCTTTTGAATTGGATGTGGTTATCTAGATTTTCCATAATGTTTTTTAGGCTAGATAAGATTGCTATTTGAAGCGTGGCGGTACTGTATATCAAATCGGGATCTACTTTGCCGTGAAGAAAACAGGATGGGAAATTAATTGATGAGTTGCGATATCACATATATGATGTCAATACTGGAATTTTACATTATGTGTTAGAAATGCTAAATTAGGAATGATAATGCTTGATAAGTATGACCAAATTTTTGCTAATTATTCTGAATATTTTCTTAGCGACATTATGCTACAGTCAATCTTCAAACTTTAGGGCTCAAGGGTATTATTATAAAGCTAAAGAGCTTTTTGAGTCAGATGAATTTGAAGATGCTATTTATTATGCAGAGAAATCAAAAACTACCTTAGGAGGCACAAACTATAGACTACAGTATCTACACATAAGAATTCTATTCGCTGCCGATGATCCGATAAGAGCAGAAGAAGAGCTAACTACTTATTTCGACCTTGTGGATGAAAAGATGGAACCAAAAGGATTCGAGAAAAATGTAGAAAGACTTACTGCTGATGAAACAAAAGCGCTTACTAAGATGATGGTTGATATTGAAGAAGAGGCACAGTTGGCAAGGTCAAGATTGGCATATCAGAAAGTTCCTTCGATATTACAACCGAAAACCTGTTATGGTTATTCCAATACCAATAGTACTCCGTTTCGTTTCCGTTCGAGTCAATAATCCTGTTCAGGGGAAGTGCGTCAACCTCTAGTTGCTTTTTAATTGAATCAATCGTTGCATTCTCAAAATGATCAAAATCGAAATGTTTAATTAGGTCAATACCATGGTAAGTTTGTCTCAGGGATTCTTGCTTGCCAACTTCGTTAGTTAAATCAGTTAAGGTTAAGGTATTCTTTTTAAGTTCATCAATTCTAGCAGTCCATTGCCACCTAGTGGTATCGAGTTGATAATCGAAAACAAGAAAGTTCTCGTGAATTTTGAACGTTCCTTTTCCAACTTGCTCCTTATTTTGATTGAGCATAATGAACGAATGGTCTCCAGTTATTTGGAATCCCCAGTTTTCGTTACTCCACTGACCCGATAATTCCTCTTTTGTGAAAATCCTCATATCTCTGCGATTACCGCAATTACCACCAACGGTCTCGGCTATAATTTCGTTGTGGAATCATCCGCAGGATTTTTCCGCTTAGAAATCAGCAGTTGTTTTATACTTATATTTTGGTGTGGCACAAAACCACAATGAATTATAGCCATTGTTGGCTTTAGTTTTTATTTATTAGGTGAGACATCTTTAATATTGTTGGTTTTTGCCTTGTCGTCATCAATTATTTGTTCTTTGATTGTAGCAAAATCAATATTCTTTAAATCAATTTTTCTAATTTGTCTATTCCACATAGTATGAAAATAAAACACCTTGTTTTTCAAATCTGACGAGGTTGTAATTTGCGTTGCACTACTTATGTCATTTGGGATGTATTCTTTCGGAACATGAGCTCCTAAAGGGATATTAAAATTATCTAGTATTCTAAATGATTCGAGAACCGCATCGGTACTATTCTCTAAAGGGCGACATGATGCAGTGAATGCTGCAGCTCTTGTGAATCTTGATGGAGGAGTAAAATCACCTGGTATCCCTAGTAATCCAGATCCACCTCCAATTGGTTTTAAATTGTAGGGTTCAAAATTCATTTCAGGATTGGGTGCGCTTGTAAGCCTTAAGTAATTTCTTTGATTAGTTATATGCCAGTCATAAGTTGGTGAATTTGTGATAACGCCCAAATAAGGTTCATATACTTTTACTTCACCGTTGTTAACAATTTCTATAATCTTACTATTCCCACTAGGGTCGGCAATTTTAAAATGAAAGGGTAGATCGGCACCACCAAACTCTTTATTGATAACTTCAACTACGATCACAGAGTTAAGGTTTGAAATAATTTCGTCTACGGATTTAAATGAGGAAAGCATCCATTGCATTAAGTCTCCCACACTCATTGAATTGGCTACTTTTTTAGGGTCAAATGTGCTATATTTTGCAAATCCTGGAAGATAATATACTCCAACGTACAAGCCTTCTTCATTTAAACCATCTGGACCATAGTTTTGTCCATAGGCAGTAAGAGTTACAAACCCATATTTTCCCGTCCAAGACTTACCATTATATCCTTGAGGAGTTTGACCTTTAAATTTTTTGTTCCTAGGTACGATTAGGATTTTATTGTGTTGTGCATCACTTAAGGCCCATTCTACAGTTCTTGCAACAATAATTCCGCCATCTTTAGATTTTAAAGTGATACCTGTGCATCCAAATACTGGATTGTAAATGAGTAGAAAGGCAAGCAAAAGACTAATTATTCGATACATTTTGTTTTCCATGATTATTATTTTTTTTAATTAAATCCAACGGTCTGGCTAAACTGCGTTTTAATGCAGTTTAGGTATTGTTGTGTTGCATTTATTTAGGTGACAATTACAATTATGAAATCACTATTGTCAATCTCTTGTCCGTTTAATATTGTTTTAGTTGAAAAGGTAACGTTTCCACAGCACACTTCACTTTTTCTTTCAGCCAGTTCAAATTGTAATTCGTCTTCAAAAGTATCTGTTAAAAAAATTCGATAAGAAGTGGCATTTACCCCGAGATCAAATGCAATAGTTCCGTTTTCTTCTTGGAGCCTTACATCCACCTCTCTATTATTATTGTCGATGATGAATAAGTTTTCAGGATTATAAATTGCTTGGTCGCCGAACAAAAGATTAACCCCTTCGGAATCAGTGTATAGTAAGCTTTTTGTTGTTAGTTCTAAACATTCGGGACATGCCCTTTCATCCGAGCAGCTCAATACTGCTATTCCGATTATCGTTAGGATTAATATTTTTTTCATTTCGTTATAGTTTTTCTTTTAGAGGATGAAGTTTCTTAAAAATGGTTGCGTCAAATGCACCACAACGCCAAGCTATGATGAGTGGGGATTAGAAAGTACTAACCTTCCATCTCGAACATAGCCACACGTTTGTTTAAATTTATTAATTGTGGCGGACTTTCCAATCCCCACCAAAATTTCCTGACCGATTAAACCCCATTCATTCATAGCGCTTGTTGTGGGGCGTATTTTTCAATTTCCTGAGTTATGAATTGGTAGGCATTGGTACTATCAAATTCATCGTTTTCGACTAGCAGTTCAGAGTTTTTTAATTGAGACTTTACATTTTCAACTTCATTATTGTCAAGTTTCCATAAATAGAAGTTTTGCCTCCGATTGAGAGTTCCAAACTTCTCTGCTAAATCTTTTAATATTTCATTGTGAAGGTGTTCTTCAGAAATCAAATTAACACAGTAAATATTTCGGAGGTATCCATCCTTAATAGCAGATGCGTATTTTGACCACTTTCCGTAACCTTCATTGTTCTTTTCTGAGTAAGAAAACAATCCATTCTTAATTTTTCCCTCACTTATTGAAAAGTTCTTTGATTGGTCAAATTGAAATCCATACTGAAATTGAAAAGCCGAATAAAATCGTTCTGCCAACTTAATGATTTCATCATTCGATGCAATTTCACCATCAATCATCAATTCCAGCGAAATTGTATCACTTAGAACCTCAATTGTTCGGTTATGAGACCAATTTTCAAAATTCACTTCAAATAGATTGTTAGAGTCAGAAATTAGAAGATGATGAATGTTTTTATAATTCTTCTTGATCAGCCCGTTTACAAATCCTTTTTTAGTTTTCCATCCATCATTGGGATATGGACCTGTTATATAAAAATTGTCTAGGTTAAGTTTCCAGTCCTTTGCTGTTGATAAAATCAATTCGATTAAGGGTTTGGTGTCAAAGTCTTCTGCCTCACTTTGAGTTACTGCCTTAAAGAGTTTTAAGAGTTTGTTCTTTCCTGTTTGTTTACGAAATATCTTCATGTATTACATGCCCCACAACGTCCAGCTATCGGGCGTATGTCCACAGCTAGTGAATAGCACTAAAGTAGTGAAATCTGCCGAAGCTCACAACGGTTCCAAATGACACTGCGTTCCGAAAATCTAAAGCTCCTGAGTGCTGAAGTAAGTAGAAAGCACTGCCGTTTCTCAGCGGCAGATATCATGGTCGAGTTGCACCGAAACCAGCCAAAAAGCACGCTGACATATGCCCGATCAGCGTCTGTTAGGTGTTTTTTGATAGATCACCTTCTGAAATTCATTGCGCTTAAATAGAAAGAAAGTTGTATATGGGAATACACGGGATTTAATAGTTAGCATAAGGATAATTATTAGCAATATCGTTATTCCTAGAGTCAAGAAGGCAATTAGTTCTAGTTGAGTTAAGCCACCATTTAGCACGTCGTTTATCTGATAAGAAGTTAATCCAAACATGGATAAGAACCAGATTGCTCCTCCGAGAAAAACCCAATTTCTATATTGAATTACTGCTATCAGGATGAATAAATTGACTAATAAATCATAGAGTGTTGTGAAGTTGTTACCCAGTTGCTCTACTAAATTGAATAAGATGTTCAGAGAAAGTAAGAAAACTAGTGATCCATGCAAAATTCTGTTACTTTTTCGTTGTTCTCGAGTTGGCAGAGTAGCTAGAGTTTTTCTTAATTTTTCTTCATCAATTTGACCGATGAGTTCGTTGAATACCTCGTCCTTGGTTAGTCCATCACCTAAAAGTTTTTTTACTTGGGTTCTTATGCTCATGGAAGTAATTACACCTAACGTACTGTGTATGGCCAGTAGGGCAGATTCGAAGTACTTCACTTTCGGTTTACCACTAAGCCAATACAAACGTTTTTACTTTTAATTTCTTTTTTGTTAAACGTCAAAACTTTGTTTTGGCGTTGCCTGCTTAAAGAACAGGACTTTCAATTTATCTCTAAATGCCCTATTGGCTATATACCTTGTTAGGCAATGTTTTTTATTATCATTTAAACAGGTCTTTCAGTTTGTCCCAAAAGCTTTTGTTCTCGGAATTCCCATTCGTTATTGTTTTTTTAACTGAAGGGTTTGGAGCATTATTTTTCTTTTGTTTATCAAGTTCGGTCAAGAATTGTGGAGTGTCAGCAACAAGCATTTCTCTTGAGTATTTCATCTCGTCATCCAAATAGTAAACAAGTGCTTGTCCTTTGTCAATAAGTGCAATTGATATAAGTCCAATGCAGGCACCTGCTGCAAAGTCCGCTCCCCAAACAAATGATATAGCCGTATCCTGATTAGTTAAGTCAGGTATTATCCAATCACAATCGTTGGTTATTTCTGTCGGTTGGTCAAAATAGATTTCAAAGTATGTTTCGTGTCCGTTTATTGAGCAAGAAATTCCGTTAAGTTCAACAATGTTTTCAGAGTCTTCTAAAATTTCGAAATCATAACCAAGTCCTTTGATAATTCCTTCAATTTCTGTTTTTGTTGGTATGTCTGCTTTTCGTAAAAAAGCTACTTGGGTCATTGATATTTCGTTCTTGTTTTAATATTGCCTAACGCCCAGATATGGCGCTGTGGCCTCCGAGCTTAATTAATAGCGATAAAAGTAGCTTATCTGCCGGTGCATTCAAAGTATCAGGTAAGCACTGCGTTATACAGATAAAAACTCCCATGAGCGGAGGAAAGTAGAAAGCACTTCAGTTTCCTGGCGGTAGATACGCAGGATGTTTAGCAGGAACTTTGCAGAGGACTAAGCAAGGCCATGCGACTATATCGTTTGTTAGCCTCTTTTATTCTGTGCTAAAGTTCTTCACAAAAGTTCTCATTTGTTCTTCAACTATAGGAAATGCTTCAGTAGTGCTATCACAGATTATTTCAATTCCGAAGTTGTTATTCGTTATGTAGGTTAGGATAACTGAGTGTTCAATTTCATCTCTCACATATTTGGCGTCAAAGACCACAGATTGCTTATCACCCGAATGTTCAGGGTATCCTCCCAATAAGTTGTAATTGAGTTTATATGGTTTTGTTCCAATGTTGCCGACACTATATTCAACGGCATCAATGCTGTCTGAAACAGATTCGTAGAGAACTGCAATAATTGGTTCGACTTTACAGTCAGAGCATTGGACATCCATTGGTTTATGTTTGAACATCAGTACTCCTTTGTTACCAGGTTCAGGTGGGACATCCATTACTAAGTTCCATTCTGTAACATCTGGAAGGTTAAAGTTCACAGATGGAATTTGGTTCTTGATTGCTAAGTATTCAATTGTTCCGTTAGACTGCCCAAAGGTCAGAAGCCCAAAAGTTGATGGAGCAAATAGTAGAATGTATCGAATCATATATTGAGGCTAACATCTGTGTAAACGACGTTATGTCGTTTATTCACCTTTCAAATATACCCGTAGCTACCAAGTTGTCCAACGGACTCCGTATATCTTCCAAACTCTTACTGCTCACATGAGTATATATCTGTGTTGTCTTAGGACTATTATGCCCCAGCAATGTCTGGATATATCTCAGATTAGTACCCTGCTCAAGTAGGTGTGTAGCAAAACTATGCCTCAATGTATGTGGTCTTATTTTTTTACGTATGCCTGCATCTTTCACTGCTCGATACAAAACCTTTCGGACACTTGTAGGTGAATAAGCATTTCCATCGGGACCTTCGAAAAGGAAGCTTTTAGGGCGGTATTGCTGGTAATAAATTCTAAGCAACTCCAATAGATGAGGGGAGAGGGTAGTCAATCGATCTTTGCATCCTTTGCCTTCTCTAATCCAAATACGCATATGTTCTGAGTCGATGTCCGTTATTTTAAGACTTAGCAACTCACCCATCCTTAGCCCTGCAGAGTAAAGTGTAGTGAGGATGGTCTTATGCTTTATGTTTTTAGTGGCTTTTAATATTCTAGCCACCTCGTCAGCACTCAATACTTCCGGAAGCTTGAAGGTTTTCTTAGGTCGTTGCAAATCGAAGTATTGCCTTTCCTGGCCTAATACATGTTCTAGGTAGAATTTGATTGCATTTATACTCTGATTCTGGTAAGAGCGAGAACACTTCCTGGTTGTAACAAGATGATGCTGATACGCATATATGTCGCCGCTTAAGATCTGAGAAAGCCTTTTTGGATATGTGTATCTGAGAAATTGACGAAACATAAGCGAATACGTACGTTTTGTAGAATCGCTATAGCGTAACATCTCAATTTTAGACTCAAGCATCGAAATAGCACTTTCATACTCCTGAATGATATTTTGTTTGATCAACATGCACTCAAATCACGATCAATTAAATATCTTAATTGTATTAATAAACGAATAAAAACGTATATATACGTTTAATAATACGATTATGAAAAGAAAAGAATTGCACTATGACATTAGACATTGCCTGGAATGTGGAAAAGAACTGAAAGGGAGGGTAGGAAAAAAATATTGCGATGCAGGCTGTAAGTCAGCTTTCCATAATCGAAATAAGAGTTATGGTGAAATAACGATTAGTCAAACAAACCGAATAATTAGGCATAATAGGACAATTCTAAAAACACTGTCGCCACAAGGAAAAGCAACGGTGAGAAGAGAAGTAATGGAACAAATGGGCTATGATTTTAGGTGTTTTTCAGGGATCTTCAAGACCTCTGCCAATATCTATTATATGGTTTATGACTATGCATTCGCACCAATTTTTGAAAAAGACATTGAGAAAGCACTGATTGTTCAGAAGCAGGATTATATGGATGAATTAACCTTACAGGTGTGGAAAAAATAAATTCTTGGTGATTACCAATCACAAAAATTTACTCATACCTCTCCAAAAACCACCTCACATTATCCCCATCCAGAACTTCGTAAATCGGTCGGTATCCCCACTGTGTACAGCCTGAGCACGAATAAATCTCAATAGAGGAGTGCGCAATACGATCCATACGCTCAAGAGTGGTCGAGTCCAAGGTTTTACCTCTAGCCTTAAGTAAGCGGAAGCCTAAATAAGCATATGCACGTAGGGTAGGGTTGACACTGTAAAGCCAAGAATCGAGCATTTGGAGATCATCTGCTTCTACGAATTCAAGCATACGTGCACCTGCCTCTGGTATAGAACCGGCTGCTCCACAACCGTAACCAAACGTGAATTGATTGGGAAGCTTTGAAAGGTGACTGAAATTCATACTGGAGTCCAACCCACCTCTGTTGCGTATTGCTAAAGTTGTATAATCCAACAATTGTTGCATGTCCTCACCATCCCAGTCTACATTATACTCCCATTGGTAGACCTCTGCATACAATATGACGTCATTCCGTGAGAGTGTAGTCAGTGCCACATTGCGTTCCTTCTTCCTTTCATAGAGTTGCCAGGCGGTATGCACAATGCCACTGTCAAACTGATCCCAATATTGCTTGGCAAACGAGTATTTTCCTTTGTAACCATGAATGTCACTCAATAGAATTGCACGTACAGCAGAATCTATGGCTACCTCTTTTGCAGATTGCGAAAATGTTGGGCTTAAAGCTGCAAGTGCAAATACGAGTAGGAGTGGTTGAGCGACTTTCATAGGGTTAATTCTAACGAAAGTCAAAGTGTTAGGTAACAAAAAACCCTCACCAATTCGGAGAGGGTTCATATTTTGTTGATAGAATCCTTAATCCAGGACACTGAAGTCCCAAGTGTCTAGGTACTTCGTCGTGAAGTTTCCAGACTTGAAGGCTTCGTCATCCATCATCTTCAAGTGGAATGGAATCGTAGTCTTTATTCCTTCAATCACTGTCTCTTCCAACGCGCGTCTCATCTTAATGATCGCCTCTTCTCTTGTCTGCGCACTCACGATCAGCTTACCAATCATTGAGTCGTAGAAAGGAGGGATGGTATATCCAGCGTACACGTGGCTGTCTATTCTCACACCATGTCCACCCGGGAAGTGAAGGTTTGTGATCTTACCAGGGCTTGGTCGGAAGCCATTAGCAGGATCTTCAGCATTGATTCGTACCTCAATCGAGTGAAGCTGCGGGTAGTAGTTTCTTCCCGAAATCTTCTCTCCAGCAGCTACTTTGATCTGCTCTTTGATAAGGTCGTAATCAGTAACTTCTTCAGTAATAGGGTGCTCCACCTGAATACGCGTGTTCATCTCCATGAAGTAGAACTCTCCGTGCTTGTCTACCAGGAATTCAACGGTTCCAGCACCTTCGTATTTGATAGCTTCTGCACCTTTGATTGCTGCAGCTCCCATCTTCTCTCTCAGTTCTTGCGAAACGATAGGGGAAGGGGTCTCTTCAATCAACTTCTGGTGTCTTCTTTGGATCGAGCAATCTCTTTCTGAAAGGTGACACGCTTTTCCGCTGCTATCACCAACGATTTGTATCTCTACGTGACGCGGCTCTTCCACGAATTTCTCCATGTACATGCCGTCGTTGCCGAAAGATGCTGCCGCCTCTTGTCTTGCGCTGTCCCATGCTTTTTGGAATTCACTTTCCTCATGGATAAGTCTCATTCCTTTACCACCACCACCGGCAGTAGCTTTAATCATTACCGGGTATCCAATGTCTTTGGCAAGCTTCATCCCTTGCTCAGCAGACTCTAATAGTCCTTCAGAACCCGGAACAACAGGAACACCAGCAGCAATCATCGTTGCTTTTGCTGTTGCTTTATCTCCCATCTTGCTGATCATCTCTTCGCTGGCGCCAATGAACTTGATGTCATTTTCAGCACACACTTTCGAGAATTCTGCATTTTCAGACAAGAATCCATAACCAGGATGAATCGCGTCAGCATTGGTTACTTCTGCTGCAGCAATGATGTTAGGAATCTTCAGGTATGAATCTTTTCCAGCTGCCGGGCCGATACAAACGGCTTCATCTGCAAATCGAACATGCAAGCTGTCCGCATCTGCTTTAGAATAAACAGCTACCGTTTTGATGCCCATTTCTTTGCATGTACGAATGATACGCAATGCAATCTCGCCTCGATTGGCGATCAAAATCTTGTTAAACATAAGCGTAATGTTTTACGATGGATCAACTAAGAATAGTGGCTGATCGTATTCTACCGGCTGCGCATTGTCAACCAATACTTTCACGATTTTACCAGACACTTCTGATTCAATTTCATTGAAAAGTTTCATCGCTTCGATGATACATACAGTATCACCTGCCTTTACTGAGCTACCTACTTCCACAAATGCTGGAGACTCCGGATTTGCAGATCGGTAGAATGTTCCAATCATTGGAGATTTGATCTCTACAAGATTTGCATCTGCAGCTGGAGCACTTCCAGAGTCAGCAGCTGGAGCCGGAGCAGGTGCTGCTTGAGGTGCCGGTGCCGGAGCAGTGACAGGAGCAGGAGCTGCTGCAACTGGAGCAGGAGCCGCCGCTGCAATCACTTGTTGCTCAGCGCTTCGTTTGATGCTTACCTTAAAATTATCGGTTTCGATATTTACTTCTTCCAATCCTGACTCAGATAGAAAGTTGATCAATTCTTGAATTTCTTTGGCCTTCATAGGTTAATTGTTGATTAAAAAATCTTAAGAACTAAGGTATAAAATTTCTCTTGGGTGAGCGCAATTATTTTACGCGCTCAACATATGTTCCGTCTGCCGTATTGACCTTGATGACTTCATCTTGCTCAATAAACATAGGAACCTGGATCGTTGCACCTGTTTCTACAACTGCATTTTTGGTCGCATTTGTAGCCGTATTTCCTTTTACTCCAGGATCGGCTTGTGTCACAGTCATGATCACATGTTGTGGTAATTCACAGCCTAGTATTTTTTCTTCTTCCGCATGGAAAAGGATCTCTACTTCTTGTCCATCTTTCAAGAACTTAGGAGCATTGATGAGGTTTTCTTGCACTGCTACTTGCTCATAAGTGTTTGTGTCCATGCAGTGATATCCCATATCATCCTTATATAAAAACTGATAAGGTCTTCGCTCAACACGCGCAGTTGTGATTTTATGCCCTGCAGAGAACGTGTTGTCAATCACTTTTCCGGTGGTGATACTTTTAAGTTTAGTTCTAACAAACGCTGGACCTTTCCCAGGTTTTACATGTTGGAACTCTACTACACTGAACAAATCGTGATTAAACTCAATCACAAGTCCGTTTTTAATGTCGGAAGTAGTTGCCATGAATTATTAGGATGTTAGTTTATTATTTTGGATCGTATGCCCACTTTACCCAGATTGATCCCCAGGTAAATCCTCCACCAAAAGCTGCCAGAATCAGGTTGTCACCTTTCTTCAACTTGCTTTCATAATCAAATAGACATAATGGAATCGTACCACTGGTGGTATTTCCATAGTTAGCGATATTGAGCATTACTTTTTCATCGCTAACGCCCATTCGGTTAGCTGTAGCATCAATGATTCGCTTGTTTGCTTGATGCGGTACGAGGTACGCGACATCATCTGCTGTTAAATTGTTTCTTTCCATGACCTGCGCTGCAACATCAGCCATGTTTTTCACTGCAAATTTGAATACGGTAGAGCCCTCCTGATATGCGAAGTGCTCGCGATTCTTAACAGTCTCTTCAGTCGCCGGTCTTCGACTACCGCCAGCCTTCATGTGAAGGAATGGCTCTCCAGAACCATCAGATTTTAAAACGGAATCTCTTACGCCGTAATCTTCTTCAGTAGGTTCGAGCATTACTGCTCCGGCACCATCACCAAAAATGATACACGTGGCACGGTCGGTGTAGTCAACGATTGAAGACATCTTGTCCGCACCGATAACCAATACTTTTTTGTATTTACCGGTCTCAATGAATTGAGATCCTGTAGCCAACGCGTATAGGAAACCCGAACAAGCAGCTTGAATATCATATCCAAATGCGTTTACAGCGCCGATTTTATTGGAAATGATATTTGCAGTAGCTGGAAATACAAGATCTGGTGTCGTGGTTGCACACAACACCAAATCAATATCTTCAGCTTTAACACCGGTTTTCTCAAGGAGTCCTTCTGCAGCTTTTACAGCCATAACAGAGGTGCCCTGATCTTCACCTTTTAAAATGTGTCTTTGTTTGATGCCCGTTCTTGAAGTGATCCACTCATCGTTGGTGTCCACCATCTTTTCAAGATCCTTATTGGTGATTACATCTTCAGGGACATAACCATGAACACCGGTGATTGCTGCGTGAATTTTAGGCATCAGGACTTAGCTTAGGCTAAAACTTCTTTTTCCATCACTACTTTACCCTTGTAGTAAAGTTTGCCTTCATGCCAGAAAGCTCTGTGTGGAAGGTGAGCCTCACCTGTAGTAGGACAAATCACAAAGCTCTTTGGAGTAGCTTTATAATGAGTTCTTCTCTTGTCTCTTCTCGTTTTCGAAATCTTTCGTTTTGGATGCGCCATCTTTCTTTCTCTATCTAAATTTTTCTTACTTCAATTTTTTTAGGGCTTCCCATCTGGGATCAGTGCTATCTTCTTGTGATTCTTTGTCGGTTTCTGAAATGTATATCATCTCATCACCTTCAAACTCGTCTTCAAATTTTGGATGAAGTTTTTTCATCGGTATTTCAAGACTAATTGATTCGTACAGAAACGTAGAAATATTGATTTCTTGCTCACCTTTTAAGATTACAAAGACATCTTCACTTAATTCTTTCTCCTCATCTCCGTATTTGTAAATGATTTCCTTCGATACTGAAATCGGGTAATCAAATAACTCTAAGCTTCTATCACATTCCAATTCAAGGGTACCATCAACCTTAAGATTGAGTGTAATCATTGAATCCGTTTTTGTCAAAATCACATCACAAGTGCCTTTGCCCTTGCTTACAAGGCTGTTTTCGAAATGTGAGAAGAAATCATCATCAAAGGTGAAATTGAAGTCATGAGTGTTGTTACTCAGTCCAAAAATCTCAATCTTATACGCTTTCAATTCCTTCATTTCCGTCCACTTCCCGGTAAAGACCCGCAAATTTAGATAGAATCCGAGTACTACAAAAGCTTTATTAATTACTTTTCGTCCTCAGTATCAAACTGATTTTCATTTCGTTGGCGAATTATGTCATTTGCCAGATAGAGCGCATTGCGAAAAGAGGTCTCATCTGCCTCATTTTTCCCTGCTATAGAAAAGGCGGTGCCATGGTCTGGAGAGGTGCGTACAAAAGGTAAACCTGCAGTATAATTGATGCCTTCTTCGAAGGCTAAAGTCTTAAATGGAATTAAACCCTGATCGTGATACATTGCTAACACACCGTCAAACTGTTTGTAGGTGCCCATCCCAAAGAAGCCATCAGCTGGAAATGGACCTGCTACGATGTGATGTCCACTTTTCACCTCGTTGATTGCTGGGATAATCACCTTTTCTTCTTCATCACCCAATAACCCATTTTCTCCAGCATGCGGATTCATTCCCAATACAGCTACTCTTGGCTTTTTGATTCCAAAGTCTTTTTGCAATGACTTCAGCATTTTCTGAAGCTTAATAACGATCTTCTCTTTGGTGACTTTTGCGCTTACATCTTTAATTGGAATGTGACCAGTCACAACTCCTACACGCAATCCTTCATGGACCAAAAACATCAGGCTTTCTTTTTCTCCCGCTTCTTGCGTTAGATATTCTGTATGTCCAGGAAATTTGAATTCATCAGACTGAACAAGCTCCTTACTCAATGGTGCAGTGACCAGCGCATGGATCTTTCCTTCTTTTAGGTGTGAAACGGCACTTTGTAGAGAAAGCACTGCGTGTTTTCCTCCAACCTCATTTGCCACACCTGGTGAAATTTCAACGGCGTCATCCCAAACGTTCAAGACATTCACCTTCTTGTGAACCACCTTTTCAATTTTTGAAATCTGCTGGAAATTGAAATTCTCCTTATTAAGGTTTTTGCGATAGAAGGAGATCACCTTTCCAGATCCGAAAATGACTGGAGTGAATTGCTTAAGGATTCGGTTGTCTTCGAGCGATTTGATAACTACCTCAGGGCCAATTCCATTCACATCTCCAATGGAAATACCGATGATAGGTTTATTTTTTTTATCCGAAGATTCACCCATTGCAGCGTACTTTTATAAAATTGAAGTTAATCTGAAAATTCAGTAGTTGTTTGTTCCACCAGAAAATTAAATCTGACTCACTCAACCACTCGTGTTTTCGCAATGATATAAACGGAGCATAAGTTGGCAAGCGTTAAACCAAAAAAACATTTAGGTCAGCATTTTTTGAAGGATGAAAACATCGCTCAAAAAATTGTTGAGTCAATGACGAATGAAGAGAAGCTTCCGGTCTTGGAAATAGGGCCTGGTACGGGTGTTTTAACTAAATACCTGCTCCAAGAGGATGATATTGATTTCTATGCACTGGATGTTGATTCAGAATCGATAGACTATCTGAAAGCCAACTACCTTACCAAAAGTGACCGGTTTCTATTTCAAGACTACCTTAAATATGACGTGCCGTTTGAGCGATTTAATGTGATCGGCAATTTTCCTTATAACATCTCCTCGCAGCTATTCTTTAAAATATGGGATGACCGGGAGAAGGTGGATGAAGTGGTATGCATGATTCAGAAAGAGGTAGCTGATCGCATTTGTGCCAATCATGGGAATAAAACCTACGGCATTTTGAGTGTGCTCTTGCAAGCGTTTTATGATATTGACTATTTGTTTAAGGTACCCCCAGGGGTTTTCAATCCACCACCTAAAGTACAGTCAGCAGTAATTCGTCTGAAGCGGAATTCAGTCTCACAATTGGCTTGTGATGAAAAGCTATTTAAACGTGTGGTTAAAGCTGGCTTTGGCAAACGAAGAAAGACCTTGCGCAACGCGCTAAAAGATCTAAATTTGTCGGACACTGCTTCGTCACTTGAAGTGCTGAATCAACGAGCGGAGCAGTTGTCAGTTCAAGAATTTATCTCGCTTACGGCAAAAATCTCCTGAAATGGAATCACCAATGACTTTTGAGTTATCCGTCGAGTTTAAAGATCGCTTTCAGCAAGCGCTGGATGAGCAGGATAATTCCTTTATCCAGACGTCATTGGAAGGAGTCAACCCTGCTGATATTTCCGCACTATTAGATGAGTTTGATTCGGTAGAGTGCAAGTTTGTTTTCGACTTGCTTTCCTCTGAAATAGGTGCCAGCATTCTGGAAGACTTAGAGGAAGACGTTCGACAAGAATTCATTCAACAGTTTTCAGCATCAGATTTGGCTTCATATGTGGAATTGATGGATTCCGATGACGGTACTGATATTCTCTACGAGATGGGTGTGGCAGATCGTAATGAGGTGATCCGACAGATTTCAGATGAAGAGAAAGCTTCCAACCTAATGGAGCTTCTAGAATATGACGAAGATGTTGCTGGCGGGTTGATGGCAAAGGAGCTTATTAAAGCGAACCTTAATTGGAGCATTTCGCAGTGCATTGAAGAAATTCGCCTACAGGCCGAGAGTGTAGAGAAGATTTATTCTGTTTATGTGGTGGACGATAAGGAGAACTTACTTGGAAAAGTGGGAGTGAAGAACCTGATTCTCGGTAAGTCAGGAGCGAAGGTTGCAGATATTTATGATGATCAAATCATCTCTGTTGAAACATCAACTGACGAAGAAGAGGTTGCCAGCGCCATGCAGAAATATGATCTGGAAGCCATCCCAGTGGTGAATGCCAGAGGGCGATTGGTGGGGAGAATCACCATCGATGACGTCATTGATGTGATCAGAGAAAATGCAGAAGAAGAACGACAGTTGATGACAGGGGTAAGCTCAGATGTTGAAGAAGATGATACTGTATGGAAAATCTCACGTGCACGTCTTCCTTGGTTAATCATCGGCATGGCTGGTGGTTTAGTAGGCGCACAATTCATGGGTTTCTTTAAAGAAGAAATCATCATTGTCCCCGCACTCGCATTTTTTATCCCTCTGATTACGGCATCTGGAGGAAATGTTGGTATTCAATCATCGTCTATCGTAGTGCAAAGTTTGGCCAACCCCAATGTTTTTGCCGATAGCATGTGGAAACGATTACTTAAGGTGTTTTTTGTTGCCATCGTTAATGGGGCAATACTTTCGTTGATGGTTTTTGGTGCTGTCATTCTATTTATGCGAGAGCAACCACTGGCAGCAACGGTATCCATTGCCCTTTTTGCGGTTGTTTTGCTCGCATCTTTTATGGGCACTGTTACACCACTGCTTTTAAATCGCTTTGGTGTAAATCCTGCATTGGCCTCAGGACCTTTTATTACTACAACGAACGATTTGCTCGGTTTGGCTGTCTATTTCTCGACAGCACACCTATTGTATAATTTATGATGAAAGAAAAGCGCATCCTCATCGCTGATGACATGCACGAATGTATCCTGCCACTCCTCAAAGAATTGGGGTATGAGGTGGTCTATTCTCCGAATATCAGGCGTGATGAAATTTTGAGCATCATTCATGAATTTGAGGGTCTCATAATAAGGAGTAAGACTTCAGTAGACAAAGAAATGATCGATCGTGCTGTTAACCTCAAATTTGTTGCACGAGCAGGAGCAGGAATGGATAAGGTGGATGAGCAGTATTTAATAGCTAAGAAGATAGATGCGTTGAATGCTCCTGAAGGAAACAGAGATGCTTTAGGAGAGCATGCCATTGGAATGTTACTCTCTCTGTTGCATCGAATACCATCTGGCAACTACGAAATAGCTGAAGGTGCCTGGAAAAGAGAAGAAAATCGAGGAATCGAGCTAAAAGGGAAAGTTGTTGGTATTTATGGAGTCGGGAATATGGGACATTCGTTTGGTGCCAAACTACAAGGTTTTGGATGTGAAGTAATAGGTTACGATAAATACAAAGATGTGTGGGATAGTTCGGTGATTAAAAGTGTAGAGCTTCAGGAACTGATGGATCGCACGGAGATATTGAGTATCCACATTCCGCTCAACGACGATACAAAAGGGCTTTTTAATGAAGACTATCTGCGGAGATTTAAAAATCTTAAAGTCATTCTAAATACTGCCAGAGGTGAAATTCTTGAAACAAAGGGTTTGATAAAACTCCTGGAAGACGGGACAATTTACGCGGCGGCATTGGATGTGTTGGAGAATGAGAAGCTGAATACTTATTCTGAGGAAGAACGAATACAGCTGGAGAAGCTGTCAAAATCGGCAAACGTGGTGATGACTCCACATGTAGGAGGCTGGACCTATGAGTCCTACCAACGAATAAGTGAAGTAATCGCAGAGAAAATATCTCTACTGCCTAGCAAGTAATCAACGAGATGTGTCTGTTATAGATTTTTTCGTTTTGAATGAATCCGGGGATAGAATTGAATAGAATTTATTTCTTCATATATTTGCATTGTATTAGCAAACACAGGAAAACGGCTTCAATGTGAGGCCGTTATTTTTTGTTTAAAGGGGTATTGTCAATTATGGGAGTTAATTATTACACGAAAGACGGTCTTGATAAACTCAAAGCTGAGTTGAATGAGCTGAAGACCAAAGGAAGGGCCGATATGGCTAAACAGATCGCAGAAGCGAGAGATAAAGGAGATCTCAGTGAGAATGCAGAATATGATGCTGCGAAAGAGGCTCAAGGGCTGCTTGAACTTAAGATTTCTAAGTTAGAGACAGTTGTGGGTGATGCGAGAGTAATTGACGAGTCAAGCATTGATACCTCTAAAGTTTCTATTCTTTCTACGGTGAAGATCAAGAATAAGAAGAATAACATGGAAGTCACATACCAACTGGTGGCTGAAGAAGAAGCAGATCTTAAAAGTGGAAAGATTTCGGTTCAATCTCCAATTGGAAAAGGATTGCTAGGGAAGAAGAAAGGGGAGAATGCAATGATTAAAGTACCTGCCGGGGATATTGAATTTGAAATACTCGATATTACAGTCTAATGGCAACCATCTTTACAAAAATTGCTGAGCGAGAAATTCCTGCACACATCGTTGCAGAAGATGATAACTATCTTGCTTTTTTGGATATCAATCCACTAGTAGAAGGGCATACGTTAGTTATCCCTAAAAAAGAAGTTGACTATGTCTTTGATCTAGATCATCAGACGTTAGCAGGATTGTTTTCCTTCTCAAAAGGAGTTGCAAAAGCAATTGAAAAAGTCATTCCGTGCGAGCGAATAGGAGTATCGGTTATCGGACTAGAAGTACCACACGCGCATGTGCATTTGATTCCAATTAATGCTGTCGATGACATGAACTTTAGTCAAATGAAGTTGTCTCCTAGCAAGGAAGAACTTGCTGAAACAGCAAAAAAAATCAAAGAAGTTTACGGAAAGTAAACAGCTTCGAAGCATAAACAATAAACCCACCTTTTGGTGGGTTTTTTTATGTCTTTATTAAAATAATGTCACTTACATTTATGAGCTATTTTTAATTATTCATTTTTTACTTTAGAATAGCCCAAAAGTTCACCAAACCAACCAACCAAACTATGAAAAACTTAACTGCTATTTTTATATTCTGTATTGCCCAGATTTCGTTTTCTCAAGAAGTCAACCCTAAATGGAATAAGGTTTCTAAATCAGAATTAGAACTTAAGTCCTGTCCTTTTGATTCAACTGCTGATGCAATGGTTCTTTCTAAAACAGGGAATCTGACCTTTTTATACGTTGATGATATCGGATGGAAATATAAAATTGAGGTAACTAAGCGTGTTAAGATCTTTAACACGGAAGGAAAAAATATGGTAACGTTTCCTTAGTCGTTTATGATCCGGTTTCAGGATCTAGCAAGGAGGAAATAAAGAGTATTAAAGCATTTACCTATAATCTCGAAAATGGAAATATTCAGAAAGTCAAACTCGAAAATGATGAAGAATATACTACTCAACTAAATGATTACAGAAAGGAAGTATCTTTTGCGATGCCGGATGTGAGAGAAGGTTCTGTAATTGAGTATAAATTCATTTTGGAATCTGACTACATATCCAATTTATATGAATGGCATTTTCAAGAAGATATACCAGTAAGATATTCGAGTTACAAGTTCTTGGTCCCTGAATTCTTTATCTATAATCATAGGCAGCTGGGCAATGTAGTTCAACTCGAGTCAGAGTCAGAATATAGGGATGAAAGTTTCATATACTCATATACAACTAGCCAAGCGTTTCAACCTTCAGTTAAGAAGAAAGCAACGCTTCCTTCAAGGAGTCAATATCAACAAATGACGACAACCAATATCAAGGCTTTACAGAACGAGCCTTTGATGAATAATAGGTCGATCTTACCGTCAAGAATTGAATCGCAGCTGATAACTGTGAAAATGCCAAATAGCGCCCCTGAACAGGTAGCTCGAACCTATGAGCAATTTTCTAATACGCTATTGGATTGGGGAACTTTTGGTGCTGTTTTGTCTGGAGGAGGTTTTGCCAAAGAAAAGATCTCAACTATGTCTCCGCAAATGAATTCGATTGATAAGGTTAATGAACTTTACAATTGGATAAGATCAAGCGTTACTTTCAATAATGTTTATGGATTTTCTAGTAGTAATTCAAACAGAAAACTATTTAGGGAAGGAAAAGGGTCAGTTGCGGATATTAACCTGACCTTAATTGCCGTATTAAGACAAGCTGGAATTGAGGCAAATCCAGTCATACTTAGTACCAGAGGTAGTGGGGTTCCACATCCAGTTTACCCGAGCTATGAAGATTTTAATTATGTGATTGCCGGAATCGAGGTAGATGACAAATTCATAATGGCTGATGCCACGTCGCAACTTCCTCTTGGTGCGATACCTTCAAAATGTATGAATTGGAAAGGTTGGCTGGTTTCTGACGAAGGAGAAGGGCGCTGGATTGATCTAAAGGCAGGTGCGAAAGAGTCATATACTGTCCAAACCGATATAAGTTTTGATAATGGAGAGATCTTAAAAACGTGCAATGTGAAATTTGGGGAATATGCGCTTTATAAAGAGATGGGTAAGTTATTAAAAAGCGAAGAAGATTACAGGTCAAGCATTGCTAGCAATTTTAGTTCAGATAATGTTGAAATTAATAGTGAGTCTAACGGGTTGAAATGGAAGGTTGAATCCTCAATTGACATGGATGATGAGATTGTTTATTTAAATCCAATTGAGTACGGCGCCATTACCGATAATCCATTTAAAAGGGAAACTAGGTTTTCGAATGTAGACTTTAATTATGGAATATCAAGAACCATTATAGCTAAAGTGGTCGTTCCAGATGGTTACTCTGCTGAACTCCCAGAGCCAACTGCCATAGGCTTACCAAATAGAGCTGGTAGATTCGTATATTCAATTCAAAAGAATGGCAATATAGTTACAGTTTTAAGTCAATATTCATTGAAAGAAACTGAGTTTACTGCTGGTGAATACCCTGCTTTGAAACAGTTCTATCAGCTGATGGTAGATAAGAATAATGAGCCAATTGTAATTAAGAAGCTATAAAGGAATGTTAAGATTAAGTTCTTACTTAATTGCTAGTGCACTTGCATTCGGCGCGTTAGGACAAATGTTGTTTAACAACGTTCCTGATTCGCTTACCGATGGAGCCAGACAATTGATTCTTCATGACACCACGATCTTTCGGGTCGTTAGTATCAATGAGTCATACTTGGAAAGAAAATATAAAGTGGTCATGTTAAGCGATCCGCTCAACGATGGCTATGATATTTATTTGGCTCAAAATGATTACCGGAATGTAGAGCATGCAAAAGTTGAAGTCAAATCTGCTTTGGGTGAAAAAATTGACTCTTATAAGCTTAAAGATTTCAACGATGTAAGTACCAAGGGATTTAGCATTGCAGATGACAGTAGAATCTTGTATCAACATGTGACCCACAATAGTTTTCCATATTCGATTGAGGTTAGTTACAAAGTTTCCTATACCGGATCGATGTTTTATCCAGTTTGGGATCCCCAGTCAGAATTTGTAGGCGTTAAAAGTTCTGTGTTCATAGTTGAAGCACAAAACCCTGGCGATTTCAGACATAAGTCTTTCAATACTACTCCTCAAAAATCGCAAGATGGGAAGAGGATAACCTGGAATGTTTCCAATCTACCTCCAATAAGATATGAGTATTACTCTAGAAATAGTGAAGATTATGGGCCAGTAGTGTATACAGCTCCAAATAAGTTTCAAATGGATAATATCGAAGGTGATATGAGCAGTTGGGGAAGCTTTGGTGACTGGATTGTATCGCTAAATGAAGGGAAAGATGATATAGGACCAGATGTGCTGCAAGAGGTATTAAATCAGATACCAGATGGTGCAAGTGATTTAGAAAAAACAAAAATCGTCTACAATTATTTGCAGAAAAATACACGTTATGTGAGCATTCAACTTGGAATCGGAGGTTGGCAGCCGTTTAATGCAAGCTTTGTTCACGAAAAGAAATTTGGAGATTGTAAGGCACTCTCTTATTACACAAAGACGTTACTTGCAGAGGTTGGAGTGCCATCGTTTTACACATTAATTAATGCAGGTAAGTATGCTTCAAAAACGGATCCTGATTTTCCAATGTCAAAATTCAATCATGCAATTTTAACTGTCCCAATTGAAAGTGATACCGTATGGCTTGAATGTACCTCGCAAACTAACCCTTTTGGTTACCTCGGAACATTTATCAGTGATAGAGATGCACTGTTAATTTCCGACGGAAACAGTAAGATCATTCATACGAAAACATACTCTTTGGATGAAAGCTCTGAGGTTACGAAATATGATATAAACTTTGGTGAGGAGGGATCGACCTCAGTTTCAATGGAAAAAGCGTATTCGGGACTAATGATCGAAAAAAATAGGTTTGATGATGTAGCATTAAAATCAAAGAAGGAACAAGTAGACTGGTTCGTAGATACCAATGATTGGAGCTCCATTGAATTGGATTCAATTAAAATCATTTCGCCTTCAAATGAGGGTGTGCCTAAAGGGAGGTTAGAGGCAAGATTTCAATTGAGAAATGCATTTAGAAAAGGAGGTAAGAGGCTTTTCTTTTCACTCAAAAACTTTTTGGATTCAGACGAATTGATAGTTGATAAAGAGGTGGTAAAAAATTATCCCTTTGAGATGAGATATAATTTGTCCAGGACTGATTCATTGGTAATTCAATTGCCGAATGGATATCATGTAGAAAACTCAACCAAGCCAATAGAATACAATTCAGACTTTGGTAGTGTAAAGATGAACTTTCAATATGTTGACAATCAAATGGTTGTAGTAAGAGAACTGAATGTGTTGAAAGGAAAGTTCAATCCAAGTAAATATGAGGCTTTTCAGAAATTCGTTATGACTGTTAAAAAAACAGAATCCAAGCAATTGGTTCTAGTCAACAAGACCTAGGAAATCCTTATTTCACCCTATCTGGGTTGTCAGCTATGAAAGATTTCCAACTTTTTTTTCCACTGCCTCCTAAAACAGATTTGGACGAGTAGTGATGACAAATTGCAACAGCAAGAGCGTCTGTCGCATCTAATAGCTTAGGTGCTTTTTCAAATTTTAATAGCATTTGAATCATGTGAGCAACTTGTTCTTTACTCGCATTTCCGTTTCCAGTTACTGATTGTTTCACCTTTTTAGGGGCATATTCATGAATAGGCGTATCTCTGTTTAAGGCAGCAGCCATCGCAACACCTTGAGCACGACCAAGTTTTAACATGGATTGAACATTCTTTCCGAAGAATGGTGCTTCCAAAGCCACTTCATCTGGAAGATATTCCTTGATCAACTCGGTGACACGATCAAAAATTTTCTTCAGCTTAATTTCATGGTTTTTATACTTACTCAAATGGATTACACCAAATTGAATAACACTCATTTTCTCCCCCTTACAGTGGATTAGACCATATCCCATTACATTCGTACCTGGGTCAATACCTAAAATGATTCGCTCTTTGATCGCCACACATGCAAATTAAGAACAACCATTCAAACTTTATCCATAAGCCTTGGATCATAATCTCTGCTAAGATTATTGTTCTTCTTGGATGCGTGTACCTGATCACATCCAAAATTCAAGGTCAAGCCATTACCGAAGGTTTCGTTCAGCCAGATGGATTTGTTATCACTATTGCATGCATTCTTATTTTGATGATATTTAATTGGTACCTAGAGGCGTTACGATGGAGAATCTCTATTGCCACTTTTGAATCAATTAGTACTCTTAAAGCAATCAGGGTGATTCTAGGTGGCTTAGCGCTAAATTGGATATTGCCGTTTGCAACGGGGGATTTATTAGCCCGAATTTCTCAACAAAAAGATAAGTATCAGACCACCTCTGCTGCGGTACTGAATCGCGGTATCATGATGGTGGTGACAATTATTGGAGGCGTCTATGGAAGTAGCTTTATCGCTCAAGAGTATCAATTGAAAGGGTGGTTTGCCCTTATTTTTTTGATCTTAATTTTAGTAGCGTTCCTTCTACGGAAAAGGCTAATAAAGTTCTTACTTTTTTTTCAGAAGCTAAGTAGAAGAATTATACTTCAGATTATAGGTATATCTATTCTTAGATATGCTGTATTCAGTTTGCAGTTCTTTCTGATGCTAAGCATTTTTTTAGGAGATACTGTTTCAGAAGAATTGATATTCGGAGGCGTAGGGTGGATTTTTCTGGCTAGATCTTCACTTCCATTATTTTTTGGAGGGATTGGAGTGCGTGAGGCGTCGGGAATAATATTTTTTGATCCTCACGTAGAGGATTTACAACTTGTCTTGATTCCTGTTTTTTTGATTTGGATTATTAATAGTGTACTTCCTTCGATCCTTGGTTTGATTTTTATTTTAAAGTCTAAGCATACCATTCAAGCCTAGATGCTAAATTGAATTTTTAATCACTCTTTTAAAATGAAGCTCGGTTAATTCGAGTTAACATTGTGCGATGATTCTGATTGTACCATTCACAATCCTTTATGTTCTTTTTTATTTATCTCTAGCTGTTGGATGGAGAAAGATTTCGACAATTAGTTCTCGCAATACGATATGCTCTTTTACAGTAATAATCCCCGTTCGGAATGAGCAAGAAAATATCCAGCGCATTTTGATGCAGCTTCAGAACCAAGACTATCCGAAAGAAAGTTTTGAAGTAATTGTAGTGGATGATTTTTCAGATGATGATACTCGTTCCATTGTTGAAGAGCTCATTCAATCATTGAACATTACCATTAGATTGATAGCGCTTTCAGACAATACCAAGCAAGGAAAAAAACATGCACTTACAGCAGGAGTAAAATCAGCATCTTTTGATACCATTTTAACCACAGATGCTGATTGCAATTTTACGCAGAATTGGATCAGATCCTATAGCGATGCTTTTGATGAAAATGCGATGATGGTTGCGGGTCCTGTTGCTATTGAGGGTAGTGGTCTCTTTGCCAGGTTACAGCAGGTTGAATTTGCCGGACTAATGGGTTTTGGAGCTGTCACAATTGCTAATGAAAATCCAAGTATGTGTAGTGGTGCAAACCTTGGCTTTAAGAAAAAGGCTTTTGAAGAAGTTGGTGGATATACAGACAACTTGTTTACTCCTTCAGGGGACGATGAATTTTTGTTGTATAGCATTATGAGCAAGTTTCCCAACTCCACAATTTTTCTAAAGAGTAGTGATGCAGTGGTTACAACGGTAGCTCATTCTAAGTTAAGTTCTTTTATCAATCAAAGAGTTAGATGGACAAGTAAATGGAAGCACAATAAAAACTGGAAGGTAAGAGTAAGTGCAATTCTATTCTTCTTAGATTATTTAACTTTTTATTCTGTACTAATAAGTGGGCTATTAGAAGCGGTCGGACTCGAAATGATAGGACTTTTGCTAGTGATAAGGTTCTTAGCTCAATATCTATTTATTTATCCAATTAATAAGTTTATGAAAGGTCGAAGCGCCTTTTTTCCTCTAATTGTGTTTCAAATTATTTATCCAATGCATGTCTTATTCATGGGTTTGAATTCTATCTTTGGTTCTTACACATGGAAAGGAAGGAGATATAGATGACGGACGAAGAATTTGACATCATTGATGAACTTTATTTTGTTACCGCCTACAACGATCTAAAAGAAGCCACTGCTTTTTCAGATGAGATTTTGAAATCCAGTCTATTGAAAATGATCGAGCAAGGTTGGGTCAGAATTTATAAGACAGTAGATGAAGAATCAGAAATAGAAGGACTTGATATGGAAAATAATTTCAAAGCCTATTTTTATCTTGCTTCAAAAAAGGGACTATTTGAACACAATTCACAATGAAGGAGACCTCTCTTGATATAAAAGACCTTCAACTCAATGCATTGCTAGAAGTGACTCAAGCAGTGAATAATAACTTGCCTGAGGATGACTTGCTCAAGATTTACAAGTTCACACTGTTAGCTGATCTCAAAATAAATAAGCTTGCGTTGTATACCCAGCAAGGGGGTGAGTGGGTTTGTCGAGTCAACTTTGGGACCAAGGAGGACTTGTTTGGAACCGGATTGCCTGATGAGTACAAAGAGCTCAAAAATTCTCTGGGTATTATAGAAACCTCCTTCAATGAGTTCGATTCTGTTTTTCCTGTATATCATAAGAGTAAGTTATTATCCGTCGTTTTCATTCAATCTGAAACAAAACTCGGAGTCCAAAATAGGTTTTTGAATGCATTGACCAACATTATATTGGTGGCGATTGAAAACAAGCGACTGGCTCGACAACAGATGGAGCAGGAGGCTTATAGAAGGGAATTGGAAATAGCCAAGAAGGTTCAAAACTTCTTATTTCCTAAGGAGTTGCCAAAAATTGAGAGACTTCAAATTGAAGCATTCTATCTACCTCATCATGATGTCGGTGGTGATTACTACGATTACATCCAAATAGACGAGAATAGATTTTTAGCCTGCATAGCTGATGTTTCTGGGAAAGGGGTTCCAGCAGCATTGCTTATGTCGAATTTCCAAGCTTCGTTGAGAGCCTTAGTACGTCAAACTAAGGATCTTAAAGAAATAGTTACTGAACTTAATCATACAACTTTTGTCAGCGGCAATGCAGAGAATTTTATTACATTTTTTGCAGGGATATATGATTTCAAAACGAAGAATCTAGAATATATCAACTGTGGTCATAATGAAATTATTCTTAAAAATGGAAATGATGTAGTTCTACTAAATGATGGTACAACTGTATTGGGAATGTTTGATCCACTTCCTTTTATTGAAACCAAGCAAATTTCAGGTTTGGAGGAGTTTTTCATTTTTGCTTACACAGATGGTTTGACTGAGACCTTTAATGAAAATGACGAAGATTTTGGATTTGATAGGTTGCTCCATATTATAAAGCAAGATTGTCCAAAAGACCTCTCAGACTTACATGATCAGATCCTCGATGCGCTCAATGAATTTAAAGGAGATAGGACTTATCATGATGACATTACGATGCTATCCTGCCTTATACAAAACAAATGATCAGGTTTTATAAGACGCCATGGATTACTCGTAAATGGTATTCCAATCTTAAATGGAGCGGAGATGTTGAGGATACCATTTACCTGACTTTTGATGATGGTCCTCATCCAGATACCACCCCTTGGATATTAGAACTTCTTGAAAAATCAAATGCAAAGGCTACATTCTTTTGTATTGGCAAGAACATCAAAAAATACCCTGAAATGTTTTCAAAAATCATCGATGCAGGACATCATGTAGGTAATCATACTTATAACCATGAGAATGGATGGAATACTGATGATCACGATTATTTGAAGAGTATAGAGCTTTGTGATATTGAAATGAAACGTATTGGAATATGCACTTCTCTTTTCAGACCTCCATATGGACGAATAAGGAAATCTCAGGTTAGAAGTCTCAACCCAAAAGATATCGTCATGTGGAGTCATCTTTCTTGGGATTTTGCAAAGAAATTTAACGGATCAAAGTCATTCAATGCTTTAAAAAAGGCAAAATCGGGGAGTATTCTAGTTTTTCATGACTCATTAAAAGCAATAGATAATTTGAAATCTTTTTTACCGGATTTAATTGAGCACTTCAATAAAAGAGGATTCAAATTTGAAGCAATAAAATATGATTGATTCGCACGCACATATCTATTTAGAACATTTTACTGATGATGTTGATTCTGTAGTGGAAAGAGCATTGGAAAATGGGATTGAAAAAATCTTATTACCCAATATAGATAGTACCACAATTGAAGATATGCTTCAATTGGAGGCAAAGTATCCTGGAGTATGTTTTCCAATGATGGGACTTCACCCATGCTCGGTTAAAGAAGATTTCGAAAAGGAATTAGAAATAGTGGAAGGCTGGTTTGAAAAGCGTGCATTCATAGCTGTTGGTGAAATGGGCACTGATATTTATTGGGATAAGACCTTCTGGTTACAACAAAAAGAAGCTTTCCAGTTTCAGTGCGAACTTGCGCTAAAATATGATGTACCTATAGTGATCCATTGTAGGGAGACTATTGACGAAACGATTGGATTGGTAAGTGATTTTAAGGGAAGAGGACTGAAGGGGGTTTTTCACTGCTTCACAGGGAGTGCAGATCAAGGAAAGAAAATAACAGAGCTTGGTTTTTACCTTGGCCTAGGTGGAGTGAGCACATTTAAAAATGGAGGAATGGATAAGGTCATTCCATATTTAGATAAAAGCAAGATTATTCTTGAAACCGATAGTCCTTATTTGACACCTGCGCCTCATAGAGGAAAAAGAAACGAACCGGCATTTGTATCAATAATCTGTGATAAAGTGGCAGAATACTTAGGATCTGCGAAAGAAGACATCATTCAATTGACTACAGCAAATACAAATGAGCTATTTTTCCCAATCCAAAATTAAAAGTGATTGAAATATAAAATTGTCAATATCAATGAGTCTGGAGAAAGGTCCGTTCTAATTATATATACCGGAGGAACTTTTGGTATGGTTCAGGATGCAAGCGGGGCTTTAGCACCTTTCAATTTTGGAAAGGTTGTAGATCGTGTACCTGAATTGAAACAACTCGGTATTAGACTTACAGTTATTTCGTTTCCTAAACCAATAGATTCCTCAAATATTCTCCTTCAAGACTGGAAGGACATGGCATATATAATAGAGGAGAATTACGCTCAGTATGATGCTTTTGTGATTTTACATGGTACTGATACCATGGCCTACTCGTCGTCAATGCTAAGCTATATGCTCGAAGGTCTTAACAAACCTGTGATCTTTACTGGTGCTCAAATGCCTATTGGATCTATTCGTTCAGATGCAAGGGAAAATTTAATTACAGCTTTAGAAATAGCCTCTGCTCATAATGATGGTCAGCCCATAGTTAGTGAGGTATGCGTTTATTTCAACTATTTGCTCTTGCGTGGATCGCGCTCTCAAAAATTGAGGAGTAGTACGTTTGCAGCATTTGAATCTGAAAATTATCCAGTACTTGCAGAAGCTGGAATAGAAATAGAATTTAATTACTCAGCATTGATGCCACACAATCCTAAATCAAAACTGAAGGTTAAGTATGATTTGGATTCCAATGTTTCAATTTTGAAGATTTTCCCAGGAATAACAGAACACGTTGTACGCACAATTCTAAACGATTCAAGTGCAAAAGGCTTTGTGATGGAAACATTTGGTTCTGGTAATACTATGAATTTTAATTGGTTCCTGGATTGTTTGAAGGACGCAGTAAATGATGGGAAAACTATATTGAACGTAAGTCAGTGTATTGGAGGAGAAGTACATCAAGGTAGATATGAGACAAGTAAAAGATTGAATGAGATAGGGGTTTTAAGTGGTGGAGACATTACTACAGAGGCCGCAATAACAAAAATGATGTTTTTGTTTGGTTCTAAGAAAGAAGGAGAGGAGTTGGATTACTTACTTACGCATTCAATAGTTGGGGAAATGGACCATGTTGCAGGCTGATTATCTGAGAAAGTCCTTGATGTTAGGATAAAACTTGCATAAAGGTATTTTTCATGATTTATTTGTAGCCCGTCAAAAGTGGCGGCCTACAGAGAGGTGGCCGAGTGGTCGAAGGCGCACGCCTGGAAAGTGTGTATACCTCAAAAGGGTATCGAGGGTTCGAATCCCTTCCTCTCTGCGATTTTTGCAGAAGGAAGAAAAAAAGGTTCGACATTTTATATGAATGGTGCGAATTTTGTGGGAAGAAAATGCAAATTTGGATTTTACTAAAACTTAAATATTTAACTAAACCGAAGACTTAACTTACAAGACTGAATTATGAAAAAGTTATTGACTCTATTAATGTTGGCAGGTGTATTTACCTTCAGCGCTACAGCTCAAGAGTTTTCAGACTCTGATGCTGCTACCGATTCTGCAGCCGTAGATTCGACTCAAACTGAAGAAGTGGCTGAAGAGCCTGAGCCTGTTCAAGAAATCGCTGAGATTGCTGCTCCTGTTGAAGAAGCTGCACCATCTAAAGGATTTCACCAAGTAGTAAAAGAACAATTCATTGATGGTGGACCTACTTTCATGGGTATCGTTCTTGCATGTTTGATTCTTGGTTTAGCTATCGCTATTGAAAGAATTATCCACTTAAACATGGCTTCTACAAATACTAAAAAACTTCTTGCTGACGTAGAAGATGCATTGAGCGCTGGTGGTGCTGATGCAGCTAAAGAAGTTTGTAGAAACACAAGAGGTCCTGTTGCTTCTATTTTCACTCAAGGACTATTAAGAATGTCTGAAGGTGTTGAAATGGTTGAGAAATCAATTATCGCTTACGGATCTGTTGAGATGGGTAAATTAGAAAGAGGTATGATTTGGATCTCTCTTTTCATCTCTCTTGCACCGATGCTTGGTTTCATGGGTACTGTAATTGGTATGATTGAAGCATTCGATGCTATCGCAGAAGCGGGTGATGTATCTCCTGCTCTAGTGGCAAGCGGTATTAAAGTAGCACTATTGACTACAGTAGGTGGTCTAATCGTAGCAGTAATTCTTCAACTTTTCTACAACTACCTGGTTTCTAAAGTTGATTCAATCGTGAACAGCATGGAAGATGCTTCTATCTCTTTGGTAGATCTTCTTGTTAAGCACAATCTTTCTAAATAATCTAAATACATTAAGATATGGTTGATGTAGGATTATTTATATCATATATACTCATTGGTGTATGCATACTTACTGCTGTAGGAATGCCACTAATGAAGGCGATGGGAGATCCAGACTCTTTGAAAAAAATGGGTATGGGTGTCGGAGCACTAGTGCTAGTATTCATAATAGGGTACTTTACGGCTAGTGGTGATGCATCAGGAGATGCTTCAGAAACAACAACTAAGCTTGTAGGCGCAGGATTAACAACTTTCTATATCCTAGCAATTGCAGCAATTGGTGGAATTGTATACACAGAAATCAAAAAAGCAACTGAATAATGGCGAGGAATAAAGATAGAGGCACTCCGGAAGTGAGTTCAGGCTCTATGGCTGACATTGCCTTCCTTTTGCTCATTTTCTTCTTGGTCACAACCACGATAGCAAATGACAAGGGAATTCTAATGCAGTTACCTCCTCCACCAGAACCAGATCAGCCTATTGTTGAGTTTCAAGAGCGAAATATTTTCAAAATCTTGGCCAACTCAAATGACGATCTTTTGGTAGAGAATGAGGTTTACTTAAAGCCAATGTCTGAGCTTAAAGAAGAAATCAAGGCGTTTATTTTGAACTTTGGTAATCCTGATGCTGAAGGAGTTGACACATACAACAGTCTCCCTTCACAAATGAAAGCCAGAGCAAAACAAAGCCCAGAATCTTCTGACCACCCAGGTAAAGCTGTAGTTTCATTCAAAGCAAATAGAGGTACAAGTTATGAACTGTATATCGATGTTTTGGATGCAGCACAAGCTGCATACAATGAAATTTATGCTGAAAGAGTAGGTATTACTGCTCAAGAATACCTGGAGCTTGATAAATCAAGAGATGTAGAGAAAAGAATGTATGAGCAAGGTAAGCTTGGCATTCCTAAGGCAATCTCAATTGCAGAACCAGATAAATAAATTGTACTATGTCGAAGTTTAAGAAAAATTCGAGCGCATCACAAGATATACCTACGGCTGCTTTGCCAGATATTATCTTCATGCTGCTTTTCTTCTTCATGGTAACTACTGTGATGAGAGAACAAGAAATTTTAGTAAAGCAGGTTTTGCCTAAAGCAGATCAGCTTTCTAAAATTCAAAAGAAGTCTTTGGTTAGTCACATTTACATAGGTGAGCCAAAAAATATTGGTACTTATGGTGAAGAACCAAGAATTCAGACCAACGATGTATTTATGGAGGCTGATGAGTTGACTCTTTTTGTAAACCAAGAAAAAGATAAACTATCAGAAGCTGAGAGAGATAGAATAACCATGGCTTTGAATATTGATTCAGAAGTTAAAATGGGGATAGTTTCTGATGTTGAACAAACATTGAGAAAATCTAATGCTCGTAAGATTCTTTATAAATCATTGAAGGGAGTAAAAGAGTAAAATAACTTTTAATTCATATATAAAACCCAATCATAACGATTGGGTTTTTTTATTCCTTAAGCTGTTTCTTTTTCTTCTTTTTCCACTCTTCATAAACATCCTCTGCCTCTTTTAGTGCATTTTCTAATTCTTTCTTCGTTGCCTTTCTAAGTTTATCAGCTTCGTCTACTACTTTTTTTCGCTCTCTTTGTAATTGCTTCAATGCAGATTCGATTTCTTTTTGAGCGTCTTCAGCTGCTTCCTCTGCATCTTCTTGTAGCTTTTCGATCTCTTCCTCTAACTCTCGCTTCTTTTCCTCAAATCTCTCAATTGTTTCATCACGTTCATTTTCCTTACCATCCTCCTCATACCCACATGAGAGAGTCATTAAGGCAATTGATAAAAATAGTAGTCGTTTCATAATAAATTATTTACGCTGAAGCTTTTTTCGGGTTTAAATATGTAGACCAATCCTCACGTTGGTTTGCTTTATGCATTCGAAGAAATGTTATGTAAGAAGGTTTAATAGGTAATTTTTTAAGTGTCATTCCTACTTTCTCTAGCGTGTAATCACTTTTTCTAGAGTTGCATTTTTTACAAGCAGTAACAAGATTAGTCCATGTAGATTTTCCTCCTTTGGATCTTGGGATTAAATGATCTAAGGTTAGGTCTTTACTAGTGCCACAGTATTGACACTTTCCTCCATCGCGCTTGAATATATTGTGCCGACTCATTACAACACCTTTATACGGGATGTTGACGTAATATTTAACCTTAATAATAGATGGAAAAGGGAACGTTTTATTTATTGATCTCAGACACTTTTCATTTATCTCTGAAACTAAGTCTGCTTTGTTTAGAAAGACAAGCGTAAAAGCACGCTGTACTGAGCATACAGTCAATGGAGTGAAATCTTGATTGAGCACCAGTACTAAACTCATAAGTTAAATTTTCATTCGTTCTAATTCTCGTTTTTGGTCTTTCTTCTTAATACTGTCCCTTTTGTCGTAAATCTTTTTCCCTTTGGCTAACGCTATTTCAAGTTTTGCAAGTCCTCGGCTATTAATGTAGATCCTTAAAGGAATTATCGTCAATCCCTTTTCTTCCATTTTGGCTTTGAATTTCTCAAGTTCTCGTTTCTTCAATAACAACTTGCGATCTCTTGTCATTTCATGACTTTCAAAACTTGCCTGAGCATAGGGCGAAATGGTCATTCCCTTTATAAAAAGCTCTTCTTTTTTGAAGTAACAGTAAGCTTCCTGTATGCTTGCTTTACCTTCTCGAAGTGACTTTATTTCAGTACCCTTTAGCATAATTCCTGCCTCTATTTTTTCAACAAATTCATATTCATAACCGGCCTTACGATTCTTAATTTGAATATTGTTGGAAAACCTGCTCTTGTCTTTACCGCTCATGTGCTAAATATAAAGTACCCTAGTTAAAATGGCATTCTCGGTAATGGACTATCTGACAATTCACCAAATGCGTTATTTTCATATAAGAGATGCCCACTTATAGATATCATACCTGCGTTATCAGTGCAATATTGAAAGTCAGGGATAAAAGTGGCCCAGCCGTATTTTTTGGATTGATAAGCAAGTTCGTTTCTTAGCCCACTATTAGCTGAAACACCACCTGCAATTGCAATCTGTTTGATATTCTCTTGCTTGGCTGCCAGTATCAACTTATTCATTAGCATTGAAATAAGCGTTTTTTGAATGCTTGCAGCCAAGTCATGTAAGTTCTGATCAATAAAGTCCTTATTCTTTCGAACCTCCTTTTGTAAAAAGTATAGTATGGACGTTTTTATACCACTGAATGAGTAATCAAGTCCAGGCATTTCTGATTCTGCAAAGCTAAACCTTGTTGGATCACCTTCAGCAGCTAACTTATCAATCATTGGACCACCTGGGTACGAAAGACCTAAAAGTTTGGCTGCTTTGTCAAAAGCTTCTCCAACGGCATCATCTTGAGTTTGACCAAGTATGATCATCTCATCAGGACCAATTACTTTAAGGATCTGGGTATGGCCTCCACTAACTGTCAAGCAAATAAATGGATAGCTTGGCTTGGGTTCTTCTATGAAATGTGCTAGCACATGGGCCTTCATGTGATGTATTGGTATCAATGGTATGTTTAAAGCAGCAGCCATTGATTTTGCAAAACTCCCACCTACAAGCAGAGCACCAAGTAAGCCAGGGCCTCTTGTATAAGAGATTGCATCGAGATCTGATAAGCTTAATCCTGCTTCTTTAATAACATGATTTACGACTGGCACGATATTTCTTTGATGTTCCCTAGAGGCAAGTTCGGGAACAACTCCGCCGTACTTCTCATGAATGTCTTGGCTAGCAATCTCATTATTGATTACTTTGCCGTTTATACAGATAGATGCTGAAGTTTCGTCGCAAGAGGACTCAATACCTAGAATAACCGCCACCGCTTTTTTTTGGATGCCAAGATAACCATATCGAAAGTTCGTAAGGTACTCTGGAAGTTATTTTCAGGAGTTTTCTTCTATTCTACCTCTCTACTGCTGGTAATTATGCTACTTCTTCAACTGCGCCCAGTCCAAACTTTCCTTGCTCAAGAGGTATTGGAAGTGGTTTCAGAGCAAACCGGACATGAAATTTCAATAGAACGTGTAAAAATTTCTTGGCTAGATCAGGCCTACCTTAATGAGATTTTAATTAAAGATTGGAAAGGAGATACCCTTGCATATTCAAGCAGTGTTAAGGTAAGCTATGGGATAAGGAACTTAGTCAAAGGGAATTATCTAAATATTGATGAAATCAATGCACAAGATTTAGACTTAAATCTGATCAAACATGATTCCGTCTCTAAACTCAATCTCTCCATTTTTCTACAAGCTTTAAAGAAAGACACGGCAAAGAAAAGTTCTCGCTCAATTTATGTTGATCAAATCACACTTAGTGACCTTGATTTCAAACTGGAAGATAAGTCTAGAGAACACGATGATACGAAGTTAGACTTCACAAACTTTTATTTTGATATTCCCGAATTCAGTATTGGTGAACTCCTATTGAAGGATACGATAAGTGGAGAGATTATAGAATTTAGTGGAATAGAGCAGTATTCTAGCTTTACTATTAATGAATTAAAAACTCGCTTTTATGTAAGCAATCAGTCTTTGAGTGTTGATAACTTGGTCTTTAACACTCCAACTAGTCACATCTCTGACAGCCTTGAATTCTTTTACACTGGATTAGATGATTTGGGTCATTTTAAGGATAGTGTATCATTTATTTTGCACTTTGAGAATTCCAGAATTTCAAAGCAAGACTTTGCCAGCATTTCCGGAACAGATGTGCTAAAAAAAGACATAACACTTGATGGAATTATTTGGGGGACGGTTGGTGATTTCAATATAGAAGACACAAAATTGGGCTATGGTAATTCGTATTTTGTGGGAGGTGTAAGCTGCTTTGGACTACCTGATGTTTCAAAAACATTCGTTCTTGCAGATGTGACTGATTCACACGTATTGCCTTCTGATTTAAGGCCACATATTGGTGATTATGCTGACAATCTTAACCAAATGGGAAGAATTGATTTTACGGGGAGTTTTGCTGGCTTTTTAAATGACTTTGTAGCACGTGGGGATTTTGAGACTGATCAAGGTTCAGTGCATACTGATATTAACTTAAAAATACCTGATGACCCTAATGATATGTCATATGTTGGAAACCTCGAATTCAAAGATTTGAATTTCGGAGTATTCTTTCAAAATGAAATTGTTCAAAAAATTAACCTTACTGCATCTATTAAGGGTAAAGGAATAAAACAAGAAAATGCTGAATTCGATTTGAAAGCCTTACTTTATAATAGTGGTCTTAAAGGCTACGAATATGATAGTATAGAAGTTGATGGGCATTTTGCTGAAAATTACTTTAATGGAGCTTTCTCGGTGGAAGATACGAATTGCCAAATAAATGGTGTAGCTCAAATAGACTTCAGGGATACTCATGAAGTTTTACAAGTAGATATTGATTTAAATAAAATAAATGCAGATGCATTGTATTTAACAACTAACAAACTATCAGCGAATGGTAGGATTAAGGCTGAAATCACTGATTTAGATATTGATCAATTTACTGGAAGTCTAGCTATAGATTCTGGATTACTTGTTTTAGATAGAGGTCGAATTAATTTAGATTCCATTCGAGTGAGTTCTTCCTTCAAGGATAGTACAAGAATAATATTAGCTGCTTTGCCAGGCTTGAAGTCAAACTTGGAAGGTAAGTTTAGAATTACCGATGCCCTTAAGGATATTCCAGCAATGATTGCTAGCTATTCATCAGAACTTCAATTCAATAAAGATTCGTCCTCATATCGAGTAAGTGGCAATCAATATAAGCTGTCTTTTAAAGCTGATATAGATAGCAAGATTTCCTCATATCTTGACTCGCTGGACATCCCAGTTCGCCTTGGTGGTAAAACTTTAATAGAGTCTGATTTTAGACAAAGTAGGAACGCTAACATCTCCATGTATATTAAGTCGGATACATTATTGATAGGGGCAAATGAACTTTACGATCCTGTCATTGATATAAATGGATCGAGAGACCTCAATAGTTCTGATGTTCTTACAAATTTTATCATAGAATCAAGTAATCAGGTTATTGCAGGTGTGCCCAATACAGAAGAACTTCTTGTAGAGGGAATTTGGTTCGATAATAATATTGATTTGACAACGCACATTAGCCAACCTCTTACAGCCAGTGATGTGCGATTGAAAAGTAGACTCAACCTCTATAAAGATTCGATTACCTTAAAGATGTTACCATCTAAAATTAAAGTGCTCGACGATAATTGGGTTTTTAACCCTTCTAATAAGGTTGTCATTACTCAGAATAAGACTACATTTTCAAATTTAGAAATTTATGATTCTAGTGAATCAATTACGGTAGATGGAGTTTATGCAGATACCATACCAACTTCCATTACGATTTCGTCGGAAGATTTAAATATGAATAAGGTAGGACTATTTTCTGAAGCTGAAATAGGAGGGTACTTGAATAGTAACTTTAGGATCTTTAGGCAGTCAATTAATGACGCATTCAAATTCGATGGATCATTTCTAATTAAGAATTTAGTCTATGATGATCTTCTGGTAGGAGATATTGTTGGTTCTTCAAAGTGGAATCCTACAGATAGAAGTGTATTTAGTCAGGTAAAGGTCGAACGAGAAAATGTCAATGCAATTGAAGTCGAAGGCTTTTATTTTCCGGAAGAGCAATCACAGCAACTTGATTTCAATGTGAAGTTTGATAAAGCGGATCTTAAAATGGGGGAGCCGTTTTTAAAAGATAAGTTTTCCAATATTGAGGGAGGTGCCAGTGGATCGTTGTCTCTAACCGGTTCCATAGAAAAACCTGAAGTTGTGGGCAGTTTTAATATTGTTGGAGGAGGTGTCAACATTAACTACCTAAATACCCATTATACCTTTACTGGAAAGGTTGATTTTGATCCTAGCTTAATGACTCTATCAAACTTTCATTTGCTTGATAGGAAAGGATCAGATGCACTAGTGACTGGGACGATATCACACTCTTACTTTAGAGATTTGATAACTGATATAAATATCCGTGCAAACAACTTTGAGTTTCTTAATACTACTATTTTAGAGAATAGTCTTTATTATGGGTCTGCTTACTGTACTGGAACAATTGATGTAGATGGTCCACTAAATGACTTAAATATTAAAGCAACAATTGAAAGAACGGAACCAAATACTAGGTTGTACATTCCAATTTCCCAAGGAACAAACATCGGTCAAGAAGACTATATTTCATTTGTAGACTTCTCAGATACAACCTCCGTGGGGGAATCTGAAGAATTCAAGATTTCAGGCCTGACCCTGGATTTTGATATAAACATCACTCCAGATGCTTATTGTGAATTGATATTTGACATTAAAACGGGCGAAATAATAAAAGGAAGAGGCAGAGGGAATTTGAAGTTGAGACTGGATACGGATGGTGAGTTTAGCATGTTTGGTTCTTTAGAGATCAGTGAAGGGGCATATAATTTTACTGCTCCTGGTATCAGCAAAGAATTTGATGTTGTGCCAGGAAGTAACATCACATGGTATGGCGATCCGTACAATGCGACACTGGATTTGGATGCGAACTACATTCAAAGAGCTTCATTTGAAGAACTTGATAATCCAGCAGATAGGGATCCTGCGCTTTTAGCCAATAAGGTCCCCATATCTGTAATACTCCAACTTGCGGGAGGAATGCTTTCTCCAGATATTGGTTTCGATTTGCAATTGGAAAATCAATCTGACGCCACAAATGAAAATATTTCTGCGCTTTCGAGAATTGTAATTGATGAACAGGAACTGAAAAGACAAGTGATTAGCTTGTTGTTTTTGAGGAGATTTTCTCCGCGTGAGAGTTTCACTTTAAGTGGAGGTGGCGGAGTAGGTAACAGTCTTGGCGAGTTTCTTTCTAGTCAGGTAAGCTATTTAGTGAGTCAAATTGATGAAAATCTTGAAGTAGAAGTAAACCTCGCAGATGTAAACGACGAAGCATTAAACTCCTTTCAGCTGAATCTGGCATACACATTCCTAAATGGTAGGTTGAAGGTGACTAGAGGAGGTGATTTTGGAAATCAAAATGACAATAACGACAATGTGCTCAATGATTTAGTCGGTGATTGGACAGTTGAGTATAGCCTAACCAAGGATGGTAGACTCCGAGCCAAAGTTTTTAGTAATACCAATCAGAGGATACAGGTAAATGAAAATCAACAAAATCAAGAAATCGGAATAAGCCTACGTTTTGTTCATTCTTTTGATGATATGGGTGAGCTGTTTATAAAAAGGAAAGAAGCAGTCCTAGTGCCAAGAAAAGAAGAAGAAGAAATTGCTGAGGAGGAGGATGATGACTCAGAGAATGATAGTACTTACTAGTTATTGTTTTTATTCATCAGGAATCGTTAACTTATGTAATAAACCTATATTACCATGAATTATAGAAAGTTTAGCGAGAACTATGCAAAAGAGATTGGGGGTGAGTTTAGAGAGTATGATGATACTCAGTCAGTCATTATTGTACCACTTAAAACGGATCGATTTCAAACAGTCACTGGACATATAGTTATGCATCCAGATTATGAGAGGGAGGTGGTACATCTAAAATCAAAGGTTTGTGAGTTAACTTATGATATTCCTTTTCAAGAGTGTCTTGAAGCTTCAAAAGACTATCCATATACAAAGTTTATTGTCGAAGATGGATTCCTAAAAGTCGAAGCAATTAATTTTCTAGTAAATCTGAACGATGCCATGGTCAAAGAAATGATTATGGAAATTGCCAATCATGCCGATGATTGGGAATTAAAAATTACTGGTAAGGATATTCATTGATATTTTTGCATTGCAAGCCGACTCATCGTTCCATTAATTTGGAAAGGAAAGTCCGGGCAGCATAGAGCAACGTACTTCTTAAGCGGAAGCGTACCTTATGGTATAGAGATAGTGCCACAGAAAACAAACTACCCTTAGGGGCAAAGGTGAAAAGGTGAGGTAAGAGCTCACCGGACTGATGGTGACATTAGTCGCATGGTAAACCTTACGTGCTGAAAGACCAAATAGGTTCTGCATTTGAAGGCTGCTCGCCTAAGCAGAATTGGGTAGGTCGTTAGAACTTATTGGTAACAATAAGTCTAGATAAATGATGGGATAAAACAGAACCCGGCTTACTGGCTTGCTTTTTGTTACATATATGCTAAAAAAATAAAGATGGCTAAAATTCTAATCGTTGATGATGAAAAGAGTATTCGTGATGCTCTAAGCGATATTCTTTCAGAAGAAAAATATGATGTTATTACAGCGGAGGATGGTGAAGATGGCTGGGCAAAACTCGAACAAGAGAAAATCGATCTTGTTTTGTGCGATATAAAAATGCCCAAAATGGACGGAATGGAATTACTTAGTAAGGTATCCGAAGAGGGGATAGATGTACCATTTGTGATGATATCAGCTCATGGAACGATAGATACAGCTGTTGATGCTACAAAAAAAGGAGCCTATGATTTTATTCAGAAGCCGCCAGATTTGAATCGAATTTTACTAACAGTAAGAAATGCAATTGATAATTCGAATTTGACTACTGAGACAAAAGTCTTAAGAAAGAAGGTTAGTAAAGGCTATGATATTATTGGGGGGTCAAATGGAATTACCGAGGTTAAAAATACAATCGAAAGAGTTGCTCCAACTGAGGCCAGGGTATTAATAAATGGAGAGAATGGAACTGGGAAAGAGTTAGTTGCTAGATGGCTTCATGAAAAGAGTGAAAGGTCAAAAGCTCCTTTAGTTGAAGTGAATTGCGCTGCAATTCCATCGGAGTTAATTGAGAGTGAACTTTTTGGCCATGAAAAAGGATCATTTACTTCCGCACATAAGCAACGTATAGGGAAGTTTGAGCAAGCAAGTGGAGGTACTCTTTTTTTAGATGAAATTGGTGATATGAGCCTTTCTGCCCAAGCTAAAGTATTGCGTGCTTTGCAAGACAAAAAAATTACCCGAGTTGGTGGCGATAAGTCGATCAAAGTAGATGTTAGAGTTTTAGCCGCTACCAATAAAAATCTTAAGAAGGAAATAGAAGATGGTAATTTTAGGGAGGACCTATATCACAGACTTAGTGTGATGGTAATAACAGTGCCGGCGTTAAGAGATAGAAAGGAGGATATTAAACTGCTTGCTGATCATTTCCTTGATCAAGTTGCGTCTGAATACGGTACAGCGAAAAAGTCCATCGATGAAGATGCCATTAGTCAGCTTGAAAGCTATGGCTGGACTGGAAATATCCGTGAATTAAGAAACGTCATTGAGCGATTAGTAATTATGTCCCAAGACACAATCACTAAAGCTGATGTAAAGAAGTATGTAGAAGCTTAAGCGTTTGCTTCTTGCTCCGTTTTTACTTCTTGAGTGTCTTCTTGAGCATATGTAGGACATGTTCTTTGAGTACATGCACTCATTGCTAAAATAATTACTGCTAATATGGTAAGTTTCAGTTTCATATGCGGTTTAATTCAGTGTAAAGGCTCTTTTAATACCTAACCCTTCAAAAATAGGAGAAATATTCAACTATTCAACAGCGAAAGCTTCAAAATATTTTATCCTTTTCGCTAAATCAGCAAGTTACACCCACGAATGTCGCTATTATCAAAACGACCGAGTACTTCAAAACAACCATTAAAAGACCTTCCTAAGTCTTTTGTTTCAATAAATGAGCATGTTTCGACGTTTGCTAGGTCTATTATATTAATACCTCCAGTTCTATTTTCCGGTAAGTAAGAAAATGGATCGTTTATGTCTCGGATCAAACACTTTGACCAATTAGGAAATGTAAACACTCCATCTTTTCCATATGCTTGACTCTGGAGTTCAGTCATTCCATATTCAGACCAAATCTCAGTCACTCCAAGGCCTTCTTTCAATTGCTTATGCAATTCACTTCTCGTTATTTCTTTTCTTCTTCCTTTCATTCCTCCTGTTTCCATAACAAGAGCGTTGTTGGATGGGATGCTTTTCTCTGCAATATCTAAAAGGGCATATGAAACACCAATTACAAGTTTTTTGTGATCATTTTTTAATACTTGTTCAATATCCTTATGAAGAAAATAGTCAGAACTAGGATGACTAAATTTCATGAAGTGGTCGACCATGCTTATTAAGGAAGAATCACCTTGCTCTTGATATGAAGGTAGAAATGCTACTATTTGAAACTGACTTAGCGATCCTATTTGGTTTTCAAAATTGATTTTGGCTATTTGATGATAGTTACTAATGTCCTTAATGTAATGCTTACTTCGTCCAGAATCGGTTGTTCCGCTGCTTTTAAAAATGATTTCTTCTTTCCAATCACCACATTTTATTGTATGATTTTTGAAGAACTCAATTGGCATGAAGGGTATTTCTGAAAGTTGACAAACGTTACCAGGTTTTTTGTTTAAGTACTTGCAATAGGAATGGTATATGTTGTTGGTTTTGTACTGATATTCAAATACAGCAAGCGAACTATCCAAGAAGTTTTTTTCGTTAATTCCGAAAAGATTATGTTTAAATTCTTCAGTGAAATTCATATTACCATTTCATTAGGGGCAAAGTAGATTATTTTTGTTATTATCGTATGAATAGATACTCTAAATATTTATTACCACTTGTTTTGATTCTGATGCTATCAGGATGTTTTGAAAAAGAAGTGTTCCCAGATACTCCTAAGATAGCTTTTGAAGATATCGTGTTTTTTGATGGTACAGCTACAGATTCCTTAATATTAACTTTCTCATTTGAAGATGGTAATGGTGATATTGGAATTATTGAGTCGCAAGATGTTTTACCACCTTATAATGAATTTGATGTTTTTGTAGATTCAAGAGACAGTGTCGTCACTATAGATAATATTTCTCAAGCAGTACCTCCAATCTTTACTGCACCTTTAATAACTCAAAATTGGGCTCCGGTAAGTATTATTGGAA
The DNA here is from genome assembly GCF_963691765.1 of Ekhidna sp. Taxonomy (GTDB): domain Bacteria; phylum Bacteroidota; class Bacteroidia; order Cytophagales; family Cyclobacteriaceae; genus Ekhidna. The sequence goes on from NZ_OY829375.1 coordinate 3,619,923, forward strand.
ATACTTTGTTGATAGATTTTGTGGAAGATGATTTTCCTGTTTTAGCATTTGGGAAAGAATTTTTCTCTGATGATGTTTCTGATATTCCTTTGATATGCCCTGGGCTTACCAATCAAGATGGCACCTTTCTTGAGAGTACAACTTTGACTACTTATGAATTTGGTGAGGGTTCTAATATTGTTCCTACTGATGCTGGCCGTCAAGCCATTGTAGGTACTATTCCGGTGGTTCGTGTAGAAACCTATTTTAATTTTGTTATCCAATTTGAAAAAAGAGTAGGTGATGGCTATCAGAGGCTCAATTATCAAGAGATTTTTGGAACGGATAGATGTGATATTGGAATATTTAATGGAAGGATTCCACAATATGACCCTGATGGGAAAAGTGGATCATTCACATATTCAATTCAATCTGCCGTACTTCGCCTGGCATTTCTAGATGATGTGATTAGGGCTAGGTTTTATGTTTATGATAGAGCAGGCAATAGGAGTAATCTTGTGACTACCCCTGATTTTATTCTTTCTGAAATAACTCAATAAATATTAGGAAAGTTATCCTGATCTGACTCAGATATCAACTCATATACTTTATCGAATATTTCTTCAATATTTGGTTTTGAGAAATAATCGCCATCACTACCATATGCTGGGCGGTGATTTTTTCCTGTTATTGACAGTGGTTTGGAGTCTAAGTGGAAGTATCCATTGTCTCTTTCTAATACTTGCTGCATAATGAATGCAGAAGCTCCTCCTTCAACATCCTCGTCTACTACTACCAGTCTATTTGTCTTCTCTAAGGAATTAACGATTGTTTGAGTTCTGTCGAAAGGAATTAATGTTTGTGCATCGATGACTTCCACTTCAATATCCTCATTTGCGAGCTGATTGGCAGCTTCCATTACGACTCTGCAAGTGGACCCGTAAGTTACGATGGTCGCATCCGATCCTTCTCTTAAGATTTCTGGCTCGCCCAGTGCCAATTTAAATTCACTTAAGTTTTCAGGAATTTTTTCTTTTAATCGATATCCATTCAAGGATTCTATTACTAGTGCAGGGTCATCAGATGTCATCAGTGTATTGTAGAATCCGGCTGCCTGGGTCATGTTTCTTGGTGTTAACACGTAAATACCTCTCAGAGAGTGAAGGATCATTCCCATTGGAGATCCTGAATGCCATACACCTTCTAATCTGTGCCCTCTGGTACGTATAATAAGGGGTGCTTTCTGCCCACCATACGTTCTATACTGAAGTGTGGCAAGATCATCCGATAGGGTTTGAAGTGCGTAAAGCAAGTAATCTAGATACTGAATTTCAGCAATAGGTCGCAGTCCTCTAATCGCAGCGCCAATGCCTTGACCAATAATTGTAGTTTCTCTGATTCCCGTATCAGTAACTTTAAGTTCACCGTATTTGTCTTGCAATCCAGCAAACCCTTGATTTACATCACCGATCTTCCCAACGTCTTCTCCAAAAGCAAAAATTCTTGGATCATTTGCAAGTAAGTGATCAAAACTTGCATTTAGTACTTCGCGTCCGTCAACAAGTTCGCTTTCGTCAGAGTATTGAGCTGGAACAGTCGTTACATTCAATGCTGAATCCGAAGATTCACTATATAGCTTAGAATTTAGTTGTTCTTGATATAGGTCAACTTTTTCGTTAAGCCAATTTAGTAGGTTTTTCTTTTCCTCTGAATGCTCTCCCCTTAATAATCTTAAAGTCTGTTTTGCCGACCGTACGATATGAGATTTTTCAGGGTTAAGTTCCTTTCTCAGATCATCCGAGATCTTGTCGATTTCTGATTTTTTTGAAGAAGAGATACTCGCCTTGTCAATAAGACTTAATACTTCCCGAACTTCTTTCTTAATGTCATTGCTATATGCTTTCCATGCAGCATCTTTAGCTTGCTTTGCCGTTTTCTTGGCTTCCTTCTCTAATTCATCTAAATCTTCACTTGTTGCTAGGTTCTCAGCTAAAATCCACTCCCGCATCTTAAGAATGCAATCGTAATTCTTTTCCCAGTTTAATCGGTCTTTCGATTTATATCTCTCATGCGATCCGGATGTGGAATGACCTTGTGGTTGAGTAACCTCAATGACATGGATGAGACATGGGATGTGAGATTTTCGAGAAATGTCAACAGCCTTTTTATAAGTCTTGAGTAACTCTACGTAATCCCATGCTTTTACTTGTAAGATTTCAAAACCAGGTTTGTCTTTGGTCTTTTGAAATCCGCTGAGCGCTTCAGAAATACTTTCTTTAATGGTATGATATTTCTGCGGAACAGATATTCCATAGCCGTCATCCCAAACAGACATAACCATTGGCACCTGCAAGACACCAGCCGCATTCATTGTTTCCCAGAAATGCCCCTCGGAAGTAGAGGCGTTGCCAATTGTACCGAAGGCTACTTCATTTCCTTTTATAGAAAAGTCTTCAAATTCTCCAAGGTCTTTATTTTGTCGATATAGTTTGGATGCATAAGCTAGTCCCAGTAATCGAGGCATCTGACCAGCAGTAGGGGAAATGTCAGCACTGCTGTTTTTCTTGTCTGTTTGAGTTAGCCATTCACCTTTTTCGTTGAGATAGCGAGTTGCGAAGTGACCATTCATCATTCGACCAGCTGAAGCAGGATCAGCCGTCACATCTGTATGAGCATATAACTGAGCAAAGAATTGTTGTGTATTAAGTTGGCCAATCGCCATCATGAAGGTTTGATCTCTGTAGTATCCGGATCTCCAATCACCATTTTGAAAGTATTTGGCCATTGCTATCTGAGGAAGCTCCTTTCCGTCACCAAATATTCCGAATTTGGCTTTGCCCATAAATACTTCCTTTCGTCCTATTAGACTGGCTTCTCTACTTTCAACCGCCAATTGATAATCATGAAGTATTTCTTCTTTAGAAACAGGAAGTTTTGTCTTATTCTTCGCCTCGCTCATTTAGATAAATTTTGAGATTAATTGACCTTAGTCACTCTCAAAAATATGAAATTTGATCCACTTTTAAAAGTAGAATCCTCGATATAAACTATGCTTTGGTGGATTTCATCTATTCATAAACAAATTATATTTTGTTTAATTTTAAATTGTAGTATAAAATTTCTATTATTTTAAATTTACCACCTTGCATATTTTGTATTTTAAATTGTTAGGTTTTCTCTAAAATGCACTCCCTATATTTGCCATCCCTTAACTTTATTAACCATGATAATAGGCGTCCCAAAAGAGATTAAAAACAACGAAAACAGAGTGGCTGTAACCCCATCTGGAGTAGTAGAATTTACAAAAAGAGGTCACGAAGTTTATATACAATCGACTGCTGGCGAAGGCAGTGGATTTACCGATGATCAATATGTTGAAGCTGGTGCTAAGATTTTACCTACGATTGAAGCAACGTATGAAAAAGCTGAGATGATCATTAAAGTAAAAGAACCAATTGAGCCAGAATACAAGCTATGTAAGAAGGATCAGTTGATATTTACTTATTTCCACTTTGCGTCACATGAACCGCTTACTAAAGCGATGATAGATAGTGGAGCTATATGTTTAGCATATGAAACTGTTGAAAGCGCGGATAGATCATTGCCATTGTTGATTCCAATGTCGGAAGTGGCAGGTAGAATGTCTATTCAAGAAGGAGCAAAGTATCTTGAGAAACCACTTAAAGGACGAGGAATTTTACTTGGAGGTGTCCCTGGTGTGAGACCTGCAAAGGTGATGATATTGGGTGGAGGTATTGTTGGAACTAATGCTGCGAAGATGGCAGCAGGTATGGGTGCTGATGTTACTATTCTGGATCTTAATCTTCAAAGACTTAGATATCTCGATGATATTATGCCAGCTAACGTGAATACATTCATGAGTAGTGAGTACAATATCAGAGAACTTATCGGTTCTCATGATCTAATAATCGGAGCGGTTCTAATACCCGGAGCAAAAGCACCAAGTTTGATTACAAAAGATATGTTGAAAGAAATGCAGCCGGGTACTGTACTTGTCGATGTAGCAGTTGATCAGGGAGGTTGTATTGAAACTTGTAAACCAACAACTCACGAAGATCCTACTTTTATTATCGATGATGTAGTTCATTATTGTGTTGCAAACATGCCTGGAGCCGTACCTTATACTTCTACGCTTGCACTTACTAATGCTACACTACCATATGCATTAGAGCTTGCAAATAAAGGTTGGAAACAAGCTTGTAACGATAACAAGGAATTGAAATTAGGGTTAAATGTTATCAATGGTGAGATTGTATATAAAGGAGTTGCTGATGCATTTGGAATGCCGTACACTTCAGTCGATAAGTTTCTTTAATTAGACAACGAAATTATATTGAGCCCATTCTTGAAAAAGAATGGGCTTTTTTATTCCATTCATAGTATTGATATGACCACTTACTTCAAACCTATCAAACAGGATCACAAATAGAATTTTATTTGTGATTAAGTGTTGACTTAAATCATGACCAGAAATAGTTCATATTGGCTTTTACAATCGATTGGATGGTTTGCATATGCAATGATTGGGGTTGTTGTGTCTTTTCTGTTTTACGACAGTATTGATGTTTGGGTAATCCTCGCTCAATTTTTTGGCGCGATTGTGATGTTATTGTCGACTCATTTGTTGCGATATAAGATGAAACTTGATGGGTGGTTGAAACTTAGGCTACAGCAACTGATACTTAGGTTGGTACCAACACTCGCAGTAATATCTATTCTGGCCAATGGCATTATTGTTGGATATACGATCCTGACAACTGATATAATTGATGTAGAGCGATTTTCTGTTCTTGTCTTTTTTCTCTTTTCATTCCAAACCTTTGTTTATTTCAGCCTGTGGACGGCTGTTTATTTAATTATCTACTTCTTTCGAAACTATAAAAAAGAAGAGGTTGAAAAGTGGCAGTTAGAGACTGCAGTAAAGGATGCTGAACTTATCGCACTTAAAGCTCAAATAAATCCACATTTCCTCTTTAATGCACTTAATAATATTAGAGCACTAATATTGGAGGATCATATGAAGGCTCGCGATATGGTTTCTCACCTTTCAGAGCTGTTACGATATTCCATTCAGTTTAATGACAATGAAAAAGTAACCATAGAAGAAGAGCTTAAGATTGTTAATAAATATTTGGAGCTCGAAAGTATCCATTATGAAAATCGTCTTCATTATGAAATTCTTAGCAAGAAGGATTTAGAAAGATGTAAGATACCACCTATGTTAATCCAGTTAATGGCTGAGAATGCTGTAAAACATGGGATTTCTCAAATTAAAAATGGTGGCGATATATTAATATCTGTTGACAAGGAAGGAAAGAATCTTGTACTCGAAGTGAGTAATACTGGGAAGCTGAAGAAGAATGTTGGAAATGGGATAGGATTGAAAAATGCAACAGATCGTATACGAATTTTGTTTGATAGTGAACCAGACCTTGAATTAACACAGGAAGGAAATATGGTTAGGTCTCGTTTAAAATTACCGTTGTTAAAATGAAAGCACTAATAGTTGATGACACTAGATTGGCTCGCCAGGAGCTTCAATTTCTTTTGCAAAATCATAAAGAAGTTGACGTAATAGGAGAGGCAGAGAATGCTGATGAGGCTAAATCTATGATTGAAGAATTGAAACCAGATTTGGTATTTCTCGACATTCAGATGCCAGATAAAGATGGGTTTGAGTTACTCGAGATGCTGGATGAGGTTCCGCAAATAATATTTACCACAGCTTACAGTGAGTATGCAATCAAAGCCTTTGATTACAATGCGCTTGACTATCTAAAGAAACCGATTACTGATGATAGGCTTTCTGTTGCATTGCAGCGAGTAATTGAAAATATTGAGAAGAGTGAAGAACCAAAAGATGTTCTCAATGAGAATAGTCAGGTGTTTGTAAAAGATGGTGAAAAGTGCTGGTTTGTGACCCTTAAAGACGTTCGCTTATTTGAAATATGGGATAACTATACTCGAATCTATTTTGATGAGCATAAACCGATGATTCCTAAGACTTTGCAATACATGGAAAGTCGTCTCGATCCTAAAATGTTTTTCCGTGCCAATCGTCAGCAGATTATTAATATGAAGTGGATAGATAAAATAGAGCCATGGTTTAGTGGCACTATTCGGTTATATCTAAAGGATGGTACTGAGATAGAAGTAAGCAGACGTCAAACTTCACGTTTTAAGGATTTGATGAGTTTTTAATAATCTTTCGCAGCCTATCGATAGCGTCCATATTGCTGTCGATATATATATTGTTGTGAATATGTTGCTTCTCTTTTGATGTTAAGTGCCAACTGAGGGATGCACGCTCTACATCGGACGCAGTGCCATTATTTTCATAGGAATCATAGGCAATTTCAACGATATCAAATTCTCCGTTTAGCCATAGCTTCATTTGCTCAACCTTTCCGTTATTACTAATGTCTTGCATGTTGGTTAGGTTGTTGTAAACACTCGCTATCGGATAGGTCAGGCGATCAATCACCGAAGGATTAGGCCTTTTTTCCACTGGTGAATTTGATTTGGTATCTCTCACAACCAAGAAAACCACGCCTGCAGTATTTTCATTTATCCAATCTTTAAATACATCAACAAACCTAATGGCGTCAGATACTCCAAAATTGTCTGAGATGCCAGCATCCATTATTTCAACCCTAGGTTCTGCGGGTAGACTAATATTTGGTGTGATGTATGGAAATGAAGCAGACATCCTTAGTGCTGATAGAAAGCTTAAGTTCTCAGGTTCATTTGCATGAAATAGGCCTTGAAAGTCAACACCTCGTACTTTTTGATCTTCATCGTTGAGTATTTCTGATGAAACACCCATGAATGATATTGGCTGAGAAGAGATGTACAATTTTCTTCCATCATTGGCGATTGTTGGAGCCAATATCATTGTTGGTATTCTAGATTTTTTTTCATCTTCCAGATAATCACTAATCTGAAAGTCTAGTGTATAACCCAGGTTCTTATTTAAGTTTTTTTCGAAAACATAGCCCCTGTCTATGTTGTATTTTCTTCCCGCATATTCATGAGTTCTCATTTTGAAGAATAGATCGTTTACCAGAAGCCCGAAAATCACTGGATTTAAATTGTCTTTGCCAATGTTGTTTAATGCTTCGTTTTTCAAATCTGTTAATGAAACATTTGGATTTCTTCTGAACATCTCGCGATAGTAGGCTGCACCAATAGCACCACCCGATGCTCCAGTTATAAGCATTGTTTGATCCATAAGTGTTCCATTCACAGCACTATCTGCTTTGAGCAATGCATTAACAGTCCATAATGCAGCTCTCTGACCACCACCGCTTACACACAAAAAGACCATTTTTTGATTCTTCGAGTTTGGCCATTTGGCTTTCCAACTTTCCAATGTTTCAAGCATGTGCAGTTTATCATGTATAAACTGTTCTTTGGAATGAGCTTTTTGAAGGCTTGCTACTGAGTAGGTTGTTTTAGTGGTATCATAGTTTATACCGGAAGCTTGATTAATACCTTTTCCAAGTCCGGATTTTGCACTGATGTTCACTATAATGAATATACCTAAAGCAAATGCCAATCCCCATCCCTTGAACCAATAGCTGACAGCTCCAACAAGCATTACTGCTATTGCAAAAATGAGCAGAGCACTTGCTGCTGCCGGAATCTGCAAGAACTCAATGTGTATGAAAAAGCCGAGCAGCAGGATAACGCCTATTATGCAAAGTTCAACCACAACAGAATTGAAATGATTTTGATCAAATACCCTAAGGATTGCTTCACGTGAAGCTCGATTAGCAATGTCTTCAGTAGACCTGACTTTAAATGTTAAATCAAGGTAGTTGGTCACATTGTATGCATCTGCTTTGTTCTCTCTGACGCGACTCATCACGCGATCTCTACTGAGTACATTCTTTCTTAGCTTTTTATCTAATGTTCCAGCTAAAACAATGAAGATGTCTTTATTGGTTAACATGAAATAAAGAATCATGAGCAAATGCATCCCTGCTATTCCTAGTAAAAGGCCAGCAACATGCCATGCAATATCCGCTGGTTGAGCCAGTCCATTATTGCTTTGAAAATTGATGAGCAGAATAATGTAGAGAATTAAGGATAGTAAGGGAATGAGACTGTTATTGAGTGAAAATTTGGTAAAAGGTCTCTGTAGTGCTCCAATAAATCTAAAGCGATGGCCATCAAGAATGTACGATGTAATATGCCAGGCCATGATAAGATTTCCGAAACATATGCCTACAATGAAAAAGCTCCAAAAACTGACTTCTCCAAGGTATTCAGGATCTAAAAACAGATACTGAATGCCATATACTTTGCCTAGACCACCAGAGAATGCAGCTATGACAATTGCCCAGACTGCAAGAAGTGCCAGATTATTTTTGAAATGATGAAATACTAGCTGAAGTGCAAGTGAGTGTAGCGCTTGATCTAATATATGCTTGAACTTCTTCATATAATATTCATCGGATGAATTAGACTTGATTTGATAACAGCTACTCCGAATATAGCTACTATGCAATTACATTAAAGATTTTGGTTAATCAATCTAATGAACCTAAAAGTGAATGATTTATTGCGATCAATTACTCTATAGCCTGCTTAAGATCAGCTATTAAATCATCAACATCTTCAATTCCAACACTAAGTCTAATTAATGAATCGGTGAGACCTCCAACAATTCTTTTTTCTTTTGGAATGCTTGCATGAGTCATGCCAGAGGGATGTCCAACAAGAGATTCTACACCCCCTAGTGATTCTGCTAAGCTGAACAACTTGAATTTACTTAGGGTTGATTCGGCTTGTTCGATAGTGTCCTCTTTCTGCATAAAAGAGATCATTCCTCCAAAACCATTCATCTGTTTTTTAGCAATATCATGATTTGGATGATCTTCAAATCCAGGCCAATATACTTTCTCTACGTTGGGATGATTTCTTAAATAGTTAGCAATAACTTCTCCATTTTCACAATGCCTCTGCATCCTTAAATGAAGCGTCTTTATTCCTCTAAGAACAAGGAAGCAGTCCTGAGGGCCTGGTACTGCGCCACTTGAATTTTGAATAAATCCAAAAGCGTTATCGATTTCAGGATCATTAGTACCAAGGAAGCCCATAATAACATCTGAATGTCCTGCAATGTATTTTGTTACTGAATGCATGACGATGTCTGCACCTTGGTTTAAGGGATTTTGAAGATAGGGAGAGGCGAACGTGTTATCAACAGCAACCTTTGCTCCGTGTTTATGTGCGATAGCACTAATTTTTTCAATGTCTATTATATTGAGCAGCGGATTCGTTGGCGTTTCTACCCATATTAATTTGGTTTCCTCATTTATAATTTCTTCAACTTTTTGAGGGTCTCTCATGTCCACAAATGTGAATTTGATACCAAACGCTTCAAAAATTTGTGTAAAAAGCCTAAAGCTACCGCCGTATAAGTCACCAGTACTTATTACTTCATCACCAGGTCGTAAGGTTTTGATAACAGTTTCCGTAGCACTCATACCTGATGCAAAACATCTTCCAAATTTTGCATTTTCTAAAGCAGCAATATTATTCTCTAGCGCATCTCTAGTAGGGTTGTGTGTTCTGGCGTACTCATATCCTTTATGGATTCCAGGTCCGTCCTGCACATAGGTGGAAGTTTGAAATATTGGAGTCATAATCGCTCCGGTAGATGGGTCTGGTTCTATGCCCGCATGAAGCGCTTTAGTTGCGAATTTCATTTAATTGATTGTTTGCTGTTTCAAGTGAAAGAGCCAATTTATTAATTAAGTTCCTGCTCTAAAAATATGGGCAATAAGGGTTTAGTTGAGTGAATTCTTGGTTTTATCGAAATCATACAAGGCTCAATAGATTTTACTCAGCTTTTATCTTAAAATATTAATATCCTTGAGTCTTCAACCGCTATTTAATTTTTTGATTCACCCTTCAAAAAAATAGCAATGAGAACCGTATTCACCCTAATACTGTTAGCAGCTACTAGCAGTCTTACTGCACAGTTTTTTACAGGCTACTACGTCAGTGACCCTCAAGTCCACTCTTTTGATCATTTCAAAATCAAACACGAGCATGACCATACAAAACTCGATGGTAGTTTAGTTATCCACGCTTATATCAATAACAATGAAGTATGGGAACGCAAAGCTGAATATGTTGACTCAGATGAAGAGAGAGAGAAGTTAATAGCTGACTATAGCCATGGAGAAGATATTATCTCGGCTCATATATTGAAGTTTTTGTGGGATGGTAATGAGTGGGAATACATTCTGCTCGGATATATTGCTCCTGATAAGCATCGACACTTCATTGTAATTGAGGAGATTTTTAATGATGAAACAGAAACAAGACTGCTTGAATTTAATCGATTTGATTGGGTGAAAGGACATCACATTAGACCTTCAGAAACTCACTAATATCGATTGATTTTCACCTATTTATTCACATCCATTTAGAATACCTTTGGCATCCCTTTGGACTAAATAAAATACCAGTAGATGCCAAATCCTTTATTATCTCCTTTTAAGACATCCTACGAGATGCCTCCATTTTCTCAAATTGAATCCGCTCACTACGAAGAGGGTATTGAAAGCGCCTTGGCTGAAGCCAAAATGCAGATTCAAAAAATCATTGAAAATTCTGATGCTCCATCTTTTTCGAATACAATTGAAGCACTAGAAAACAGTGGCGAACACCTACAGAGAAATTCATCTATCTTATTCAACTTAAATTCAGCGGAAACAAGTGATCAACTGCAGAAGATAGCACAAGTTGTGTCACCTAAGCTCTCAGCGTTTAATAGCGAGGTGAAACAAAATGAGGATTTATTTAAGCGAGTCAAAGTGGTTTATGAATCTAAGGATTCTTTGAACCTTACTTCTGAGGAGATCAAGCTTCTTAATGAAACGTATTTTGATTTCGTTAGAAGAGGTGTTGAGCTAGAAGGAGAAAAGAAAACACGATTTAAAGAAATAAGCATTGAGCTTTCAAAACTCTCTCTTTCATTTTCTGAAAATGTGCTTGCGGAAACAAATGACTTTGAGCTGGTACTGGATGATGAAAGTGATCTTTTCGGACTACCTGGTGATGTTGTTGCCCGAGCTAAAGAACTGGCAATAAAGAAAGGGAAGGAGTCTTCATGGATTTTTACATTACAAGCGCCTAGTTACATTCCATTTATGGAATATGCCGATAATCGCTCATTGCGTGAGCAGATGTATCGAGCGTATATGTGTAAATGCTTCAAAGGAGGTGATAGGGACAATCAAGAATTAATCTTAAAAACCGTACGACTCAAAGCAGAGCTAGCTTCTCTTTTGGGATACGAAACTTTTGCTGATTATGTACTAGAGCAAAGAATGGCTGAATCACCAGATAAGGTTATCTCTTTTCTAGAAGACTTATTAAAAAAGAGCCTTCCAAAAGCGAAGGAAGAAGTAGAAGAGATAAAGGAGTTTGTTAAATCCAAAGGTGAAGATATCATACTGCAAAGGTGGGATTGGTCATATTACTCAGAGAAGCTAAGAAAAGAAAAGTATGAGCTCGATGATGAACTTGTTAAGCCATATTTCAAGCTCGAGAATGTGATAAATGGAGTTTTCGAAACGGCAGAAAAACTATATGGAATATCATTTAGACCGAATGAAAATCTAGAAGTTTACCATAAAGATGTTCAAGCTTATGAAGTGTTGAATGAACAAGGAAAGGTGGTTTCGATATTTCTTGCAGACTTCTTTCCAAGAGATGGGAAAAGAGGAGGTGCTTGGATGACTTCTTATAGGGGGCAGAAATATGATGGAGAAGAAAGAACAATCCCTCAGGTAAGTATAGTGTGTAATTTCACTCCTTCATCCGAAGGCCATCCATCATTATTGAAGTTTAATGAAGTTGAGACTTTGTTTCATGAATTTGGACATGCTTTGCATGGTATGCTTGCTGATACTAAATACCAAAGCCTTTCGGGAACCAGTGTTTATTGGGATTTTGTAGAACTCCCATCACAAATAATGGAGAATTGGTGTTACGAAAAGGAATGTCTTGATCTTTTTGCCAGACATCATGAAACCGGCGAGCTAATACCTGAGGATTTAGTTGATCGAATCAAAAGGTCTTCTACCTATCACGAAGCTTATGCGACAGTCAGACAAATTAGTTTTGGATTGCTTGATATGGCATGGCATAGCCAGTCACTAATTGATGCTAATTCACTTTCTGATGTAGGTGCATTCGAGAGAGAAGCTTTCGCTCCAACTGAGCTTTTTCCTAATGTTGATGGAACGAACATGAGTGTTCAGTTTAGTCACATATTTGCTGGAGGTTATGCTGCTGGATACTACAGTTATAAATGGGCTGAGGTATTGGATGCTGATGCATTTTCTGTATTTAAGGAAAATGGAGTATTTGACAAGAAGACTGCAGATTCGTTTAAAAACAACATTTTAAGTCAAGGGGGTACGGATCATCCAATGACGCTCTATAAAAATTTTAGAGGAAAAGAGCCAACGGCTGAAGCTTTGTTGAATAGAGCTGGTTTAGTTTCTTAGCTTTTTTATAAATAAGAAATCTCAGAATCTATGCTTTTGCTTTGATCACTAAGACTCTTTTTAACATCAGTAATAAGTGTATTTAGTGATGCACTGAGTTTTCTTATTTCTTGTTGCTTTTCAGGACGACCTCCGAAGATCCTGTCTTTTTCAGAAGGTGAAAGCATCTCGTTAAAATATTTTGAGTCTATACTCAATTTATCAAGTAAGATTGCCACTTTGGGAAGTAGAGATAGCACCTTGTTTTGTGGAACAGACAATTCTAGTTCCGGAATGTTATAGAGCATGGAATTAATTTCAGAATCCCTCAAATCAATACGCTCACTTGAATCGGCCTTTAATGTCTTAAGGAGTCTTGAAAGCGCTTTCAAGTTTCCATTAGTATGTTGATCTCGAGAATTAAACCGAGCAATATTTAGGAATGGTAAGTACTTCTTAACCTTCTTATTCGCAAAGTCAAACTCTGCTATTCCACGATAGATTTCATTCTTTGTTTTTACGTACTCGGCACTGTTAACCCATAAAGATGGAAGCACATCAATTTCGCAAGTAGGCTTTTGAGCAGTAATTCTAATACGCGTTTTATCACTAAAGTCTACAGTCTTGAAATGTGTTTCCTTGGTAAGGATATCCATGAGATCCATGGAGAGTGTCTGAATTTCCCTGTGAGGTTTATTAGAGAGATTCTTTTTAATAACGATTATCTCCACATCGCCATATAGTAATACATTCGAGTAGGTTTTAAGTGCACCCTGATATCTGTAGTCCACTTCGTAACCTCTCTTTTTTAATGACTTGGCTATGATTTCATGAATTTTCCGAGAGTTGGCGTACACTTTATAAGCATATGCAGCGTCAATTTCAACCATTGACTCCAAGGTATAAAGCAAACATTCGTCGTATCCGGACTGAAAAAAGGCATCTGAAAGTACGGGTTCGCGCAGGGCTTCATCGTACCTTCTACCCTTAAGGTTCTCTACTAGCAGGCTGTAATCATGTTCCATGAGGTGCCAAAATAATCAATTCTTCAGATATGAATTGTATTTTTTGAAGATTATCGCTCTGTTTCTAAATTAATAGGATGAATATATCGACTTAGTTATTGACTATAAATACCATGGTGAGGGTTGTTTTTTTGGTGTGAAAACCAATTAAAATGCAAATTTTATTCATATCATAATCTTCGAGGCAATTTTGAAGTAAACAAAGAAATTCAAATTTATAGCAATGAAATCCTAAAATCTTAACCTTCATAATTGAAAAAATGTACTACTATTGCATTCTTATGATTCTATCCGTGGAGATTGTTAATAATACGCCCTCAAGAATAAGAGGGTAACCCCAAGGCAGGGTATCTCAACTATCCGTATTTCACATTACAATTTCAAGGCAATGCTGTTTTTAATGCATTTGCCGTCACATTTTAATTTCATTTAGAAATGACGAAAGAATCATTCTCTATATCCAGAGTTTACAAACTCTTTGTTTCTGCACTAAAAGGGGAAGAAACAGAATTTACAACGGGAAGCATTAATCGAGCGATTATTTTGCTATCGATTCCAATGATTGCTGAAATGGTTGGTGAATCATTATTTGCAGTTGTTGACATGATTTTTGTTTCTCGAATAAGCGTTAATGCAATAGCTACTGTTGCTTTGACAGAAACACCCTTAATGATCATTTACTCACTAGCAGTAGGGCTGAGCATGGCTGCAACAGCGATTGTGGCAAGACGTGTGGGTGAAAAGCGATTAAGCAGGGCCGCAGATGCTGGTTTTCAGGCAATCGTTCTATCTATTGGTGTCGGAATCTTTTTCGGCGTTTTCGGTTTCTTTTTTGCAGAAGACATTCTTCGTTTGATGGGCGGAGAATCAGATCTGATTGAAGAGGGAGTCGGCTATACCAAAATAATGTATGCTGGTAATCTCAGTATAATCCTAATATTTCTAATCAATGGCATCTTTAGAGGAGCAGGCAATGCATCTATTGCTATGAAGTCACTTCTATTGGCCAATTTTTTAAATATGATACTGGATCCATTGTTCATTTTCGGTCTGGGACCGATTCCTGCAATGGGAGTAGATGGGGCTGCTGTTGCTACAACTACAGGTCGTACTATCGGTGTAATTTATCAGTTGGTCCATATATTCAATGGAAGCTCCTTGATTAAGCTCACGATCAAAAACTTCGTGATTCGGATTAAAACCCTAGTCGAAATAATCAAGATAGGGTCCGCAGGAATAGGTCAATTTTTGGTTGAAACTTTAAGTTGGCTCTTTCTTGTTCGAATTATAGCTGAATTTGGGACTGAATCAGTTGCTGGATATCAATTGGCATTTAGGGTAATTGTTTTCACACTGCTTCCTTCTTGGGGAATGGCAAATGCAGCGGCTACATTGGTTGGACAAAACCTAGGGGCTAAAAGTCCGGAAAGAGCTGAAACTTCAGTTTGGAGAACAGCCAAGTGGAACACCATTTTCTTAATAATAGTGGCAACCATTTTTTCAATTTTCTCAGATCAAGTGTTAGCAGTATTCAACCAATCGGGTGTTGTGTTGGAGACAGCTATAAGTGCCCTAAGAATTATATGTTTTGGATATATATTCTTTGCTTATGGTATGGTGATAGGACAGGCGTTTAACGGGTCTGGTGATACGATGACGCCTCTTTGGATCAACCTTGTTGTATTCTGGCTAATCCAGATTCCAATGGCTTACGTTTTGTCTATTGTCTATGATTGGGGACCAAATGGTGCGTTTTTCTGCATAGCTTTTTGCCACAGCCTTTATGCTGTAATTGCAATTGTATTGTTCAAACGTGGTAAGTGGAAAACCAAACAAGTTTGAGTGATATGAGGAAAATTATCTACTACGTTGCAACATCCTTAGATGGATATATTGCTGGTAAAAATGATGATATCAGCATGTTTGAAATGGAAGGAGAGTTTGTTGATCAATATTCCTATGATTTAGAATCATTTGATACGGTGATCATGGGGAGAAATACTTATGAGTTTGGGTATCAATTTGGTATGAAGCCTGGTGATGCAGCTTACCCAAATATGGATCACTATGTGTTTTCAAATGGCTTACCGGCTGAGAAGCTAGGAGAAAAAGTAGAAGTCGTACCATTGGAAATAGAACGTGTCAAACAGCTAAAGAATGACATTGGTAGTGATATTTATCTATGTGGAGGAGGGATGTTTGCTGGATGGTTGATGAAGAATGGACTGATTGATGAAATTCGTTTGAAAATCAATCCAATCATTCTTGGAGACGGAATACGATTGTTTGGTAATTATACCATATCAAGCAAATTGAAAGTGCTCCACAATCAATCTTATGCAGATGGTCATCAGATAGTCAGCTATCAAGCAGTTAATAGTTGAAGCTATAGAGTTCCAGGTTTGATCCCCAAGTGGTGAAGACCTGGAATTCTCTTTTTGCACTGGAGTAAATCAAACTTATTTCATGTTTCGAATTTAGCGGGTTGCCGGTTACAAGATTCCCGGATTTGTCATAGATGTAAAGCGCTTGGTTGCTCGTATCAGTGAAAATAACAAGGTCTTTACCAGCTCCAAACTGATAATACTGTATAAGAATTGGGCCATCAGACAAGTAATCTTTTTGGAAGAGCAAATTTCCAGTATCATCCAACACATCGTAGGTATTGCCTTCATTTCTTATGATAATAAATGAGTTGGCACCTCGATCTGGAATCAGTCTGAATTTTGAGTCAGCACTCGTTTTGATAAGCTGATCTCTTTTAATGACGTCTCCCTCAAGGCTTAATTCAGTTAACTCACCACCAGATGACACAATTGTAATGGAGGAATTTGATAATGAATTTGACTTTCTTAGGAAGTAGTTTGCACTTAAGTCTTGTTTAGTGTCAAAAGGAAATCCATTAAGAAATTGTCCTCTTCTATTCATAACATTGATGATTCCGCTTGATTGGAGTGAAATCATAATATCCGATCTACCAAGTCGAGCATGATTGAGGGGTAAGTGACCACTTCTCTCCAGATTTTTAGGATTCCATCCTTCTAATAGATTTAGATCTTTATCCGTTAAGTAAACATTTCCATCGGTATCTGTGATTGCCAACCTGTAGTTTCTGCTTTTATCGTAATCGATTAAACTAAAGTGATCAATGATAACACTGTTTGACAATGCTTTCGGATATCCAGGGATTGAAGATCCAGTACGATCTATGATATGAACTTCAGATTTCGTTGCAAAGGCATATTGTATTTTACCGTTCTTATAATAGTCAATAGGATAGACCTCACTTACGATTTGATCATTTACATTCTGAGACCACAGTGCATTTTGATTGGGGTCCAAGTAATAAATGGTGTTTGTGCTGTCCTGCAAAAAGATATCAAAGTCTTTATGGGAATGCGATCTCAAAAGGAATGGTTTTGAAGTAAGCCGACTTGCAAACTGAAGGCCATTGTTTGCATTGGTCTTCGGTATTCTTTTTGATTTTTTTACAGGCTGAGAGAAGGTGAAGTTTGTAAAGTACTTCCCATCGAGGTAGCTGTATTGGAATGCTGCCATATCCATGGTTTTATAGATAGAAGCATTCTTCGTGAAATGGTCATTCCATTCTGATTTAAGTTCAGTTTGAATTGTGCTCCATGCCCTTGGAATGTTTACAAAAAGGCTAACATTAGCACTGTTATTTGCTCTTGCCAAGAAGTCATTCATTTGAATGGACTTACCCCAGGTATCTTCATTCTGAATTGAAATAATGAGTTTTTTTAGGGATTCTAGATCGTTTGAGAAAATTAGATAATTGCGATAACCCATATAAAAACATTGATCAAATCCATCAGCCAATTCACCTAGTATGGTTGATGGAAATTCACTTATTGGAAGAAAACGGATCTCATTTTCACTATAAGATTCTGCATAAACTGTATCACCTCTTGACAATGCGATTCGCTCAGTTAACAGGCTGAAAAAATCCAATGATTCTTTAGCATTATTGACTTCTAAAAAGAGAAGTTTGTGGCTATCTCTAGTTCTTGGAGATTCAAGGCTTGCGATACCAATCTCGTTATCTAAAAGATCAAATATCTGGTCAGCATTAAAATCGTAAAGCTGTTTGAGACTGTCTTGATAGTCTTTGATCTTCTCATTCTGATCTCTTAAATAATTTATTTGCTTGTCCTTCCATTCTGAAAACGAAGTAGAAGTGATATGATAAATGTAAGAGGTGTTTTCTGGAACGATTTCCGCCATTTCAAAATTTGCGGACTGTTGGGTGTGAGTTGTCATCCATCCATCTACCGCATGTGAAAATCCAGAGAGTTGAAGGAAAGAAGAGTCTAGTTGTAAATCATAATCACCTGCAATTAGGGGCAAGTCCATGGATTTACCTGTAAAAGCACCTATCAACTCACCAAACTTGTTGTAGTTCACATAGATGGATCCAAGCCCATTGGAATCGGCATCTAACCATTCTGCAAACTCATCTTTGAAGGCGTTGATTTCGGATTCGCTAACAGCTCGTATGGCGTCTTCTACTAGATATGGAGTGAAACTTGCAAGAAAAAAATTCTTATAAAAAATGAATGTCAACGTTTTGCTCCCTTTGGATATCTCGCTGATCTTAAAATCATTGTAATTTCTGGTCTTAAACCTGAATCCATTTTCTTTTAACCGACCTATTGCTGCATTTGCAAAGGTGTTTTGCGATATGTTCTGAAGTTGAATAGCAAATAAAAAATCAAGATCTGTGTTTGATACCCTGTGTAAGGAAGCCACTACCGGTGCGTTCTTGAAAATAGCTGAAAATCCTCCATTACCATTTATGGAATCTAAAAATGCTAAACCACTTCTGAAGTTTTCAAACCCTGATGATTCATCCAATATTGATGAAATTGGATATCCTCGAAATTCCTTAAGATTGGCGGTGAGATTGGTCTCAATGACTATAGCTGCGTCGGCTGGAATAAAACTCCAACTTGTTAGGTCCGAATGCTTTACCCACTTATCATAAGTAAAGTATCCTGCCCCACCAAGAAGTAGTATCGCTAAAGAGATTAATAGTTTCTTCAAATTGATAGGTTATTGCCCAAAAATAAGCTAGATATTCTCCATTTAGAACGCTGAAGCCTTATTGTATTTCTTTTTTTAATAAGATTGATAATATCTAGGGCTCTGGAATTTGATATATTAGCTATTATGTCTCAGTATAAAGAACTAGGATCATTTATTGATAGAACATATAAAGTTGTCCGTCAAGATTTGATTAACAGGTTTAAAAGAGCCAATGTGGATATTACGCCTGAGCAATGGGTGATCCTTGCGAAGCTAAATGAACAGGATATGTATCAAACTGAATTGGCCAGTATGAGCTTTCGAGACAAGCCAACAGTATCGCGAATCGTCGATTTACTCGTAAAAAAGAATTTAGTGGAGCGTATACCTGATCAAGCAGATGGAAGGAAATATCACGTTTCAATTACTTCAAATGGTAGGGCAATTATTGAAAAGGCTACACCAGCCGTAAATGAATCACGAAAACTTGGATGGACCAATTTGAGTGATGAAGAATACGAGACTTTGATTTCGACATTAGATAAAGTATTCACCAACTATACCAGTGCGGAAGAGTAATAAAAAAGGGACTCCAAGAGTCCCTTTGAATAAGTGTTTAAGTCCGATCTTAAAGTGTTCCTCTAAGCTCTTGTTCGCGTTCCAGCGCTTCGAAAAGTGCTTTAAAATTCCCTTTACCAAACGACGTTGCTCCTTTTCTTTGAATTATCTCGAAGAACATAGTAGGTCTCGCTTGAACTGTTTTTGTGAAAATTTGAAGTAAGTATCCTTCATCATCTCTATCTACAAGAATACCCAGCGGTCTGAGCGCGTCAATATCTTCATCGATTTGCCCAACTCGCTCAGATAATACATCATAGTATGTATCTGGTACTTTGAGGAATTCTACACCTCTGTTTTTTAAATCCGTGACAGTTTGAATGATGTTATCTGTGGCGACAGCAATGTGTTGAACACCAGCTCCTTCGTAGAATTCCAAATATTCATCTACTTGAGATTTCTTTAAACCTGGAGCAGGCTCGTTGATAGGGAATTTAATTCTTCCATTTCCATTGCTCATTACCTTACTCATCAGTGCAGTATATTCAGTAGAAATGTCTTTGTCGTCGAATGACATGATTTGAGTAAAACCCATTACTTCTTCGTAAAATTTGACCCACTCATTCATCTGACCTAATTCTACATTACCTACCATATGGTCAACAAATTTTAAACCAACAGGCTCTGGATCGTAGTGTGTATTCCATTCTTTGAAACCAGGTAAGAATATTCCATTATAGTCATTTCGTTCGATGAAGATATGAACTACTTCTCCGTAGGTATGAATCCCAGATTGAACAACTTTTCCATTTTCATCTTCGATGGTGTTAGGTTCCACGAAAGATTTTGCGCCACGAGAAATAGCTTCATTATATGCCTTTGTTGCGTCATCAACCCAAAGAGCTGTTACTTTAACTCCATCACCATGTTTATCAATATGCTTTCCAATGGCAGTTCCACTTTTTAGTGGTGAAGTGAGCACCAATCTAATTTTGTCTTGGACAACAACGTAAGATTCTCGATCGGTAGATCCTGTCTCCAATCCGGCATAAGCCAATGATTTGAATCCAAATGCAGACTTATAATAGTGAGCAGCTTGTTTAGCATTGCTTACATAGAGCTCAAGGTAGTCCGTACCATTGATAGGCATGAAATCTTGTGCCTCCTGTGTATTGGGTAAAGTGGCCGTTTCCATGGTGATTTTAATTTAGTTGTTTAAACAACAAAATTAATGTTTATATACACCATTTCAAAAGAATCGTGTTTAGTAAGCCATTACAAGAATTCTTTAAATGAGTATTACTCACTTCTGAGGGACTTCACTGGATTAACTTTTGCAGCTCTGCGTGCTTGTTCAGATACAATCGCAATTGCAAAAATCAAAACGATAGCGCCGACGATTGGGAAGATCCACCACGATACGTTTACCCGTATTGAATAGCGATCCAAATATGAATCCATCAAATACCAGGCAATTGGCATAGCTATGAATATAGAAATCATGACAAGCTTGGCAAAGTCCTTCGACATTAAATTCATTAGACTTGTTACAGTTGCACCTAACACCTTTCTGATACCAATTTCTTTAATTCTTTGTTCAGCAGTATATGAGGCCAATCCAAATAAACCAAGGCCTGTAATGATCATTGCCAATGTAGCGAACAGACTTGCTAGTTTACGCGTAAGATTGATTGTAGTAAACTTTCTTTGAAATTCTACATCAGCAAAGTTGTATTCAAATGGGTATGCTGGATTGTGTGTATTGAATATCTGTTCTATATCTGCCATTGTGCGTTGCAGATCATTGGTTTCTTTTACTCTTACAGAAATAAAACCTCCCCAGTCTTCAAGAATCATAAACATCGGCTGGACTGGTTCATATGGTGATCCCATTAAAACATTATCAACAACACCGATTAACTTCTTTTTATCACCCCAAAGATCAAGATTAGTTCCTATTGGATCTTCCAATCCCATCAGTTCAAGTGCTGCCTTATTAATAACTATTGCATTAGAGTCACTCGCAAAATCTTTAGAAAACTCTCTTCCCATTAATATGTCAATGCCCATTGTTTTTGCATAGTCATAAGTAGTGGTAATAGTTGTGAAGATAACTCGCTGATCTTCTGGCTTACCTGGCCATCCAAGGAAGTTGTGCGAATTGGTTTGCGTAATTTGAGAATTTGATCTTGTGACTGATTCAACTAAGCCTGAAGCAAGAAGCTCTTGTTTCAATACGTCATAGTTATCTCGAAGATCATTGGTTGTTTCAACCGCAATTAGTCGCTCTTGTTGATATCCAAGGTCTCTATTTTTAACGAGATTAATCTGTTGAAAAATAACGATAGTGCTGATCATTAGTACAACTGAAAATGCAAATTGAGTTATTACCAAAACTTTGCGAGGTGTTGTAGCTCCTTTGCCTACCTTAATTGTTCCTTTTAATGTTTGCGCGGGTCTAAATGAGGATAAGTAGAAGGCTGGGTAACTGCCTGCAATGATTCCCAAAATCAAAACTATTCCTACTGAAGAAAGCCAGAAATAGATGCTTGTATAGTCTATAAATAGCTCCTTGTCGACAAGATTATTATAGGAGGGGAGTGCTAGTTCGGTGAGTATCACTGCAAAAACAAATGCAATGAATGTTATAAAAATGGATTCACTGATAAATTGATAAATAAGTCTTTTTCTGCTAGTTCCTAGACTTTTTCTAATACCCACTTCCTTTGCTCTTTTTTCAGAACGCGCCGTTGCTAGATTCATAAAATTGATGCACGCAATGATGAGTATTACAATAGCAATTGATGTGAAAAGTTGAACGTAATCATTTCGTCCTCCAGTTTGTTCTCCCTTATCATTCCAGTTTGTTTTGAGCCTCCAGTCTTTCATAGGGTGTAGGAAAAGGTGTTTATCTAATCCATCTTCGCCATCCTTTTCTATAAGTAAGTCGTGAATGCTATGTTCAACGTCAACTTCCCGTGATGGGTCGTTTAGTTCTACAAAAACCTGAAAGGAATAATTGCCCCAGTTTGTTTTGTTATCCTTTACCCATTCATTTACTGATTCTCGGTATTTCCATGTGGCTAAATAGTCGAATTGAAAGGTTGAATTTTCAGGTATGTCTTTGACAATTGCAGATACTTGAAGTGTACCTTCGTCAGAAAGCTTCACTTGTTTGCCTATTGGATCTTCATTGCCAAACAAGATTTTGGCTAGAGATTCGGATAGGACAATAGACATTGGATCTTTCAAGGCCTCCTTGTGAGATCCAGCGACTAGCGGAAATTCAAACATTTCCAAAAATTCTTCACTCACATAATATCCATCCTTAATAACTCTGACGTCTCCAGCACTAAGGAGTCTAGGATTACCCCAGCCAGCAACTACAGAGTTCTTCACGTTGCTGTCGATAACCTTCATTTCCTCATATGTAGGTAGAGGAACTGAGGCCCAATTGTTGATTTTATTGTCAAAATCTGAGCTTGCCCAGACCTGATATAGCCTATCATACTTTGGAAGAAACTTATCAAAAGATACTTCATTAACTACCCATAGTAGTATCAATACGCTACATACAATACCTATGGATAATCCTGAAATATTGATAACAGAATAAAGTCCATTCTTCTTAAGATTTCTTAGTGAGATGAGGAAAAAGTTTTTAAGCATGTCGAGGAGAGGTTGTAATTACTATAATGATTTTTTTACAGACGATAGTTGCATATGGAGGAAATACTTGGCTTGTTAGAGATAGTTACATAGGGATGATTTATTTTCATGCCTTATAAATAGTTGAACATGATCCTCACCTCATTTGATTGGTTGATAATCGCAGCCTTTTTCATTGTTGTACTTTTAATTGGAATAGCGGCTAGTAGAACAGCTGGTAAAAGTTCTCTTGAATTTTTCCTAGCTGGAAAATCGATGCCTTGGTGGTTGCTGGGAGTGTCTATGGTTGCAACGACCTTTTCTGCAGATACTCCAAATTTGGTTACTGGATTCGTCAGGGAAGGAGGGGTAGCTAAAAACTGGTTATGGTGGTCATTCTTAATTACAGGTATGATTACAGTTTTCATTTACGCACGATTATGGAGAAGATCAGGCGTGCTTACCGATCTTGAGTTCTATGAGTTAAGATATGGTGGCAAGGCTGCTTCATTTTTACGAGGATTTCGATCACTGTATTTGGGGATATTCTTCAACTGCCTGATTATGGGGTCAGTAACGCTTGCAGCGATCAAAATTTCATCTATTCTGTTTGGATTAGCGCCTTTACATACTGTGGTAATTGCTTCTGTTGTAGTTGCAGCGTATTCAGCTCTTGGAGGAATTAAGGGTGTTATTTGGACAGATTTCTTTCAGTTTAGCATAGCTATTATTGGTGCAGTTTATGCAGCTTATGTGGCGGTTACTCATCCGGATGTAGGTGGACTGACAGCGTTGATTAACAATGAATCGCTTAGCGGAAAGCTTAATATTATTCCAGACCTAGAAAATACTTCGTTGGTTGTTTCTATGTTTATTATTCCATTGGCAGTACAATGGTGGTCTGTATGGTATCCTGGTGCAGAGCCTGGTGGAGGTGGTTACATTGCACAAAGAATGCTTGCGGCCAAGGATGAAAAGCACGCAGTTGGGGCAACATTATTTTTCAACTTTGCACACTATGCACTAAGACCTTGGCCATGGATTTTGGTTGGTTTGGCGTCGTTAATTCTATTTCCTGATTTAGAATCAATTAAGGTGGCTTTTCCAGAAATCAACGAACAGTATTTAGGTGACGATATTGCTTATCCAGTCATGTTGACTTTATTATCTCCAGGATGGCTTGGGCTTGTGGTAGCATCTTTGATCGCTGCTTATATGTCTACAATTAGCACCCACCTAAATTGGGGTTCTTCATATGTAGTTAATGATTTTTATCACCGGTTTATTAAACCAGATGCTAGTCAGAAGGAATTGGTCAACGTTGGAAGGATTTCAACAATTATCCTGATGCTTATTGCTGGAGTCATGGCATTAACTATTATGGAAAATGCTTCACAAGCCTTTAGTATTTTATTGTTGTCAGGAGCAGGAACTGGAGCCATCTTCCTCTTTAGATGGTTTTGGTGGAGAATCAATGCAATCACTGAAATTGTAGGGATGACCGTTGCAACTGTCAATGCATTTATTTTGGTATTGTGGGTTCCCGATGAGATGCTTGCAGGACAGTACATCGACGGGTTTACTGCCAAATTACTTATTGGTACTAGCGTTACAACAATAGTATGGATCATTACTACTTTATTGACTAAGCCAGAATCCGATGAGAAATTGCAAGACTTTGTATCTAAAATTCAGCCAGGAATAGGATGGAAACGATTTGAAAACGTTGGTGAATCATCGTTGGTAACAAGCCTTCTGAGTGTATTCATTGGCACCATAGGTGTTTATTCAGCACTTTTTGGAATTGGAAGTATCATTTATGGCAAGACAATTCTCGCAATTGTAATGTTAGCTGTCTTTGCTTTTGCTATGTATTTGATCTTTCGATGGTGGAATGTTAAGAAATTGTGAAAAGTGAAAAATACCCAAAAGTGGGTATTGATTATCAATTGATAAGTTGAGTACTTTGAATCTAGATACTCACCGCTCTATTCACTGCCAAATGTAGAGGCTCCATCAGGACGCCTCTTTTTTTATGCTCCTTTGGCTATATTGCTTAGCAAACTATTTCGAATGAATCATACGCAAGGAATGCTCAGCCCAGAGTCTTTAAAGGGTAAAACTATAATTGTCACAGGAGGAGGAACTGGTTTAGGAAAGTCAATGGGTTCCTATTTTTCAGAACTTGGTGCTAATCTGGTAATCACCAGTAGAAGAATGGAAGTGCTTGAAGAAACAGCCAAAGAGATAACTGATAAAACAGGTTATCCTGTTCATTGCGTAGCATGTGATGTTAGAGAATACGAGCAGGTTGAGCGTGTGATCAATGAGGCTAAAGAGAAGTTTGGTGGAGTTGATGTTTTGTTAAACAATGCAGCAGGAAATTTTATTAGTCCGACCGAAAGGCTTTCACATCGTGCTTTCGATACAGTAGTAGATATTGTCTTAAGGGGTAGTTACAATTTTACCTTAGCGATGGGTAAAGATTGGATAGACAACAAGAAGAAGGGCAACATATTAAATATAGTTACTACTTATGCTTGGACGGGCTCAGGATATGTCGTTCCTTCAGCATGCGCCAAAAGTGGTGTATTAGCTATGACACGATCGCTAGCTGTAGAATGGGCTAAGTATGGTATTCGAAGCAATGCAATAGCTCCAGGTCCATTTCCTACGGAGGGTGCTTGGGATAGATTATTGCCTGGAAATTTGAAAAAGAAATATGATCCTGCTACTAAGGTTCCACTTAAAAGAGTAGGAGATCATCAAGAGCTTGCTAATCTCGCTGCCTACTTAGTGTCGGATTATTCTGCCTATATCAATGGAGAAGTCATCACAATTGATGGGGGCGAGTGGCTGATGGGTGCTGGTGAGTTTAATGGCTTGGAGGCAATTCCAGAAGAGCTTTGGGATGCAATGGAAATGGGTCGTAAGAAAGGCGGGTCAAAGCTGAAAATGATGTGGTTATATTTCAAAGGAATGAGAAAATTGAAATTATAAATGATTGTTAACAATTCATGTTATAAAGGCACTAGCTTCATTGATGTATATTATTTGAGTGTAATTAGATTTTTATGGATTTAAGAGTAATGACCAAATATGGTCTATTAATTATTTCAGTCTTGGTGGCTTCAATAATTAATTTTTTAATTATTGGATTTGTGAAAGACTACTACCCTGAACAATCGATGCTATCAGTCTTAATTGATATGTTGGTTACAGTCTTTGTTTTTGTTCCTGTTTTTGGTTTTGTTGGTCTGTATGTAAAGAAATTTTCTAAGAGTTATTTGGAAAAGAGCAAAGACCTGGGGAAGAATAAAAAGAAAGGTTTCTTAATAGGCTTTTTGATAGCTTTTGTATTGATTTTCTTCGTGTTTGCTTATGTAAAGCATGACATGGATATTTTAGGGCTTTTTTGAAACTAATTATTATCAGATGCGATTTCCTTTGCAAAGGAAACGACATTCACCACTTTAGCTAAAACCTTTTTTAGCAATTTCCTTATAATACTCAGTCACCACAATGTATTAAATGAAGGGGATTTCGAGAAAGAAATTGCATGAGGTAATTGCTGATTCTACTACAGACTTTTTATCAATTGCAAGTTCAGACTATACATACCTAGCCGTAAATGAAACTTACGCTAGAAGATTTGGTAGAAAAGCCAATGAGATTGAAGGTCTTAAAATTAAAAGACTGCTAGGAGAAGATCATTTTCAGAAATTAGTCAAACCTAATTTTGATAAATGTCTGAAAAGCAATGAGATAGTTAGGTATGAAGATTGGTTTGATCTAGATCAAGGAAGAAGATTTTTTAGTGTGTCATATTCGCCAATTGAGATTGAGGGCGAGAGGGCTGTTGTGGTCAATGCTCATGATAATACACGTCATAAGTTAATGGAGGAATCTCTTGAGAAAGCAGTCGAAGAATTAGAAGACGCCAATAGTTTTAAAAACAAACTTTTCTCAGTAGTCTCTCATGATTTAAGATCTCCAATCAATGCTGTCAACAATTTTTTAGAATTGTTAGCTGATGATGAAACAAACTTTGAGCAGATCAAATCTTTAATCCCTATGATGACAGTCAGGCTCAACTCTACAAAATCTATGTTGGATAATTTACTGGGTTGGACCACTACACAACTTAAAGGCGAAGAAGTACAATATGAACACTTTCAATTCAGCGAAATTGTAAATGAAGTTATTCATTTATTTGAGGATCAGATATCTCATAAGTCCTTAAAGGTGATTCTTGATTTTCCTGATGAATTATCAATAAAGGGAGATAAGAATGGTGTAAGAATGGTGATAAGGAATCTATTCTCCAATGCCATTAAATTTTCGTTTGATGGTGGTACTATCTGTATTCATTCTGAGGAAAAAATTATTGACGGATTTCAGAAATTCAAGTTTGCTGACAGCGGAAAAGGAATGTCCACTGAGAAAGCAGGTAGGTTATTTTCTGCGATTGTCGATAGTGAAGAAGGAACGAAAGGAGAAGGAGGTACTGGTTTGGGAATGATGCTATCCGCTGACTTTATAGAATCTCAAGGAGGATCCATTGAAGTGGAAAGTAAGGAAGGGGAGGGAGCTACGTTTTACTTTACCCTCCCATTATCTGCATCGTAAAAATCAATCCTCAATAGTGTAGAGCAGCTCTTGATTTGCAAAGTCGTAAAGTGTCAACCTTCTTAGGTCGTAGTAGGCAATCCAATAGCTTCTTAATGCACTGATATAACTTCTTTTTGCTGTGTCCTTTTCAGTTAATGCAATATTGAGATTCGTGATATCAATTTTACCAATAAGGTATCTGTTTTGAGCCACTTCGTACCTTTTCTGAGCTACCTCGTCAGATTTCTTTGAGATTTCAATTTGCTGTCTTAAAACATCAAGTTGTCTTACTTGGGTGATGATTTCTTGTTCAAAATTTTGCTCTTCCTGTGCTATTACATAATCCGTTAATTGTTTATTGGCTAAAGCTGTTTTCATTCTTGCCTCATTACGTCCCCAATTAACTATTGGTATGCTTAATCCAATATTAGCGATTTGTTGATCTTGAGTGTCTTGAAAAGATTCTTGATAAGTATTTCCTGCACCATTGAGGCCGAATGAAGCATTGAGATTCATTTGAAAGCGCTGTCCACGAGCCTCAGCTACTTGTGCATCGGCTTCTATTCGCCTACGTTCAAAAGCTATAAAATCGGCTCGATTTTCTTTTGCATATTGTAATGCTATCTGTTCACTGACAGGAAATTCTAGAATAGATTCGGGTAATAGAAGATTGAAATTTTCTCCTTCATTTAGTCCAATAAAGGTTCGTAACCCTAGCCGGGAAGTTTGTAGATCCAGTTCAGCTTGTGCTAAATCTTGTTGCGATCGCAATAACTGTAGCTCAACTTGCAAAAGTTTATCTTCCGATGCAGTTCCAATATTATAACGACCTTTTTCAATGTTATAAATGGTGTCATTGTTGGCTAGGTTAAATTCTGCTATTTGAAAATTCACCTGTGCATCTAAATAGTCAAAAAATCGTTGTACAGCCGTTCTTGAAACAAACTCCATCTCTTCAACATAGCTTCGTTTGGATTCTTCATATCGAATGGGCTCTGTTTTTTTGTCCCATTTAAATTGATTGAATGCAAAAATTGGTTGGTTGAGTTGGATGTTTACTACGGTGCTATTGAAATCCCTAGTATCCAATCTGAAGTTTTCCACTCTATTTAATGAAGAGTTAACTGAAATAAGCCCTCCAGTAAATGCTATAGGTTGTCTTAGTCCAAGTCCTACCGAGGCATTAGATCTTTGAATCGATTGAACTTGGAAAGAACCATCATTTTGCTCAACAGGACCAAAAGATCTAGTATATCCTGGAACTTCACCACTGATCACAAGACTGGGATTAAGATCTGCCTTAAATAGCCGATACTGCCAAAACCTATTTTCTTTCCTTGTCTCTGCTTGTTTTGCCTGAGGTGACTGTTGCTGTGCTAAGCCTATGATGTTCTCCAGGGAGTACACTTGCTGACTTTGTGCTATGAAGGAGCATGCGATCAAACATACTCCGGTAAATATTTTATTCATATCTAAGTGAGGTAATAGGATCTTGTAAAGCTGCTTTTCTTGCTGGTGCAATACCGAAAATCAATCCGATAGCTGTGGCGACTCCAAAAGAGATTAAAATGGAGCCAAATGAAATAACGGTAGGGATATCGGCAAATCGACTAACGGCAGACGCCATTATTACTCCCAGGATGATTCCAATGAATCCGCCGCTAATGCTAATCATCATTGATTCGAACATGAATTGATTAATGATGTCTGCTTTTTTAGCACCAATAGAAAGTCTAAGTCCAATTTCTTTTATGCGCTCCAAAACAGATGCTAGCATGATATTCATGATGCCAATTCCACCAACAATGAGTGAAATACCTGCAATAGCACCAAGAACATAACTGAAGATATCGTTAGTGCGCTGCTGTTGCTTGAGTAGTAATTCTGGGATTTCAATTTCATAATCAACTACTTCATTGTGCTTTCGCTCAAGCATTCGCACAATTACATCGGCAGTAGGGTTAAGCTTTTCCGTCTCCGCCACCTGAACAACGAGCCTATCCAACTGGTGATAATTAATAGCTGGTGCAGGAGCGTCATCAGTATTTCCGCCACCACCTCCGCCACCGAACACAACGAAACCGGCAGAGCCTCTATTCGCTCCTTGTATCATCTCTTCAGTTAACATTGCTCGATTTTTATAGCGTATAAGTATTGTTTGCAAAGGTGTATATACATCCATGTTATAATCACGGATTCCAAGTTTGCTAATACTGCTTTCGCTGATATATCTCTCATCTAAGACGCCGATGACTTTTAGCCAGTTGGGTCCACACTTTATCATCTTACCGATCGGATTCTCGGATGGAAAGAACTTTGCTTTTATGGATTTTCCGATGATACATACTGCTTCTCCTTTGGAAAGTTGTACTTCATTAAACATCTTACCATCAGACAATGTGAAATTGAAAATGTCAAAGTAGGAGGGCTCGACGCCAACTAATTTTGCTGACCTTCTTATTCCATTCTTGATTATGTAAGTTTCTAATAGAATTTCAGGGCTGATTGTTTCAACGCCTGGTATAATCCTTCTGATTGACTCTTTGTCTTCAAGAGTAAGTCCAGGCGAGAACTTCTTTTTCTCTTTTGCTTCGGTCTCATCATCCGCGAGATTCTCTTCCGTCTGTTCTACAATTGGTTCAATAATTATATTATTAACTCCCACAAGTTTTATCTGCTCCAGAATTTCTTGTTGTGCACCGTTTCCAATTGCAAGCATTGCTATAACGGCAGCAACACCAAATATGATGCCTAAGGCCGTAAGAATGGACCTAACGCGATTTGCCAGGACCGCTTCTATAGCAATCCATAGATTGGCTAAGATTCTATCCTTATCCATTTTTAGTTTCTGCCTCTGCGGCCTTTTGGCATTTGTGGCAAACTAGGCTGAGGCGCTTCAACTACCTCTTCTTTTTTGTTGCGCTTACCATCCATTTCTGGTAAAAGTTCAACATCATCATTCTCCATGCCCTTGATAGAGGATAAGTTGACTCTATCGCCCACTTCTAACCCAGCGATAATGTGAACATTTTCGGAGTTGGCATCGCCAATTATAACTTCTTGCTTGATCGTGCTTCCGCCCGACTTTTTAAACACATAAGTAATGGAATCATGCTGAGAATGAAGGGTTTCAAGCGGCACGAAAAGTGCTTCCTCAACAGTCTTCGTAATGATTTTATTGCTTGTTGTCATGCCAGGCTTTAATAGTGGATCAGTTCCAAATACCTCGATTTCCACTTCAAAAACCTTTGCATCTGAATTAGGTCTTTGTTCGCCTACATTGGCAACTTTGGTTACCCTTCCTTTAAGTTTTTTATCTGGAAATGCATCAAATCCGATCTCAACATCTTGACCTGCTTTTACTTTTCGAATATCTACTTCGTTAATGTAAGTCTTGGATAACATTTTACTTAAATCAGGAAGTGTTGCTACTACAGGATCCCAGGCACTTACCTGAGAACCTTCTTTAACGGGTTTGCCATCCCAATTTCTCTTATAGATAAGCATACCACTTTGAGGGGCAAGAATTGTAAAGCTTTGCGAAAGTTTCATTAGACCTTCTAGTTCATTCTTATCGCCTCTAAGCTCAGCTGAAGCTTCTTGCATTTTAGCAACGTTTTGTTGGCGCTTAATTTCATAGTTCTCTTTCGCCTGCTTTAGAGATCTTTTAGCTTTTTCTAATTCTATTTCGGCTTTTTGGATAGTGGCCGGGGGTTCGAACTGTGATTGATCCAGTGTTAGCTGTTTTTCACGCACAGCATAATCCAGGTTGATGAGCTCATCTCGAGCTTGGCGCATAGTAAGTGCAGTATCAAGTCTAGTTTGAGTAAACTGCGATTGTGTTTCATCAACATCTAACTGGGCATCTTTAATTTTTCCTGTAAGCTCTGAGGGATCTAATCTAGCCACGTATTGGCCTTCTTGAACGACAGTACCTTCATCAATTATGTGTTGTATCGTAACATTCCAGATTCGATAGTTACGAAGACCTGTAGGCCCTTTAATTGGAACCGAGTTCTTAGCATCTAATGCACCGGAAGTCATGATATCTATGACAAACTCTCCTTGTTCTACTTCAACCACAACTTCAGCAGTAGAATCAGATGAATTCCCGGAAAAAACCAGGACTAGAATAGCTATCACGGCTACTCCACTAATGAGCGCAATTTTATTGTTTCTCTTCATAGCTTTTAGGTCTGTATTGTTATTATACCTTGATAATTCAAATTAGTTACTGGTGCCAAGCCAGATTTCTTTAACTGAAGCTTGTTCTGGAGTTGGATTTTCAATTTCTGTCAGCATATGCTTTTGAGAAGATTTCACCTTCTTAGCTTTCGCTTTCAGCTTGACCTCTTTGGTTTTTCCTTTCACTTCTCGTCTCACAATAACTGTTACTTTATCTCCAGCTTCTGCTTCACTATAGTAGGATTGTATTACATCAGAAAAAGTTTCGACTGTTACATTATTTCCATGCCATGATAGCAATACATCCCCCTCTTGCAGACCTAAGTCCTTTCCAAAATCGTTCATTTGATCTATTGAGGCTACATAAATTTCTTGATCTTCATTTAAGTCGGGGATGAATCTACCTGCTGTAATTACCATCTCATCGCTTTCTGCAGAGTAGTTGAATCCTGCCAAACCAAGTATTTCGGAATATGGTAATTTATCACTTCCACCTACATATGAATCTAGAAAGGACCGTACTTCACCATTCGTTAATTTTTCGATTTCATCAAAGAGCTCTTCATCTTTGAACGCTTTCATTGGTCCATATTGCTTAGCAAGTTCTCTTAGTACTGCTTGAAGGTCTTTTTCTCCATCTGTAGAATTAATAATTGTTAGATCAAGACACCAAGCGATTAGCGCACCGCCCGCATATACATCTCCATACCTACGCTCATTTTTGGGTTCTAATATGTTTTCGCTGAATTCTGTGTAAGGGATGTCAACATTGTATTGTTCCTGCTGATTCATCTTACTTCTCATTTCGCCAAGAAAATCCTCGAGTTCGTAAAGACCATATTTAACCTGAACATGCTGAGACGCATATTCGGTCACGCCTTCATAGAGCCATAGGTGCTGACTCATCTCAGGTTCGATGTAGTTGAAGTCATGAATTTCTTCTGAATGAATATTAAGTGGGGTTACGATGTGGAAGAATTCATGTGCGGCAACATCTTTCACTGTCTGACTGATTCTTTGCGGATCCATTTCTGGTAAAGAATAGAGCGATGAATATGAATGCTCTAATGCTCCAAAGCTTCCAGATATTGATCTGTTGTCTAGAAGGTAGATCAAGTATGCATATCTATCTACGGGCAAAGTTCCGCCAAGATATTCCGCTTGAGCTTCCATAAGCTCATCAATATTGTCCATTACGTCAGCAGCTGAAAGTACTTTGTTGGGTGAGTAAACAGAGACAAGCACATTAGCTCCGGCTATCTCTTTGCTTACAATATCAGGGGCACAATACATCAATGGTGCATCTGCCAAGAAGTTGTAATTATCTGCGGTATATGTATCCGAGGTAGGAGTAGAGGATTCTTTTACCAATGAAGTAGCTCCCTGAATTTTTTCATTATGAACTACGGTTAAACTAAATGGCTTGAATTTGTATCCATCGATGTAACCGATAAAACCAAATGTATTAATCACAAACACATCACGTTCAGCTTCTATACTTGAACCTCCTGGCTCGAAAACGCGATTACTACCGTAACCAGAAAAATCATCGAATGTATCTTCGGCCCAGTAAGTAATCTTCTTCAACTTGGTGGCATCTTTAATATTCCATCTGTTTGTTGAGATTTTTTCTACTTCCAACTCATTCCCCTCAGAGTCAAATGCTTTGAAGTCATCAACGAATCTTCCAAAATCAGAAATACTGTATGTGCCAGGTACGACCTTTGGCATGTGATATTCAACTTCCTCCTGATCTATTGAAGGAACTTCAATTTGGATAGGTAATCTATCGTTTGATGTTTTTGTAAGATCAATGTTGATGCTGTAGCGATCTTGCGCTTGAGCAAAGGTTACTAATGCAACCAGAATAGTTAGAAATATTTTTTTCATAATGAGTTTGCGAGCAAATATTGTGCAGATTTATAAAGCACAAAAAAACCCCTATTGTTCGTTAATAGGGGTTAAATTATATGAATGGTAAGCTACCTATTTGAATAGATTACCAGCGGCTATTTCTTGACATCAATTTTGTTTTCATCAATGATGTCAACCTTTTCATTCCTGCAGATTTTACGCTTCGGCATTAGCCATTCTTTTCCTCTGATTTTCATCCAGATAGATCTTTCTCATTCGAATAGACTTTGGAGTCACTTCAACATATTCATCCTTTTGGATGTATTCAAGCGCCTCTTCCAAGCTGAATTTTTTCGCTGGAGCAATCTTTGTGTTGTTGTCTGAGCCTGAAGCTCTCATGTTGGTCAATTTCTTACCCTTCTGAATATTGACAACTAGATCATTGCCTCTGCTATGTTCACCGATTACTTGTCCTGTGTATACATCTACACCAGGATCCACAAAGAAGAAACCTCTATCTTGAAGCTTATCAATTGAATATGGTGTTCCTGGGCCGTGTTCCATAGAGATCAGTGATCCATTAATTCTTCCAGGGATAGAACCTTTGTAAGCTTGATATTCTTTAAGTCTGTGTGTCATTACTGCTTCACCAGCTGTGGCCGTAAGCATGTTGTTTCTAAGACCTATTAAACCTCTTGAAGGAATTTCAAACTCTAAGTGTTGAATGTTCCCTTTCGGTTCCATGACCTTCAATTCACCCTTTCTTTGAGTCACCATTTCAATGGCTTTACCAGAATAGTCATCAGGTACATCAATAACCAAGTGCTCTATTGGCTCAAGTTTCTGGCCACTCTCATCTTCTTTAAATAGTACTTGTGGTTGCCCAACCTGAAGCTCATATCCTTCTCGTCTCATCGTTTCGATAAGTACAGACAAGTGAAGAACGCCTCTTCCGTATACCAAGAACTTATCCTCGGAACCAGTCTCTTCAACTTTCAAGGCAAGGTTCTTTTCCAACTCTTTCATGAGTCTATCTCTAATGTGGCGTGAGGTTACGAACTTACCTTCTTTGCCAAAGAATGGAGAATCATTGATGGCGAACATCATGCTCATGGTAGGTTCATCAATGGCAATTCTAGGAAGTACAAGTGGATTTTCGAAATCAGTAATGGTATCTCCAATTTCAAAATCTTCAATTCCAGTGATTGCGCAGATGTCTCCAGCTCTAGCTGATTCTACTTTTCTTTTACCTAGGCCTTCGAAAATGTGTACTTCTTTTACCTTGACTTTTTTGAGAGAGCCATCACGCTTGCTAATTCCCAAATTAGCACCTTCTTTAATATCTCCTTGCACAATTCTTCCAATCGCAATTCTCCCTGTAAATGAAGAGAAATCAAGTGATGTTATTTGCATTGAAGGAACACCATCTTTGTACGGAGCAGGAGGGATCACTTCGACAATTTTGTCTAGAAGTGGCAGGATGCTGTCTGTCGGCTTTTGCCAATCCTCACTAAACCACCCGTGCTTGCTAGATCCGTATAACGTCTGGAAATCCAGTTGCTCTTCAGTTGCATCAAGCGAGAACATCAAATCGAAAACCTGCTCATGCACTTCATCGGGACGGCAATTTTCTTTATCTACTTTGTTTACAACAACGATTGGAGTGAGTCCAAGACCCAATGCTTTTCCTAGTACAAATCTTGTTTGAGGCATTGGACCCTCAAAGGCATCAACTAAAAGGATAACACCATCAGCCATTTTGAGTACACGCTCAACTTCGCCCCCAAAGTCGGCGTGACCAGGAGTGTCAATTATATTGATTTTTACGCCTTTGTATTCAGCAGAAACGTTTTTAGAAAGGATGGTGATCCCTCTTTCACGTTCCAAATCATTGTTGTCAAGTATGAGCTCACCCTTTTCCTGATTTTCTCGGAATTCCTGAGTTGCATAGATGATCTTGTCAACGAGCGTAGTTTTGCCATGGTCAACGTGTGCGATGATGGCAATATTTCTAATTTCTTGCATTCGATTCTGTATTCGGGCGCAAAATTAGATAGAATGATTGTGGAATGCACTATAAGACGTAAACACAAAACTTATATTTGCGCTCTCTTATCGAATTTATGAGTAAACAATACAAAAGACATACGATTACAGCAGCGCTTCCATATGCCAATGGACCTGTTCATATTGGCCATTTAGCTGGCGTGTACGTGCCTTCAGATATTTATGTGAGGTTTTTGAGAAGCAAAGGAGAGGATGTAGCCTTTGTTTGTGGATCTGATGAACATGGGGTTGCAATCGAATTGCGAGCCAGAAAAGAGGGGAAAACGCCGCAGGAAGTAGTTGATTTTTACCACAATCAAATCAAAGATTCATTTGAAAGGTTTGGGATAAGTTTTGATATATATCATCGAACTTCATCCAAACTTCATCATGAAACGGCTGCCGAATTTTTCAAGACCATGGAAGCTGAAGGGAAGTTTACTGAACAAACTTCTGAACAGTTTTTCGATGAGAAGGAACAGCAGTTTTTAGCTGATAGATATATCAAGGGCACCTGCCCAAATTGTGGATATGATGAGGCATACGGTGATCAGTGTGAGAATTGTGGTTCTACCCTTAGTCCGTCTGAATTAAAGCAACCGAAATCGATGCTAAGTGGCGAAGCTCCTGTGATGAAAGAAACCAAACATTGGTACTTACCTCTGGATAAATATGAGCCTTGGTTGAAGGAATGGTTGTTGGAAGGCCATAAAGAATGGAAATCAAACGTCTATGGTCAATGTAAAAGTTGGATTGACAATGGCCTTCGTCCAAGGCCAATGACTCGAGATCTAAAATGGGGAATACCCGTGCCAGTAGAAGGTGGAGAGGGTAAAGTACTTTACGTGTGGTTTGATGCACCAATAGGGTATATCTCTGCAACAAAGCAATGGGCTGAGGAAAACGGCAAAAACTGGGAAGATTATTGGAAATCTGAAGACACCAGGTTATTGCATTTCATTGGCAAGGATAATATTGTATTTCATTGCATCATTTTCCCAACGCTTCTTAAAGCAGAAGGATCCTACATTTTGCCAGAAAATGTACCGGCAAATGAGTTTCTGAATTTAGAGAATAACAAAATCTCTACTTCTCGAAATTGGGCGGTTTGGCTTCATGAGTACCTTGAAGAATTCCCAGAGAAGCAGGATGTCTTACGCTACACATTGACAGCAAACGCACCTGAGACCAAAGACAACGATTTCACATGGAAAGACTTCCAGACAAGAAATAATAGTGAGTTGGTAGCCATATTTGGGAATTTCGTGAATAGAGCTGTAGTGCTTACGCATAAGTACTTTGAAGGGAAAGTTCCGGCTAGAAATGAAATTCAACCGATAGATGAGGAGGTGATTAAAGCAGTTAGCGAGGCTCCTGCTAAAATTGAAGCGGCTCTTGATCAATTTAAATTCAGAGAGGCTTTGACGTTGATGATGGAACTAGCCAGAGTTGGAAATAAATACCTTGCTGATACTGAACCATGGAAATTGATTAAAGAGGATCAAACCAGGGTAGAAACAATCCTCAATATAGCGCTTCAGATTAGTGCTAATTTGACGATCCTTTGTGAGCCTTTCTTACCATTTACTTCAGGTCGATTGGTACAAATCTTAAACACAGAAAAGAAAACTTGGAATGATGCAGGTGGAGTTGATTTTCTACCGGATAATCATCAGTTGAATAAAGCCACCTTACTTTTTGAGAAAATTGAAGACAAAGAAGTAGAGGCTCAAGTGAATAAATTATTGGAAACAAAGAAAATGAACGAACAAGAGAATAATGCACCAGAACTTCCTGCAATGAAGGATGAAATCGTATTTGATGATTTTATGAAGATGGATTTACGAGTCGGGGAGATCAAAACTGCAGTTAAAGTAGAGAAGTCAAACAAGCTTCTTCAATTCACAGTAGATATGGGTATGGAAACACGTACCATTTTAAGTGGGGTAGCGAAGCACTTCACACCTGAAGAGATGGTTGGTAAAAAGGTAACTGTTATGGCAAACCTGGCACCGAGAAAAATTATGGGTGTAGAATCACAGGGAATGCTACTTTTTGCTGAAAATTCTGATGGTAAGCTTGTTGCCGTAAGTCCGGGTGATGATGCTCAGAATGGAGCAAGTATTGCTTAGCAAAAAGTATGGAATTCTTAAAGGCTTCTCAAATTGAGAAGCCTTTTTTATTTCTCAAAAAAGGTTGGGGTGTATGAGAACTGTAGGTAAGCGAAATGGGCGATCTCATCTTTGTCTCCACGTTGCTTCAGAATCCTCATACTTTCAGTGGCAAAAAAATGAGTGTAACCAAACCCAAATGCTAAATCCTGATAAGGTTTATAGTTGAAAAAATAATCTACCTCAAAGCCTAAATGCTTATCATCTGTGATCGTGCTATTTTCAGTGTCAAAAATGCTTTCTTGCGTAGCAAACGAGTGTATATGTAAGGAGGTATTCCATTTTTTTGAACCAGCATACTTTACTTTCAAAAAGTAATCAGAAAGTCCACCAGGTACATTAAACCCGGCGAAATAAAACATATCCTGCACACCGAAGTATCGATGCCTTCGTGCATACAGTGGGATGAATGAATTGGTTTCATTGAAATTAGCATCTTGTAGATTTTCAGCACTTGTACCAGACAAGAGATCAAACCCACCGATAAGTCCTAATTTGGGAGTGATGGGAACCTCGGCTTGTAATGATATCATACTTGCATTCACTTTTTGATCTGCACCATTTCTGCCGCGTTGTAGGTAGAAACTCCCTGTAAATTTTATGTCACTTAATGAATGCGAACCGTATAAACCGAATGTTTTAAAATGGTTAATTGAAGTATCAGCTAGTTGCTGCCCGAGGTCTAAAAAGAGAAATGATAGTTCGGTATTGGAAAACTTCTTGTTTAGCCAAATCATACCCATGTTTTTATAATAATTGGTTTCGGTATAGAGATTTTGAAAGATCTCTTGGCGCTCATTATTAACTCCTCCTGCCAGATGTATTTGAAAGCTTGAATCAACACTCTGCCATTGAAGAAGACCAGCGTCATGGGAGCGAGCTTGAAGTCTCCAAGTACTGTTACTAAGTATTTTTAAATCATCATATTCAAATTCTTGTCTTCCTACTTTAAGGCTGAGTCTTTTTGCTACGTTAAATTTTACCCATGCCTGATAGAGGTTAACTGTGGATTCTGTGGTGTTTAGGTCAAACTGACCCCATGTTCGGATGTCTTGAAAGGAAATGTAAGACTCAATGTTATTATCATCTTTATATGATGCGTTGAGTCTCGTACGTTGGGTTATGAGGAATACACCTTGTTCTCCCGGTTCGCTAAGGGTCGTATATCCATCCCTAAATTCTGCTCGCGGCCTAAACTCGGCACCAAGTTTAAATTGCGCATGAGCAATTACAGTAACTAAACATAGAGCTAAGAAGAGTGGTAACTGATTTTTCACAGAGAAGTAGTTAAAAAAGCTTACTGTTGAATCATATAAATTCAACAGCAGCCTTAAAAACAAATCTAAAGTAATTCTCCGTTTTTGAAATATGCACATGCAGTAGTTATTCCACCATTTCTTTGGCCCATCCAATAACTAGTTCAGGTAATTTAGGATCCCATTTACCCGGTTTGAAATTGAACGAGTCGTCTGGCGATTCGTGTATGGTGTTCCAATGATCGAGGCCTGGATAGATGTGTAGTTTGTGATCAGTATGATTGGCTCTGTCGAGAACTTTAATGATCATATGATTGTCAAATTCAGACATGATCCAATCATTGGAACCATATAGTATACGTACGGGTGCTTGGACATTTTCCCATGAAGATGCTAGATCAAAATCTTGCAGCTGCTGATAATATTTCATGGGACGTCCATACATGTGATTGGGGCCATGATAGTTATAGTCTTTTAGAGCGGGATACTCTTCAATGACTTCTTTATAACTCTTTTTTTGAATTAACATTCCATAGTAAAGTGGAATGTATGCTTCATTCATTTTTTTGCTAATTGTAGCCTCATCGTCGCCGCTCATTTGCCTTATACGTCTTTCGATTTCAAGCATGTGTTCAAACCATGTTTTGAAAAAAGTCCCATCCGAAATGATACCTGCAAGATTATGTCTATTTGCCAGCCATGGAGCTAATGCGCTTCCCATACTTGCTCCATAAACGATAATCCTAGTGGTGTCCACATAATTTTTTGATTTCAAGTCCCGAAGCGCACTTTCATAACCATTGAGTTCAGTTTTGAAATCAGTACAACCGCATTCTCCTTCACTATCTCCAACACCAGGTTTATCTACTCTCATCACCACCATACCCGAGTTCTCAACAAGACTTTCGATCATCCTTACCCAATTGTTTGATCTGGAAGAATACTTTTCGATAGTAGAGCAGCTTAAACCTTGTACCAGAAAGATTGCTGGTAGTTTTTGATCAGGATTGGGAGTTGTTATGATTGTACGTTGACGTATCCCATAATCGCTAACGATGCTTTCATAATAGGTACTCAATCCTTGATGTGTTTCCTTTTCTAGTGGGTTAAGTTTTATGGATTTGCTTATCCATTGTGTACCTCTCTTTATATTGAGTTGTGTTTTGGTATCGGCCCTTAGCTGATAAAGGATGTTGTACCAATCTTCTGATCCGATCAATTTTCGATCATTGATTTGTATAATTCTATCGCCTGGTAAGAATCCTGATTTTTCAAGAGGCGATCCTGGCACTATAGTTTCAATGACAGCACCTGGAGTGGTATTGTCAGGCGCTTTTATTCTTGCCTCAAGAGAAGCTCTCCGTGCCAAATCCTGACCGTATAGCACCATCGAGCTTATAACTAACAGAATGAATAAATGTAATTTTTGTCTGTCCATGATATTTTGTTTTGGACCAATACTAGCCAGGCAGCGCACTAAAGATTAGTTTGTTATTCAACCGCTGGGAATTTTTATATAAACTGCGGTAGATTCATGACATCAATTTTTATGAACTACCTTTTTGGATCACGGATTTTAACGCATACATTCTTCTGGTTCGGCTACTTCTTGTTGTTCGGGTTTATTTGGGAAAAAGGAGAGGGGTATGCTTCATCTTACTTTCTTGAATTCGTACTTCTACCAATACGAATCTGCGTCTCTTATGTCGCGCTTTATTGGCTACTCCCGAATGTGCTTTTAAAAAAGCAATTTCTGAAGTTCATCTTCATGTTTGTTGGTTTGCTACTCATTGGTGCGGTAATGCAACGAGTGATTATGTATTTCTTTTATGAGCAAAACAGTGTAGTTGATTTTCAAGAAATATTAGATCCAAGCAGGGTGCTCAGAGCGATAGTGCTAATTAATTCTACAGCTCTTTTTTTATTAGCATTAAAGATTTTGAAGCTGTATTTCCAGGAACGTGCAATCAATCAACCTATTCACGATTCAAGTATAGAAATCAAATCCGATAAACGGTATTACAGGATATTGCCGGGAGATATACTTTACATAGAAGGGCTCGGTAATTACATCACCTACTATTTAGTGGACGGTAGAAAGATCATTGGGTACAACAGCCTTAAGAAAGCAAAAGAAGAATTATCAGATGGATTCATTCGAATTCATAAATCCTTTATTGTAAATGCGAATGCGGTTATTTCCTATGATAAAACTTCAGTAGAAATAACAAAAGATAAGTTTTTACCAATAGGTAACACTTATGAGTTTAAGTCGTCTGAGATTAAAAATTGACCTTTAAAAAGAGATTTGCTGCTGGTATTGTGCCATCAAATGAACGTCCGTATCCCGGAATGGAATAAACATCTACGGGCGAAAACTCATCGTACTCAACCAATACTCTAAATCTTAAATTCAAACCGATACTAAACATGTCTGAGAGCTTTTGATCCGTATAAAGCACCATTTCATACCAGGTAGCATTTACGTCTTCACGGTCTATATTTTGTACAAATGTATCTTGAGTCTCGCTCGGGCTTTCTATAAAAATGCGTCCCTCTTCTTTGAAAATGGCTCTAGCGTATCTAGCTGTGATCCCAATTTTATTTTTAGCTGTAAACTGATTCATGAAGCCTGTTCCAACTCTGAAGTAGTAACCCGAGCTTTCATAGGTCCCATTTGAATAGGCCCCTTCAGGTGTTAAGGTTGCCTGTCCAGCTTCAATGATTAATGGGAATTTTTCAAGGAAGAGTAATTCGATGCCACCTTCATATTTCGTTTCAATATTTGAAGGAATGGTTAATAGCTTACCATAGTCAATATATAGTGATGGTATGACCGTGCGTTTTACAACAATCGAATCTGCAGCATTAGATTGCGCAAAGCAAGTACCAGCTAGTAGGGCCAGACTAAAAGTAAAAAGTAAATGTCGTCTCACCATCAAGGCAATTTTCTTCGCAATTTATTAATGAATCGTAGG
Organism: Ekhidna sp.; assembly: GCF_963691765.1. Classification (GTDB taxonomy): domain Bacteria; phylum Bacteroidota; class Bacteroidia; order Cytophagales; family Cyclobacteriaceae; genus Ekhidna. Next base: position 3,661,813 of record NZ_OY829375.1, read on the forward strand.
GTTCGTTTACTACCCGAATATTTTCAGCTCTTATAAGCACATTTCTTTGATCATCTATTTCTTGGAAATTATCATAAGCAAGCTCGATGGTCTCAGTTATGCCATTTATTGTTACTTCATACTCTGAGAAGGTTCCATCGAATGCGAGTGGAACACTCCATACTTCAGCGCTGTCCTCGAAAGATAGTATGCTGTTGGCGCCTAATATGTCAATTTGTTCAACATAAAGTCTACCAGAGTTTATTGTGGATTTGGTAGTGTTTAAAACAAGCGTGATCGAATCGCCATCCTCATCCAGTGGAGCGTAGAATGCAGAGTCCGCCTGACGATCAAGTATCCATTGTTCTAAATTCATTTTCTCAGCAGATAAATCCGACCCACCAGCAATCGCTTCCTCTACCAATGCTAAACTGTCTCTCAAGATATTCAGTGAGTCAACGTTAGCGTTGAATGATGAATCTATCATTACGATTACTGCAAGACTATCATCGATTTTGGCGATGCTATCTTGATTGATAAAGACGAATGAAACGGTAGGCTCAAAGGATATAGCATCACAATCATCGCAGGGATCACATGCTATGATTGCAACGAAAAGAATAAGGATGTAAAGTGTGTTTTTCACTCGGTTCGCTTCTAAATCGGATCTACGTCAAATACCACGCCAACACTCTTAAATGCAGGCATCTGTTTCATCATTTGTTCGACAGATCGCAGGTATTCCTTAACAGCTGGCAAGTTAATGCCTTGTTTTTCAATTTTCAATGTGATTTCGTGAAGGAACATATTTCTTATTTTACCAATAATTGGTTCTACGGGTCCAATCATCCGCTGATTTCCCAGGTTCTTTCTAATATCAGCTGCAAAGAAACTGGCAGCTTGAAACGAGACAGGCTTGTCTCTATGTTTGAAGGTTATCTTTATTAAACGAGCAAATGGGGGATAAAAGAATCGCTCCCTTTCCAATATTTCCCATTGAAAAAATGCTTGATAATTGTCATTTCTAGCACGTTGAAGCAATTCTTGGTCGGGATCATTTGTCTGGACGATCACCTTTCCGTTTTTGGATTTTCTCCCAGCGCGCCCACTTACCTGTGTGATCAAATGATAGGCCCGCTCATGAGATCGAAAATCTGGAAAGTGGATCATGCGATCGGTATCAAATATTCCTACAAGATTAACTTGATCAAAATCTAGTCCTTTGCTGACCATCTGTGTTCCAACTAAGATGTCTATGTTACCCTCTTCAAAATCTTCGATGATTCGTTGATATCCGTATTTGCTACGAGTAGTGTCCAAGTCCATGCGTTGGACGATGGCCTGCGGAAAAAGTAGTTTTAATTCTTCTTCCAACTCCTCAGTACCAAAGCCGACATTTCTTAATTCAGTGCTTCCACAACTCAGACAGTCCGAATACATACTTTGATTGTATCCACAATAATGACAAACCAGCTTATTGTTGTATTGATGGTAAGTTAGACTTACTGAGCAATTTGGACACTTAGGAATAGATCCACAGTTATCACAACTGATATAGGACGCGTATCCTCTACGATTTTGAAATAATATGACTTGCTCTTTTTTATCCAAAGACTCTTGTATTGCGTCGACTAATACAGACGTGAAATTGCCTTTTAGCTTTCGCTGTTTGCGTTCACGGTTTACGTTTGCGAACTCCATTTTAGGATGATATGCTTCTCCATATCTTGATGTCAATTCAACTATTCCATACTTTCCATCCAATGCATTTTGATATGTTTCTAGCGATGGAGTGGCAGTTCCAAGTAAAACTTTAGCATTGTGGATCGTAGCAAGGTAGATAGCTGAGTCTCTTGCATGATATCGCGGTGCTGGCTCGAATTGTTTGTAAGAAGGTTCGTGTTCTTCATCCACCACTATTAATCCAAGGTCTGAAAAGGGCAGGAAGACAGCACTCCGTACACCTACAACAAAAAGGTATTCTTTGTTTAGTACCTTCTTCCATACTTCCACGCGCTCGTTATCTGAATAGCGTGAATGGTAGACTCCAAAAGAGTCGCCAAATATTTTGTGGAGTCTTGCAATAATCTGAGTGGTTAATGCTATTTCTGGAAGCAGGTAAAGAACCTGCTTACCATTATCTACTTGAGATTTGATTAATTCAATAAAGATCTCTGTTTTACCACTGCCTGTAACTCCATGTAAGAGAACGGTATTAAGTTCTTCAAATGAATTTACGATCAAGCGGCGGCAATGCTCTTGTTGCTGACTTAATGATATGGATTGAACACCCTTGGAGTAGTTTGATGGAAGACGAGATACAATTTCTTCCCATTCAATCAGTATGCTATTCTTAATGAGTGTCTTAAGAGAAGATGGGCTAATCTCTTCTGCAAGCAACTGAGATTTTAGAATTCCTCGGACATTAGACTCTTGATCATCCAGGACTGGTACATCGCGAAGGTAAGCGAGTATAACCTCTTGCTGTTTAGGCTTGGTTTCCAACTCGTTGATTAAGCCCTCTAGCATCCCATCATCCATAAATGGTTCAGCTATTCTAATTCGCTTTACTTTTCTAGGCTGATACTTGTCTTTTACTTTTTCAAATAGATCTATTAGTCCCTTTTCTGAAAGCTTCTTTAGTATTCTCTGTGGTTGTTTTAAACCAAGCACCTCGCTCACATCTTTCATGGTAAGGTCATTGGTTTTTAAAGCTCTAAGCAAGGCCCACTCACGATTATCTACTTCTTCGTCATCGGGATTAATTTCTGGATTTATTCCAACAAATGATTCGCTCGACAATTTCAATGCAGCAGGTATTGCAGCGTTCATGACCTCCCCAATTGAGCAGATATAGTATCTGCCCATCCACTGAAAGAACTTAAGTTGACTTTCTGTTACTATTGGTTGATCATCCAAGACATCCAGCAATTCTTTAGGCTGAAACTCAGAAGCTGCTTCACTGTGAAGTTTTAAGACTATGCCGGTATAAATCTTCTTTTTTCCAAAGGAGACAACTACTCTTTTGCCAGGCTCAATCTCTTCATCAAATTCCCTTGGGATGGAATAGGTAAATGTCCCAGGAAGTGGGAGAGGAAGTATGATTTCGCAATATTGGTTTCGATCGCTCAACGTAATTCGAAGCTACGATTTTCCTGAAAAATATAGATTATCTATTCATGATTTGATCTAACGCTGCATCCACATTGGTCACTGGCCGCTTGCATGACTTGTCATAACAAACATAAATCGTCGTCTTTCCATCCATAGCTGTCTTAAGTGTAAATGGAGGTAGCTCAGTTTCCTCTTTGGCTGCAGAGATAATCTTGTTAGGCATGAATCTCTTGTTCATTTGATTCGCATATTGATCGGCTTCAGGTCCTACTATTATAATTTCAGAAATATCTGAAGCTAACTCCATGGCTAGCAATGCCCAATTGCTCATATATTCTGGTTCTTGAATGACGAGTTCCCTCGTTTGAGCTAGAATTTGCCTTCCTCTTTTAATTAACTGATCATCGTATAGATGAGTGCCTAAGTGTACAAGGTTCCATGCCATCATTGAATTGGATGATGGAATTACGTTATCGAATAATTCTTTTTTTCGAGCGATTAGGGTAGCATTTTCTTCGCTATTGAAATAGTAAAGATTTTCGGTTTCATCGTAAAATGCTTCATTCACCCTATTGGTCAAAGTAAGAGCCAAGTCTAAATAGTTTCGATCAAATGTCGTTTCGTAATACTTGATAAAAGACTGTATAACTGCACTATAATCCTCCATAAACCCTTCTAGATCTTTATCTGGGAATCTGTAGAGCTTGTCATTCTTCACCAACCCCTTCAAAAAGGAGGCGTTTTCGGTGGCTAGATCCAATATTGAAGAATCTTGCAACGCTTGATAAGAGTCAAGTAACCCAGTCAATGCGAGTCCATTCCATCCAGCAATAATTTTATTATCCAGGCCGGGACGAATTCTTGATGCTCTTGCCTTCAAAGCTTCTTGTTTGAAGGAGCGTATTTTGTCGCCAAACTCGTCAATATTCATTTTGTACTTATCGGCAAGTTCCTGTTCTCCAACTACTACTCGTAAAGCATTCTTTCCTTCCCAATTTCCACCTTTACGGACATCATAGTATTCTTTAATCATCGAAGAGTCTTTACCAGCAAGCTTCCTTATTTCATTATAGGTCCAAACATAGAACTTGCCTTCCTCGCCCTCACTATCAGCATCAAGAGCTGAATAAAAGCCACCTGAAGGGTCATACATCTCTCTTTTCAACCACTCAACAGTTTCTTTAATTGTGCTTTCAAACTTTGGATTGGATGTTAACTTAAATCCATTTGCATACAGGCTGAGAAGTTGTCCATTGTCATAAAGCATTTTCTCAAAATGGGGGACATGCCATTCTTCATCGGTGCTGTATCGTGCAAATCCACCACCGATGTGGTCGTAAATTCCGCCATCAGCTATTTTCTCTAAAGTGAATTCAAGATGCGAAAGCGCATCTGCATCACCAGATTGACTAGCATAGATTGCAAGGTATTGCCAAACTGAGGGCATTGGAAATTTTGGAGACTTTCGAATACCGCCATCTATAGGATCGAATTTTTTTCTTAGGTTCTCATACGTAGAATCAATTTCTTCTACAGTCAATCTAAAGTCTGTGCCCTCCAGGCGATATTTTTCAGATTCTTTAGCCTGAAGACTTTTGGTAAATTCTTCTGCTGATTCATCGATTTTAGCTCTATTCTTTTCAAATGCATCAGCTACACTGGTAAGCAGATTTACCCAACCAGCTTTAGGGAAATAGGTTCCTCCATAAAAAGGCTTTTGATCTGGTGTGAGAAAAACATTGAGGGGCCAGCCACCATTCAATCCCATTGCTTGGACGGCATCCATATACACTTGATCTACATCCGGACGTTCTTCACGATCGACTTTGATGTTAATAAAATATTCGTTCATGATTCTAGCAACCGCAGTGTCTTCAAAAGATTCTTTCTCCATTACATGACACCAATGGCAACTTGAATATCCGATACTCACTAAGATCGGTTTGTCTTCATTCTTCGCCTGGGACAAAGCTTTTTCTCCCCACTCTTGCCAGTCTACGGGATTTCTAGCATGTTGCTGTAGGTAAGGGCTTGTAGAATTAATAAGATCATTCGTGTGTTCAGACATTTCTGTTTGACTTTTAGGTTGACAGGCTACTATGATAAAAATTAGAAAAAGAAATCTCATTTAATCTGTTCTTTCAATTGTTTCAATTCAACACTTAAATCAAGTTTTTCATTCAGTTTTTCCATTTTCTCCAGTGTAGATTTTAGAAACTTTTGGTGAGAATCTGATTGGGGTTGAAAAGGTTTATGGTTTATCGCTGAATTTAATTTTGACCATTGCTTTAATACTTCGCGTGTCTCTGTATCAAAATAGGTATCCGCAAAAGTCTCCCAAATGTATTGTATTGCTTCCTTCGAAGGGTGAATCATATCTGAGTCATAGTATCGATAGTCTCTCAACTGATCAATAAGTATCTCATAGGAAGGAAAATAGCTAACATCTTGGTATGCGCGAATAATTATTTGAATGGCATCAATTAGTACCGCTTTACTATGGTTGTTTTCAATCAACCCATCCCGAATATGTCGTACTGGACTTACTGTAAGTATGATGTTCAGTTTGGGATTGAGCTCTGATAGGTAGGAGTAAAGTCTCTCAAAGTGAGAAGTGATTTCTTCTTGGCTCAGTAATCTTTTATTGAATGAATTAGCTGCCACTTTGTGACAATTTGCAACGATGCCAGCACTCATGTGCTCATATACAAACGAGGTGCCTAATGTGATAACAAGCCAGTTTGCCGACTTTAAAAATTGTTGTGTTTGATCTTGCCTGGATTCAAAGAGGCTCTCAACATCGTTTTTGTTCAATCCTGAGATTGTACCATGTGCATCCCAGTGATAGAAAATGCCTTGACTTGCAATCGTTTTTTCAGTTTGGGACTCAGCCTCCAATAATTTGAAAATAGAGTGTGGATTATAGATGGTGCCGAAAGGATTAGAAAGGCAGTCGAATTTATTTTGTCGCATCAGCGCACCCATTTCATCAGAAAAGCACGAGCCCATCATAAAGATGGAGTCATTGATGCTAATCTTCTTAGAAGATGGAGGGATGTTAAATTCTAGTGTAAACACAGAAGCGCTTTTATTCACTTCAAATTTAGATGAATTTAGTCGTCAGCCTTCAACTTGATCATCACTGGTCTATGATCTGAAACTTGCGAAAGGTAGCTTGACACACAATCGTCTAATCTAGCTGTGTAGGTGGCTACAAGATTGTCGCAAAGCTCATTGGTCACGAGAATATGATCAATGTGACTGGGGCAAAAGGATGCTCCAGTGCATGGGAAGCTATAATCAGCACCATCTCCATTGTAGATTGGGAGGTCTGCGAAAATGAAATTTTCGGTGTCATTGAGGAAGTTTGTAAAAGAAGAACCGCTATCAAAGTCCTCATTCCAATCTCCAAGTATGATGACCTCATCATTCGGAAAATTTTCATCTATATACTCTTTCATCCGGATGCTCGCGTCTGTTCTTCTATCTTCCGAACCACTGCAACACTTCAAGTGGATATTTATCAATTTGACTGAAAGCCCGTTGGAATGTGTGATGTCCACTTCTACCGGCTCTCTTGGAAAAGGGCTTGTCAGACCTCCGAATAATCTCTTAGGAGTACCAAAACTTGTGATTTCTGATGTCTTATAGATATAGCCGAGTTCAATGGTACCGTTTACATCGGTTACTACTCCCTCATATCCATTTAAAGAACTTACAACTGAATTAAATGCTGAAATTTCATCTATCTCTTGCACTGCATAGATGTCTGCATTCATATCCTGAATGATCTCAATGACAGTAGCAATGGTGCCCGATCGCATGGGGAAGTTTTCAATATTCCATGTCACAACCTCAAGCTCGTCAGTCTCTTGTGCAGGCGTGCACTGCACTGTGCCAGTATTGTAAGTGACATTATTGCAAGTTCCTGAACCAGTATTGTTTCCATCATCGCCGCCGTTGTTAGGCTCAGTGATTTCAATGGTAACAGAATTTTGTGTTCCGATTTGAATAAGATCAGAATTTCCACCGCTTATGGTTAGTTCAAATGAATCGACATTGTTGTCAGAATCAGGAGTAGGAGCAACAATTATCGTAGCTTGAGTAGCACCACTATTAAATGCAATTAAAATTTCAGATGATTGCGATGCTGGCTGAGTTGTAAAGTCTGTGTCATAAAAGGCACTACCTTCTTCAAGCGAAACTTCAATAATTCCATCAAAATCAGCAGGTTCCGAAAACTCGATGATTATAACATCTGCAGTGCTTGATTCCGATATGCGCTGACTTGCTTCCCGAAAATTAACTGTGATTGGGGTCCCTGTTATTTCCTCGCCATCACTTCCGCACCCGAAAAGCATCAGGAGACTGATCACTGCTAAGAATTTCTTCATAAAATTATTTTTCAACTAGAATGTATACTGGAAAGTGATCGCTATATCCACCTATGTATTTACCAAAAGAGAATGATCTAAATGGTGACCCCGCATATTGTCCTGATGTTTGTCTCAACCAATTAGGACTAAAAATGCTGAACGAACTTGTTTTATAGGTAGAACCACTTCCACTAATCATGCCTTGACTAATGATTATTTGATCAAATAGGTTCCATGCTCCTCGATAGGAGAGTGTTCCAGTACCTTGCTTGAATGTCTCGGAAGATGTGTTGAATAGATCACCATCCACCATTTTTTTGATCCGATCAATCGCTCTAAGCTCCTTTTTCACAGACACATTTCTAGGGTCGTCGTTGAAATCGCCCATCAAAATAATTTTTGCTTCTGGAGATTCAGATAAGATTGAATCAACTGCTTGTCTCAGTCGTGCTCCAGCTTGATTTCTTTTTTCTGCACCGCTTCTTCTAGATGGCCAGTGATTAACTCCAACCGTGATCGTATCACCGTAATAGATACCTGTACAAAGTAGTATGTCTCTCGTAAAATACCCTTCCTCAGGATATTTGACCCAAGCAGAATTAATAACCTTGAACTTATTCTTCTTGTAAATTAGTGCAACATCAATTCCTCGTTTATCTGGAGAGTTTTTGTGCACAATATCATATTTATGTCCCTTTAGTTGAGGAGTAGCAATTAAGTCTTCAATAACCTTTTTGTTTTCCACCTCAGATAGACCAATTATGTCCGCACCTTGAGCCATGCTCGCAAGCACCTTAGAGATATTTTTTAGCTTCTCCTGATATCGCTGACTATCCCACTTGCGATCTCCGCCTGGAAGGTATTCTTCATCTCGGATGTCAGGATCGTCTTCTGTATCAAAAAGATTTTCGACATTGTAAAACCCAATAGCACCAACTACTCGTTTTTGGGCTTGAGCAGAGAGTATTATTAGCGTTAATCCGATACTAAAAAGGAGCTTTGTTTTGGTCGCAAATTTCATGAGGCAAAAGTGATTCATTTTCATTTTACATACAGTTCCCAATAGCCATACATTTGTTAATGATTTGATAATTATACAGTGCTCGAGTTAACATTAACTTAACTTTGGGAGCTGTTAAATTCTGATTTATCATAAAAAATGATGCTTCTTACTTTTTAACACAAATAGTGCACCATTTTTCAATTTTGATGTTTTATTGGCTTAGATAGCATAGAAGGCGCTAAATCTTATGACGTTAGGGATGAGTTTCTATTGATCAGTTATATAGAAAAAGAGAGAGCTTACTTTTCACTGTTTACTGTAATTTTTGATCCGCGCGGCATTGAGGAAATTTGTAGGGAATTATAAACCACAAATACAAAACCTACATGCTAAGAAAGCATTTGTTGCTATTTCTCATATTGGGAATGGCCATGCATTTTACCATTGCTCAGACAGGAAGTGTGAGCGGTGTTGTAACGGATAAACGCACACAAGAGGCGCTTATTGGAAGCACTGTTGTGCTACAAGGAACTAACTACGGTTCCCTTACAGGGATCAATGGAGAATTCACAATAGAGAATGTCCCTTCTGGTTCTTACACATTAAAAGTTTCATACATTGGATTCAGCACACTTGAGCAATCGGTAACGATCGGAAGTGGGAATTTAAACGTTGGTACACTTTACATTGAAGAAGAGGCAATCGGACTTGAGGAAGTTCAGGTTTTTGCTTCGGTTGTTGAAGAGCGTAAGTCTCCAATAGCGATAACCACGTTCAACGCTCAGGACCTTGACGAAAGATTCAACAATGTTTCTTTGGCAGAAGCTATCCAGAACACTCCTGGTGTATACACGATACAGGGAAATGGAGGATACGGAGATCAAGAAGTTTATATAAGAGGTTTTGATCAATCGAATGTAGCCTTTCTAGTAAATGGTATTCCAGTAAATGATATGGAGAATGGCAGAATGTTCTGGTCAAACTTTGCAGGCCTCAACCAAGTAACAAGAACTACACAAGTTCAAAGAGGGCTTGGAGCATCCAAATTAGCAGTAAGCTCAATTGGTGGTACTGTAAACATGATTACTAAACCTTCTGATAGAAGTGAAGGTGGAAGAATTGAATATCAATTAGGCACCGGTGCTTGGAACAACAGATTAAGATTCACTTACAATACTGGCGAGTCAAGTAATGGCTGGGCATTCTCGTTTCAAGGAACTAGAACAACAACTTCTACTAGTAGAGATGGATTATCTTCCATAGCTCCGGGACAAGGTCCAATCACGCCAGGTGCATTTGTAGATGCATGGAGTTACTATGTTTCTCTTTCCAAGCAGATCAATAATAAGCATCAAGTAATGTTTTGGGCATTTGGAGCTCCATTCAATAGGGGTTCTGCCTTTGCTGTAGATGAAGCTACTGCTGCAACTTTTGGCATTGAAGGACAGATAGGTAATAACGCTCTTGGTATCTACAGGGGTGAGTTATTCAATGCCCGACAGAATAAGGTGCACAAACCTTTGACCGCTCTAACACACTATTGGGATCTAGATGAAAAGACCAATATAACAACCTCGGTATACTATTCCAATGCAAGAGTTTACTCAGTACAACCTAGAGATGCGGAAGCTCCGGTATTCTTAAATGAGAGAGATTCTTCGGACATTGGAACAATATTTACAACCGATAACTTAATTAATTGGGACTATTTAGCTGATCAAAATCGCCAGGATGGTCGTCAAGTAACTGTTCCTTTTCCTAATGGAGATGTTAACACTCCTTCAGTAACAGGATTTAATTCTCAATACTATTTAGAATCAAGACACAACAATCATAATTGGATCGGAGTAGTAAGTAATTTCACTAAGCAGATTGGTAATGTCAGACTTAGAAGCGGAATTGACCTAAGATTTTACAGAGGAGAGCACTTTGCTGAAGTATTCGATTTGCTAGGAGGGGATTTCATAATTAATGAAAACAGATTCGAGAATGAATATAATTTGCTTGATTCTGAAAATGCCATTGCTCGAAACGGAGACAAAACCAATTACTGGTACGATGGTATAGTGAATTGGTATTCTTTCTTTACACAGGCAGAATACACATTAAACAAACTAGATGTTTTTGGTTCAGCAACGCTTACATTCTCTGACATGCAGCGAGTGGGTTATTTCTGGGCTGAAGGAGATCCGTCGTTCGACAATTTCTACTTCAATTCTTTGGGAAAATCTGAAAAGAGAAATTTCACAACTTACACACTAAAAGCAGGAGCTAACTATCGAATAAGTGGTAGACATAATGTATTTGCAAACGCTGGATTTTTTACTAGACCACCGTTTTTAAGTAATGCTTTTGTAGATGCTCGCTATTCAAACGAGTATAGAATAGGCTTGAAAGAAGAAAAAGTTCTTTCCTCAGAAATAGGGTATGGCTTCAAAACTTCGTTTTTGAAGGTGAATGTAAATGCATACTATTTACAATGGAGAGATCGAACTACGGAATCTAGAACCGCACCTTCAGACAATCAAGGAATGAGCATTCAGAATGTTCCGGATGTTCAGCTGTCACTCACTGGGTTGGTGTCAACACACCAAGGTCTAGAAATTGATTTTGAATATAACCCAGTCTCCAATTTGGAATTAACAGGATTTGTCTCATTAGGAGATTGGACATGGACAGATGTTCCACCACAGTCAGTGAATGGTCCAAATGGTAATCCAGTATTCGTTGACCTCCAAGAAGATATGGAAGGACTACCGGTAGGTACTTCGCCGCAAACAACCGCAGGTTTAGGATTCCATTACACAGGAGTAAGAAGCACATACATGGGAGCAAGACTCAACTATGCAGATAAAATTCCATTGCGTTGGAATCCAGATGATATCGCAAACAATTTCGTAGAGCGCGAGGATATTTTAAATAATGAATTCGGTGATTACTATACAGTAGATTTTTATGCTGGTAGATACTTTGACTTATCGGATGATATCTCTGGTCGAATATCTGTAAGTATCCAAAACCTGTTTGATCAAAACTATGTCAGATGGGCGAGTTATTTCTTTGATCAAGTACAGCCAGGAATTGGCTTCCCACGAACTTATACAATTGGTTTAAGCCTAGATTTTTAATTAATGAAAAAGATAATTTATATCGCTCTTTTTGTATTGCTTGCTGTTGCTTGCAAAGACGATGATGCTCGAGATATTTCTGGCATTGCGGTAGGATTCACACAGGATGTGGTTGGTGAAATCACAGAAGAAGATGGTGTGAACTTTGTATTCACAATGAATGCAAGTGGTTTGATTGGTGACTCAGAAGCATTTGCTATTGTAGATGTAGATCTTTCCGATGAGGGAGTAATTTTCACAAGTCCTTCATTAAACAATGGGACAATTAGAGTTCCAATCGTACAAGATAGCGTACTAACCGATGAGGGAGTTTTGGTCCCTGTTGTAGTTGGTCAGATTGAAGTGCAAGCGCTAAATGATCTAATCGAAGGTGGATATTCTGCCACATTTACTATTACAGGTGTTGAGGGAGCAGTGAATACAATTTCCTCTGCTAATACATTTACATTACTAGTAAGAGATGCTGATTCATCACCTATCTTCCAAGAAGATTTTGAAAGTGGATTGAATGATTGGACAATCATCAACGCAGGAGGTAGCAATACTTGGGGAACCACATTTTTTGATGACAACACTTCAGCTATCGCTTCTACTTTCAATAGCACAAATGCTGTTGAGGAAGACAATTGGTTAATTTCTCCTGAAATAGATTTTAGTTCTTTCACAGGAGGAAAACTTTCATTCCTCTCTAAAACTAGATTTAATGATGAGGGTAATAGATTGGAAGTTTCTTTCCTAGAGGGCTTCGATGGAGTAGACCCTTCAACAGCAACACAAACCATATTTAACCCAACCTTGGATCCACATGAAGGTGGTGGTTTCGGAACTTTCACAAGTTCTGGAGATATAGATCTTAGTGCCATCAATGTCTCAGGACACATTGCATTTAGATTTAAAGCAGTGAATGCTAATGACGCTTCTGGATGGGAAGTTGATGATGTGGTAGTAAGTGCTTTCGATCCTGATGCAAGTGGTGGAGGAACAGATAATTTAGTTTCCCTTCCTTTCTCAGAGGATTTTGAAAATTGTACTACTGATTTCGCAATACCTTCTGCATTTGAAGTTCAATATGCTTCTGGTTCTAAGGATGATCGTGGATGGGCATGTCGTCAATTTGGTGTAGACGGATCTAGAGCTGTACGTGTGAACACGTTTGGTGGTGATGTAGGCACTTCTGACACATGGTTGATAACTCAAAATCAATTTGACCTTACAGGAACTTCATTTGCTGACTTAAGCTTCGATGTTCAGTCTCAAGGAAGTGGTGATGGAGAGCTTAAGGTTTACTACAGCTCTGACTATTTTGGTAATTTATCTTTTGCAACATGGGTTGAATTGGATGTATCATCTCAGCTTCCTGATAAGGGTACAAGCACCTACGAAACTGTAACAACCATGATACCTGGTGGTGAAAATGTGTATCTGGCCTTCCAGTTTGAAGGTTCGTCAGAGAGCAGTTCAGCATCATATGATATCGACAACATATCGCTTACTGAGGCAACTGGTGGTGGAGGTACGTTCTCGTTACCATTTACTGATGATTTCGAAAGTTGCACAGTCGTAGGTGATTTCAATATTCCTAGCAATTGGATTGAAGAAAATGTGCCAGGAACGAAAACAGATAGAGGTTGGGGATGTAGAGCTTTTGGAAGAGATGGAACAAGTGCACCTAGAGCTAGTGCTTTTGGAGGTGAAGATGGTGAAGATGATGCATGGCTTATTAGCAATGGTACGATTGATTTGACCAGCGTTACTAGTGCTACGCTTGTATTTTGGGCTGAGTCCCGCTTTAGTGGACCAGGAGATCTTCAAGTTCTTTGGTCTACTGATTACTCAGGCATTGGAGATCCTAATTCTGCTACATGGACTCAGTTGACAGATGTTGCTGCGCAACTACCAGCAGAAGGGTCTGAGGTGTTTACAGAGATTACTAGTGACATGAGCGACGCAGCAGGTTCAGAAGTATATCTGGCATTCAGATACTTTGGAGGTACTTCTGGAGCTTCAGTTGCATTAACTATTGATGATTTGAGTTTAACTGGAAGTTAAAATAGATGGATCGGTACAATCTGTTGCTTCAGTATTGAAGTAACAGGATTGAGCCACCAAAAAATATAAACCTAAAACCGCAAACTAATACGATTATGAAACACTTATACCGCATAGGGCTGCTATTCCTCGGAATGTTTGTCCTAACGAATGTGTCCTTTGGGCAAGTTTTTATAACTGAAATCGCTGACCCTAACAACAATGCCGGGGCGAGATACATTGAGCTTTACAATGCAGGCGCAAGTGCTGTAGATCTTACTGGATATCAGATTAGAATCTACTTCAATGCAAATGCAACTCCAGGAGCTACCAACACGCTTGCAGGTACCATTCCAGCTGGTGGGTTTTATATCGTAGCCGATAACAACTCAACGTTTACTTCTGTTTTTGGGTTTGCAGCCGATGAAGATGGCTCTGTCAACTCAAATGGAGACGATAATTTTGAATTATTAGATGCATCAATGACCATTATTGATGTGTTTGGTGTTCCAGGTGAAGATGGTACAGGCACAGATCACGAGTTTGAAGATGGAAGAGCTGAAAGAGCAGAGACCGTAACTAGTGGCAATACAACATATACAGCAGCTGAGTGGAATATTGATCATGATAGTGGCGGCGGTGACGGTGCTCAAGATGCACCAGGTGTTTACGATCCAGGAGATTGGATCGGAGTCCCTGACTTAACGGCTCCAACCTTCACGAGTGGACCGACTTCTGGAAGCATAACTGGTAATGGATTTCAAGTGACAGCTCAGGCTGATGAGGAAGCTACACTGTATTATGTAATTGATGATGCGGGAACACCTACTGCGCAAGAAATTAAAGATGGACAATTGAGTGGCGGAGCATCAGCTACCTTTGCTGGCTCTGTAGCAGTGACTGCTGCATCAACAGACGCTACAGTTACCATTTCCGGATTAACCGGAGCAACAGCCTACGATGTACACTTAGCATTAGAAGATGGAGCCGGTAATTTAAGTGCTGTTTCAACATTGACTGATGTTACGACAGCAGCGACTGATAACACGGCACCAACAGTAGCAGCACCTGCTGCACTTAATATTTTAGATACCCAATTTGATATCAATTTTCAGCAAAATGAGCTTGGAACTATATACTACATTGTACACACAGCTTCTTCAACACCATCTGCTGACGATGTAAAAGCTGGTAGATTCGATGGTTCTTCTTCTGCTTTTGCTAGCGGAACAATAGATGTAACCTTGGCTGATACTGATTTCCCAGTGACAGTAAGTGGTCTAACTGCGAGCACAACGTACTTTATTTATGCCGTAGGAGAAGATGATGAGACAACACCAAATACTTCAGCAGTTACAGCGGAAGTGTCTCAAGCAACTGCTGCTGCAAAAGATACTGATTCTGATATTCTCGCAGCAACTGCTGCAATTACTGCAAGCACGATATCATCTTTAGCTGATACTGAAGGTGAAGCTGTTGCGGTATTTAATTTCAAAATAAATGATTCTGGTACAGGTGATGGTTTGCCAACAGCTGTAGAAACTGTGGTTATTACTCCTGCTACTAACAACACTGCGGCATGGTCTTCTACTATAGCAGGAGCCAAACTGAATGACGGCTCTGATATAACAGACAATGGAGTTACCATTACAGATTCAGACATCACGGTTGATCTATCAACGGCTGCATATTCAGTTACTGATGGTGGCGAATCTGATGTATCCCTGATGATATGGCTGAATACAGCTGTAAACGATGGGGAGGTTCTTGCATTCGAAATTGCAAATGCTACTACAACATTTACTACTTCAGCAGCAAGTTCTGCTTTTGCTGATCCAGTAACTGGAGAAACAGGTGCGGATCACACAATTGGAGTATCCGCTACTGATTACGCATTCTCTGCTCAAGAATATGGTGCTTACGTATCGACAGATTTTGCTGTCACTGTTCAGGCGGTTGATGCTAACGGAAACTTAGATATAGATAACACGGATGCAATAACTGTTGCAAAAAATTCAGGTAGTGGAGCACTGTCTTCAATAGGTGGATTGACGCCAAGTCTAGTTGCTGGTGAAGTTGCAATATCAGATTTACAATTTGATGCCGCTGGAATTCATACATTGACAGTATCAGGAGCTCTTACTTCAGATAACTCTGACAATATATCAATCTTAGAAAGTGGATCTCTTGTGCTTAATGAAGTTCATGCTGATCCTTCCAATTCTGGCACCGATGGAGATGCTAACGGTGATGGTGTTGGTGATTTTAGCGATGACGAATTTTTTGAATTAGTATATACAGGATCTGTTGATATAGATCTTAGTAATTGGACAATGAGTGATGGTTCTTCTGAGAGACACGTATTTGCAGCTAGCACTACTATTACACCAAACAGTGCTTTGGTGGTGTTTGGTGGAGGTACTCCAACAGGAACATTTGGTGGCGCAACAGTACTTACATCGAGTACTGGATCGATAAGCTTAAATAATGGTGGCGATGATGTTATAATCAATGCTGGAGGTGTTACGGACATTCTGAATGTAACTTATCCGTCAGCAGGAAATAATCAGTCAATTTCACTTGATCCTGATCTTACTGGCTCTTTTGCTGAGCACAGCACGATAGTTGAAGCTGGAGGTGCTTTATATTCTCCTGGGACGAAAGTAGATGGATCTATTTTCTGTGATCCACCGGCAACTCAGGCATCTGCATTTACTTTTATGACCATCGGAGAAACTGTAATGACTGTAAATTGGACCAGAGGTAGTGGTGATGAAGTCTTAGTCGTTGCAAAATCTGGGAGTGCAGTTGACGCTGACCCTGCGAGCGGAACTACTTATAGTGCAAACGCTGCTTTTGGAACAGGTGATCAAATAGGAACAGGAAATTACGTGGTTTATGCGGGAACTGGCACCTCAGTACCTCTTACTGGACTGACACAAGGAACTGTATATCATTTCGCTGCTTATGAATACAGTACAGCAGATAATTGTTACAATTTAGTTGAGTTAACAGGCTCTCAGAGCACTGCTACTCCAAATGATAGCAATACTGATATTACAGCACTTTCTTCGCCAATTGCTCAGACGGATATTTCGTCATTAATCGACACAGATGCTGAGGCAGTTGATGTTTTTGGTTTTACTGTTACTGATGAAGGTACGGATGGTCAAGCAACAAATATTGATGGAATTGAGATTTCAGCAGGTACAAATAATACTGCTGATTGGAGTGCAACCATTGCTGGAGCTGTATTAAACGATGGAACCACTGATCATGCGATGACAATCGCTGCAGGATCTTTAACATTGGATTTGAGCGGTACTGAGTTTGTATTAGCTAATGGTACAAGTCAGGAATTCACCCTATCTATATGGTTCAATACTTCAGTAACTGATGGTGAAGTATTAGAATTTGAGATTCCAACATCTCACAACTTCTCTGCTATATCTAGTGGTTCAGTGTTCTTGGCAACACTTGCCGGAGCTGTAACTAGTGCTCAACACACTGTTGACGTTACTGCAACTGCGCTTGTATTGGATTACCCTAGTGCTGTAGCCATTGCTGAAGATTTTGCTTTAACAGTTACTGCTGAAGATGCTAATGGAAATGCAGATTCGGAAGCACGGAATGTCTCTATTACTAAGACGAGTGGTTCTGGTGATCTTACGGGTACAGGCCTTACAGGTCAAGCCATGACAGATGGTGCATTTACCTGGAGTGATTTACAACTAAGCACGGCAGACTCATATGTTTTGACTGTAGATGATGATGGAAGTGCTTTAACAGCAGATGCTAACATAGACGCTCAAGTGGTGGTGAATCAAGCAGCACAGCTATTGATTTCTGAGGTTGTAGTAACGCCTACTGGTAGTGAATATGTTGAGATCTATAACAACTCAGGCACTGCAGTTTTATTAGACGATTATTATTTAACTGATGCGACTTTCGCAGGTGGCAGCACTTACTATTACAATATTGTAACTGGAACGAACGCTGGAGGCGGAGGATTTGGTGATTGGCATGCTAGATTCCCTGCAGGATCCATAATTGCTGATGGAGAGGTTCAGACTATTTCTTTAGCTGGATCAGATGATTTCTTCGCAGCTTATGGCATTGAGCCTACATACGAACTATATGAAGATGGAGCTTCTGCTGATGCAGTTCCAGATATGCTTGAGGCAATAGCTGGCTCTATTAATGACCAAGGAGGTCTTACCGATGGTGGTGAAATAGTGATGCTTTATTACTGGGATGGCAATACTGATTTAGTAACAGATATTGATTATGTAATGTGGGGAGATCAGGCTGAAGCTATTGATAAAACAGGAATTAGTATTGACGGTCCTGATGGTGATACCGATGCAACGACATATTTGGATGATTTAGCAACAGCTAGCCAGGCGATTATATCTGCTAGTACACATGCATCAGGAAATTCGTGGCAAAGATCTGATTTTGACGAAGGAACAGAAACTCAAACTGGCGGTAATGGTGTGGATGGACACAATGAAATGACCGAGGATCTAGCAAATACATTCATTGAGAATACAGCGAATCCAGGTGAAATAATTGAGCCTGGAACTCCATTGATTACGCTAACAACCACAAGCTTTAATGGATCATTTGGTTTTGTTGAGTTAGGTCAATCTTCGGACCCTAGTTCATATGATGTTGAAGGAGCTGATTTGACTAGTGATGTTGTAATCACTCCTCCTGAAGGTTTTGAAATAGCTGCTGAGATGGATTTCTCAGGTACAGTATATACAAATGCTAGCCCTTGGACTGTAACTCAAACTGGTGGGGTTGTTTCTCAGACTGTTTATGTTAGATTCACTCCTTTAGCTACAGACGCTGTTTACAGTGGCGATATTTCTCATACTAGCACTGGCGCAGAGACCAAGAATGTTACTGTAAGTGGAACAGAAGGAGTATTCGATACAGCTCCGAATATTAGTGGTGTAGTAATAAATGAGATCCTTCCTGATCCAAACTTTACTGGAACTGAAGGATATGATACAGATGGTAGTGGTGCAGCTAATACAGAGGATGAATTTGTTGAGCTTTATAATACAAGTGCTTCGGCAGTGGATATCAGTGGATGGCAACTTTGGGATGAGTCAGGGATGTTCTTTGAGTTTCCCGCGACTACCACATTAGGAGCTGGCAATTATGTTGGTGTCATGGCTGAAGTACAAGAAGGAGGAACTTTACCTACACCTTCTACAGGTAATCTGGCATTCGAAGTTGCTGGAACAATGAGTTTATCAAATAGTGGTGAAAATGTTGCATTGTATGATCCAAACTCTGGCGAGTATATCCAAATCAAATATGGAGACGGAGAGTCGGATGCCAATATCGGTGCAAACCTTTCTGGAGCAACACTAAATGGAATTATCGAAGCATGGGGAGGTGATGAAGACGGCTCTTCACTTGTGAGAGAGCCAGCGGGTGATCTGAACATTGTTGTACATAGTGAAATTGAAGGCGCTGCAGCTGCAAGTTTTGCTGAACCAACTATTGATGCTTCCGCACCATTTATTTCTATTGATGATGCATCCTTCAATCCTAACTTCGGAAACGTCGAGGTAGGAGAGGAATCGGCAACTTCAACGTATTCTGTTTCGGGTACGAATCTTGAAGCTGATATTGTAATTATGGCTCCAGATAATTTTGAAATATCTCAAGATGGTTCAACATTTAGCTCAAGTATTACATTATCGCCAACGGCAAATGAAGTAAGTGCAACTACCATTACTGTTAAATATGTGCCTTCAGCAGAAGGATCTGAGGATGGTACAATCTCGCACACCAGTACAAATGCTGTTAACAACGATATTGATGTATCAGGTGCTGGAATCACAGATGCCACCATTTTCTTCGAAGGATTTGGAACATGCGATGCTTTGAATGGATTTGACGCTCAATCTGTGATTGGTGATGAAGCTTGGGATTGTACAGATTTCGGTGAAACTGGATCAGGTGTTAGAATGAGTGGATTTAATAGTGGTGTTCAGGATAATGAGGACTGGTTAGTAACACCAGGTATTGATTTATCTTCAATTGCCGCTGCTGACCTTTCATTTGATACAGATGTTCAATTCCCGGCATTAGACTTAGAAGTATTTGTGTCTACAGATTATACCAATGATGTTACAACTGCTACTTGGACAGAACTTGATGTAACATTGGATGATGATGAAGCAAGTGACACATGGACAAATTCAGGATTGATAAGTCTACCAGCTGGAAGCATGGTTTATGTTGCATTTAAGTACGAGTCTAATACAACAGATGGAGCTGCTTCATGGACTTTAGACAATGTAAAAGTCACTGAGACTGAACCATTCTTTGCTGTTGAAGATGATTCATTTAATGGTGATTTCGGTCAGCAAGATGTAGGTACTAACTCTGTTAGTGGTTCATTCACAGTAGAAGGGTTTGGGTTGACAAATGATGTAACTGTGACTCCTCCAGCACAATTTGAAGTATCAATGAACAGTAACTTTAATAATGCAGGAACAAGTTCTTCTCCTCTAACAATTACAGTAACAGATGGAACTGTAGATCAAGAGGTGTTTGTGAGATTCTCGCCTTCAGCGGCTGGTTCATTTAGTGGAAATGTTACAGTTTCTTCTGATCCTTTTGAAACTGTTACGTTGGCTGTATCTGGAGTTGGAGAGGAAGATGATGATACAACGCTTGGCCTTGATGATGAGTTGGAGATTGTTGTTTATCCTAACCCAGTTCAGGATGCGTTTGAAATTTCAAACAAAACAGGTAAGAAAATCAGCGTAGAACTGTTTGCATTGGATGGTGCGAAAATGAAGTTTGCTCGATCAGGAGATGTGTATTCTATTGCATCGTTGAATAGCGGAGTATATGTGCTTGTAGTTAAAGATGAAGACAGCAACGAACTTGCTCGTCAGCAAATTATCAAGCAATAACGATAACTAAGGAAGCGATAGCTAAGGCTATTGCGGAAGGCGACACGGTAGTGTCGCCTTTTTTATATTCAGAAAGTTATTGGCGCAGTTTATTGGCAATAGCATCCCATAAGTACTCGTATCTGAAAACTTCGCAGTGCTCTATATATTGAGGGTGCTTGTTGAATTCATTGGCAATAGACTCACTCAATTGATCATATGCCTTTTTTGAAAAACGTGCCTTCGTGAGCTTGCTTAAATGGGAATAAAATATTGCTCCTCTTACTGGCAGATTTCCTTTTAGATGTCTGGTATGATAGACTTTTAAACTGTTGTGCTCACTTTCATAATCAATAGAGTCTTTGGAATGTAAGAGTAAAAGACGCGCTATGATGAACTGAAACTGATAGCCTGCTTTGTCTTTAGAGATAGGCTTACACGCATTAAAAAATACTGTCAACTTCTTGTTTACGAAAAGATCAAATTCAATGGATGAATCAGAATAATCAATCACTATTCTTAAGTAAGCTGCTCGTATATGCCAAGCGGCCTTATCCATGCCATCTAGCATGTCGAATTGATAGCTATCAAACACTTTAGTAATCACCTTTGATGCCTTTTTCAATTGCCCTTGATGACAATGAAAATGAAATTGCTCTGCAAGCACTTCGAATTGATTAAATGATTCAAACGAAGTGTATTTCAATATTGAGGTAATAGTCTTATTTGCCTTTTTATATTCTCGAATAGCCAAGTGATATTTTGCATCCGATACATTTAATTCCAAAGCAAGGTGTTCGGTCATTAAATAGGGGTATGCTTTTAAGAATCCATGAATCTCACTGATCGTCTGACTCCACTCTTGGATGTCGTTTTCCTGGTGTGCTTTGATCAGGCGGATTCGTAAAACTGCCAATTCAATAAAAGGCGACTCCTTATCGTTTGCGACAAGTGGAAACACGTACTTCCCACATTTCTCAGCTACCTTCTTCGACTGTGCTCTGAGAAACTTAATTTCTGAAAGAAACATCTCAGTGGTTCCTTTTGCATCATTCACTTTAGAACTCACTTGTAATGCACGTGAGGCTAATGAATTAAATTCTTCTGTAGTATCTGGAAATCCTTTGAGATAGTTGATTTTTCGCATTAAAACGTAGCATTCAACCTCAACTTCCACAAGATGGTATTTGATCGCTTCCTTGAGTGTTTTTTTGACAATCTTTTCTGCGTTATGATAAACGTTTACGAAAAGTAATTTTTTAGCAATGGTTAGTTGCTTTTCACACTCAAACTGAACCTTGAT
This sequence comes from Ekhidna sp., assembly GCF_963691765.1. GTDB lineage: Bacteria > Bacteroidota > Bacteroidia > Cytophagales > Cyclobacteriaceae > Ekhidna. The sequence continues at coordinate 3,683,670 of NZ_OY829375.1, forward strand.
GTAATTATTCTTATTGATGTCTGAGTGCTCGCCAATCAAGATCAATTCTGAAAGCTTATTGATCAGACTCCCTTTAAGCATAAGGAAACGCTTATCTCCAGGTTTGCTTTTATAGAGCTTATTGGAAATTTCTTTTTCGTTGAGCTTAGAATTTACTGCCAGGTCATATAGCTTCTTTAGTTTGGAATCTTTAGGAATAAGCAGACCAAAGGATTTTGGTCGATCCTGTTCAATCACATGTGCCATTTCACGAATTAGATCCATATACGCTCAATACTGGCACTAATGCAAGCTATACTTTACATAGTACCTCAGGTGGATATTAGGTTTTCGATTTAAAAGAAATGCTATTTTAACGATACATTCAAATTTTTATTAAAACTTCGATGAAAATTGATCGATTTTGTTGGCTTCAAAACATGGATTTCTCACAAAATTGAATGGCTATACATTTTAATAAAGATGGTGATATTGCAAGTATTTCGACATTTGAAAAGGATGACACGTCCTATGTGATAAATATTAACAATATTCAAGACTGATGCATATTTTGCAAATACTTTTTGTTGCATGTGTTGTTGTAACAGTTATCCATGAGATTACACTATTTATTGCTAGAAATCAGTATGATATCGAATTTGTTGCAAATTTTAGTAAGAAGATTTCTTATTATAAGGCTGCGAATTTGGAAATCAAGGAGTTTAAAGTGAAGTTTAGTAAGCATCAAAAAGATAGAATTTTTTGGTCTTTTCTTTTGATGGTTTTTGTACTTAACAGATGGTGTTGGATTGTAATGGTTATTGCAATGTTCGCCATACCATTTTATGAATCACTTTAAACTAATAACCAACAAAAAAGCCCCATACCTTTCGGTGTGGGGCTTTTTCTATATCTAAGAATTATTAAACTGCTTATTCAGCTACCACCTTCACTTGGATAGGGTGGTGTACTTCTTTGTGCAGGTCAAGTAGTGCAGTGTATTCACCCACTTCTTTGATCTTCTGCTCGAAAGAAATTCTTTTTCTATCTACTTCATGACCCTTAGCGCCTAGTGCTTCAGATACTTGAAGAGGAGTGATTGCTCCAAAGATCTTACCGCTCTCTCCAGCCTTCGTCTTGATCTCTAGCGTCAACTCACCAATCTTCTTCGCAATTTCTTCAGCATCTTTCTTAGCCTTCTCAGCTTTGTGCGCTGCCTGACGAATGTTTTCGCTGATCATCTTTTTATTAGAATCACTAGCGATGATAGCCATCCCTCTAGGAATCAGAAAGTTTCTGCCATATCCTGGCTTTACAACAACTGTATCGTTTTTGTAGCCAAGACCTTGTATATCTTCTCTTAGTATTACTTCCATGTCAGTACTTATTTAAGGGAATCTCCAACATATGGCATCAATGCTAAGTGTCTAGATCTTTTGATCGCCTGAGACACTTTTCTTTGATACTTTAGGCTTGTGCCTGTAAGTCTTCGAGGAAGGATCTTACCTTGCTCGTTTACAAACTTTAGCAAGAAATCAGGATCTTTATAGTCGATGTACTTGATTCCGTTCTTTTTGAATCGGCAGTACTTATCCTTTTTCTGCTCTCTGTTTATTGGTTCGTTCTGTAATGTCATTTGGCTGCCTCCTTCTTAGTTTCTTTCTTCTTGTTGAATTCGCCTTTCTTTCTACGCTCGTTGTAAACAACTGCGTGCTTGTCTAGCGTAGTGGTGAGAAATCTCATCACTGCTTCGTCTCTCCTGTATTCTGTCTCTAGCTTAGAAATTATTGTAGGCTCTGCTCGGAATTCAAACAGCTGATAAAACCCAGTGGTTTTATGCTGAATAGGGTAGGCAAGTTTGCGCAATCCCCAGTTCTCTTCGTTAACGAGCTCTGCGCCGTTATCAGTAAGAACTTTCTTGAATTTTCCGACAGTATCCTTCATCTGAGCTTCAGACAAAACGGGAGTCAAAATGAATACCGTCTCGTAATTCTTCATAATTGTAAATAAATTAAGAACTGTTGTTAAAAAATGAGGTGCAAAAGTAAGTAATTATTGAGAATAATCAACACTTACATCTAAGTAAATGAGTGGTTAAAAGCTCGTAACTAGAAGCTCACAACTCACAACTCACAACTCGTAACTAGAAACTCGCAACTACTTAACCATAAAAGTAACGCTACCCATTAAGTAATCATCCGTGTATACTTCTACTTTGTGCTGCCCCACTGCGTAATCACTGCCTTTGTTATATAAGAAAGTTACCAGTTGACTATTTCTGTCATACAGGATCTCTTGAGTAGCCGTATAGAATAGCTCCCTGTTTTCATATGTAAACGATCCAGAGCCTCTGGTAACATCAAACAAAACATTACCATCAGGGGCAATCACTCGCAGTAAAAGATCTTTTCCTTCTATTGGAGCAATCTCGTTTTCTACTACAGTAAACTGAATTTTCAATTGCTCAATGTGCCTGTTGCGATATTCGCCTCCATTACGTTCCTTACCCTTATCATTGATTGCAATGACGTTCATGCCTTCAATTTCAAGCCTTGAAGCCATTGCCACTTTACTCGCCAATTCTTTTTTATTCTCTTCAAGCTGTTGAACAGTTTGATTTAGCTGATCTTTTTCAACCTTTAGTGAAGAATTCTCCTCCGAAAGCTGTTCGTTAAGGACCTTCAATTGCTCTATCTCTTCATCCTTTAAAACCAATAGCTCCTTGTACCCAGCTACACGGTTATTCAGCTTGGTAATTCGCCCCCTTTGATATTGTGCATCAACCAGCAATTGTTTCTTGTCAGCCTCTAATTGTGCTTTAATTGCTTCAAGTGTATCAACCTCACCGCCAAGCTCTTTGATGGTTTGGATACGAATGTCAAGCTCATCTCCAATGGAGTCTAATTTGGCTTGCGTTGTTAATATCTCTTGAAACTGCCTTTCTTTTTCTTCTTCAAGTTGCTGGTTTTGATAGTAGAAAAAGATAACTGCTGCCAGCAATAGGAATGTTACAATGAGGAACAGTGGAGTTCTGTTCTTCTTTGGTTCCATATATGATGGCTGTTCTTCTGGTGAATTCTGTTCTTCCATGTGTTTGAATTATGCTCGCAAAAGTAGAAAAATGCGTAATTATTAAAAACGTAACGTAAAATGTTGCTTAGGCATATCTAAGCTTGGAAAAATAAGTCCAGCTTGGAAAAGGTCAACAGTTAATGCAAACTGATCTCTATCCTTGATTTCATTCCATCCCATGAGCATATCTTCTGACCAATAGATGTCATGGATGATGATACACTTGATTTCAGGGCATAATTTCATCAATGTATCAACACAGGACTTTACAGCTTCAGATTGATGATCTGCATCCAAAAAACATAATTCTGGCTGCTCTTTTACCACTAGCGCTTCGAATTCGTTTTGAATAGTACCAGTCTTTATTTGAATTTTATGCTGAAGTACTTTGCCAAATTGTTTTTTGGCGATGGAAGCAATTATTGGCGAGGCTTCAATGGTACTTACGTTTTTGACAAGCTGAGGACCAGCTAAATATAAGCTATTGATTCCCAAAGACGTGCCAGTCTCTACAATCCTGGTCACATTTAAGTAGTTGATCAGCTGAAAAAGGAAAGAAGAAAATTTTGGTGTGCTGAGCGATGTCTTAGCAATTGAGCTAATGGTTTTGCGATAGCTGTGTTTACTTTTTAGATCGTACAAGTCTATCACTTGATGATCCTTTTTCAACTCAACCCTGAGTTTTTCAACATTATCAAGTCTGAATTTTGAAGCGGGCTTAATTGCTTTATTGAAAAGGTCAAATAGGAAAGGGGAGTGAAGTGCATGTGGACCTACTGCATTAAATCTATAGATCAGATAATGCTTCAATCTGAAAAGAAAGAGCTTGACCAAGTGCTAGTTTAATTTGAATGGTACTACCATCAAAAATTCTGGAATCTCGACATTGAAAAGCCTACCATCAAGGATTCGCTCCATGATGTAATATCCACCCATCTTGCCAATGCCGGATTTAAGATTGCAGCCAGAAACGTACTGATGTATCTCACCAGGTTCAAGTATTGGTTGTTTCCCAACAACGCCTTCTCCATCTACTTCATGTTTTGGATGTGCCGCATCTGTAATGTCCCAATGACGTGCTTTGAGTTGAACCGTGTTGCTCGAGTTGTTTTCAATGGTGATCCTGTAGGTAAACACAAAGTGCTCATGTGCCGGCTGCGAATGCTCCGGCTGATAGTTTGTTTCGACTGAAACTTTGATCCCTTTGGTAACTCCAGTAATCATATTCTTGAGGGACAATTTAATAGAATTTCAATTTAATTTACCAACATCAGGATTAAGTAATTCATTATGTCCGTTAAAATTGAAGAAAGCTGGAAAAAACAGCTTGAAAAAGAATTTGAGAAGGAGTATTTCACGCAATTAATTGAATTCGTAAAAAGCGAATACAGTCAGAAACGCATTTACCCGCCAGGTTCCCTAATTTTTAGTGCATTCGATCATTGTGCTTTCGAGGATTTGAAAGTCGTCATTGTAGGCCAAGATCCATATCATGGTCCAGGGCAAGCTAATGGGCTGTGTTTTTCTGTAGCTGACGGAGTTAGACATCCACCTTCACTGCAAAATATTTTTAAGGAAATTAAAAGTGACTTAGGCCTTGACATTCCTCAGTCTGGGAATTTAGAGCGATGGGCAGATCAAGGAGTTTTATTACTTAATGCTACCTTGACGGTAGAAGCTTCGAAGGCTGGCTCGCATCAAAATAAAGGATGGGAGACGTTTACAGATGCCGTTCTCGAGGTAGTTTCTCAAGAAAAAGAGCATATTGTATTTATCCTTTGGGGTGCTTATGCTCAGAAAAAAGGTTCGTTTCTTGATCAAAACAAACATTTGATTTTGAAATCACCACACCCATCGCCGTTTTCAGCACACTCAGGTTTTTTTGGATCAAAACCTTTTTCAAAAACCAACCAATATCTGACATCTAAGGGTCTTACATGCATAAATTGGTAATTTTACGTTTACTATGGTGAATAGCCAATCTTGGTTGTTTAGTAAGTGAGATTAAAATATGAAGTTGATGAAAATTAAGTTGGTAGGCCTGTTACTGTTAATTGGATTAGCAGTAGGATGTAGTTCAGATGATGCTGTTCCTGTTGATACTGAGGTGAAAAGATTCATTTGGACTGCAATGAATCAATTTTATTACTGGCAGTCAGATGTATCTGAGCTAAACGATGCAAATGCTGCAGTATTAAATGCTTTTGTAGATGATTATGATACTCCAGAGGACCTGTTTCAGGATGTTTTGTTTTCCCAGGATCGGTTTTCATGGATGGTAAGCGACTTTGTGGCGTTAGAAGAATCCTTTGAAGGGTTTAATGAATTTGGCTATAATTTCGGATTGGTTCGAATAAATGACGATGGCGACTTGCTTGGATATGTACGCTACGTTATTGATGGAGGTCCTGCTGAAAATGTAGGCTTAGTGAGAGGTGATCTTTTTACTGAAGTAAACGGTCAAACATTGAATCTTAGCAATTATGTATCTCTTTTATTTGAGACCAGTACCATTACACTTAAACTAACTGAAATTGTGGATAATGCCTTGGTAGCTACTTCTGAAGAAGTGACCATGAGTGCAGCTCCTGACTTCTTTGAAAACCCTATTTTTATGTCCTCTGTAATTGAGGTCGATGGATCTAAAGTTGGCTACCTGGTGTACAATTCATTTATCCTTAATAATCAATACAACACGGAAATGAATAACGTTATTGCTCAGTTTAATAGCGAAGGTATTGAAGACTTTATTCTGGATTTAAGATACAATAGTGGGGGATCTTTAACGAGCTCTAGAATATTGAGCGGCATGATTTATGGAAATGCAGGCTCTGAAGATGTATTAGGAAGCATTATTTATAATGAGAAACTATCCGACTTTAATACAGACCTTACTTTTTTAACAGAGATTCCGGTTTTCAATGATCAAGGAGAACAAGTTTCTAATTCGGCAATGAACAGACTTAACCTAAATAAAATCTATGTGCTGACCAGCAGTAGTACTGCATCAGCCTCAGAATTTGTAATAGCTGGGCTACTTCCTTTTATGGATGTCACACTTATCGGTGATCAGACTGTTGGGAAAAATGTAGGATCTATTACACTGTATGATTCTGAGGATTACTTAAAGTCCTCTTCTCTTAATCCTAATCATACTTATGCCATACAGCCTATTATCAGCCAATTGGCAAATTCTGAAGGCTTTACAGACTATATTGATGGATTTACTCCTGATGTGCAGTTAAGAGAAATTGATTTCCTTGATGATTTGAAACCACTAGGTGATCTGAGTGAACCGCTTTTAGCTGAAGCTTTATCCATGATCACAGGTTCTGGACGTTTATCTCAAAAGTCGAACATGAATAATAGCAATATGCAGCCATTTAAGGATGTTCGATTGAAGCAGCCGACAAGCACGATTAGAATAGACGATTCTGAAATTATTAAAGTAATAGGTAAGCAAGTGTTCTAATCAATGATATGAGTCATAACATAGAACACTTTTACAGACCAGATCATCAAAAAAAGGCATTCCTTCCGGGATGCCTTGCTTTGTTTTTCTTCCTTGGGCTGGGTGTAGCCTTTATAATAGGATTGTTTTACTTCGTTGGCTGGATTTCTTGATTATTCTATTCCGTTGAATAATCGCCCCCATCTTATTTTGTTAATGAAGCTTGCATTGGTATCGTAAGACATCCAAATAAATGATGCTTCACCAACGATATTATCCTCAGGCACAAATCCCCAATAACGAGAATCATCTGACGCATGACGATTGTCTCCCATCATGAAATAATAGTCTTTCTTAAATGTATATTCAGAAACACTTTCTCCATTCACAGTCAGTTTGTCAATATTGATTTCAACAGAATCATTTCCTTCATAGTCTGAAATTGTTGATCCATACATTGCTAAATTTTCCTCGTTTACTTCAATGGTCATACCTCTTGCAGGAACAGTTAATGGTCCGTAAAAATCTCTGTTCCACCTGAAGTAAGTGGCATTTGGGAAAATGTTTCTCTCTGGGTCTGTTTCCGGAATTAATTGTAGCGTTACACTCTCAACAAATGGCAGCTTTTCAAATTCCTCTGCCACTGCTTTAGGCATATGAACGAAAAATCCATTAGCATGTCTTGAGACACTGTTATGAGGATTTACATTTAAATTTTCGAATACACGTTCACGTATATTTTCATTCGTTCTCACAAAGTATTGGTGCTGCATCAAAGGAGGATTCTCTTGAGCTTCACCATTCACATATACTTGCGTGTTTTTTATTTCTATCGTCTCACCAGCAATAGCTACACACCGTTTGATGTAGTGCGTTTTGAGATCCATAGGATGGTAATCTCCGTCTCTGCGCTGATTGTAGTTGTCATTAACAGGATAGTTAAAAACTACCACATCGTTTCTTTCTACTTTGCCTAAAGATGGAAGTCTTAAGCTAGGCAATGAAACGCCTGGGATGTATGAAGGAATTTCAGTACCCCAGATTGTTTGATGGGTTAAAGGAATCTGTAGTGGGGTCTGAGGGGTACGGGGACCATACTCAGCTTTACTTACAAATAGAAAATCCCCCACAAGTAGCGACCTTTCCATTGATCCAGTAGGAATAACATAAGCCTCCATGAATATCCATCGTACGAATGTTGCGCAGAAAACAGCAAACACAATTGCTTCGAACCACTCTTTACCAAAAGACTTGTTCGGTTTAGGGATTTCAGTCGCCTTATCTATGTATTTAGTATCGGACCAAGCGATATAGTTCATGTAGATTGGTGCTAAAACAACTCCCAAAACTTGATCTAGATAAGTGTACTTACCAAAAGACTTCATCAAATCAAGATGCATGGTAAGTCCCACGAAGAAGTTAATTACCGGAACAAAAAGTAGCAGCACCCACCATTTAGGACGCCCAACAATTTCAAGGTGTATGTAGTAATTTAAAATTGGCACAAATCCTTTCCAGCCTTCTTTTCCTGCTTTTTCAAAGAATTTGTAATAAGCTGTTCCTTGTAAAACGTACCATAGAATTAGGAACGTTATGACAAAGACCGGATTAAAATCGTGAAAGTACATATGGTTAGTTATCGTTTATGAATTCGGACATAGTATAAACTCCTTTCTTTTTATGAATCCAGTCAGCGACTTTAACTACACCCTCAGCAAATACGCTTCGATCATGTGCAGTATGAGTTATTTCAATAGACTCTAAAGGAGACGAGTAGCTTACGGTATGAGTGCCCGGTACGTTGGGTGTTCTTTCCGAAACTATTCCTAATTTTTTATGATCGGCAGATTCATCATTTATCCATTCCGAAATAGAAGGGTGAGAGGCCATTATTCCCTCTGCCAAGGTAATTGCTGTGCCACTAGGACTATCCTTCTTCTCAGTGTGGTGAATTTCTTTCATCGAAGGTTGAAAATCAAGCGATGACATCTTGTTAGCTAGCCATTTATTTAGCTCGAAAAACAGATTTACTCCAATGCTGAAGTTAGAAGCATATAAGAAGGTGCCATTGTTCTGGACACATTGTTCTTCTATAGCAGCTAATTTTTCCAGCCAGCCAGTAGTTCCAGAAATAACTGGAATGCCTTTACTTATGCAGTGGGATATATTGGCATATGCGGATTCTGGTTGCGTAAACTCTATGGCGATATCTACATTAGATATGGATAATTGCTCAAGTTCGTTTGAATCCTGAATGGTGATAGCAATATCGTGACCCTGCTGTATAGCAATCTTTTCGATGGCTTTGCCCATCTTTCCGTATCCGATCAGTGCTATTCTCATTGATTGATTTTCAGTACAAATGAAACTCCTACAGCCTGCGAAAGTAATGGAGTTGACTGAATTGATGGCTCTATACCGAAAGCAAGTTTGTCATTGATCTTAAATTCTTCAAGATGGGCGGATACATGAGCATCCACAATTTGAAGTATATAAAATGCAGATCCAAGAATGATGAGAAAGTCTCGGTTTCTTCTAAAAACGTCTCTATTTCTTACAAGCGAGGATTCAGAGGTGATAATAGATTGATAAGGATTGGTCAACCCCTGCGACGTTAACAAAGCCGCATTTCTCAGTCCATGATATACTTGGTTGTTGTAGTGGATAAAGTGACCGAATGTAAGCATTCCTGCGAGCACAATCGGAACTTTCCAGTATTGTTTGTTATAGGCTTGACCCAACCCTGGGGCTAACGCAGATAGGAGAGCAGCTCGTTGCGGATCTAGTTCTGAAATTTCCTCAAATAACTCTGCGTTTTCTTCTGCTTTAACAAAAGTAGAATCATCAATTAAAACAGGCTGATCCTGAGCCAATAGTGATAGGCTCAAAGAGCAGAAGCTAATTACGAATAGTAGTCTTTTCATCATTCGCGCGATTGCGTTGCAAAGTTCGCGCCTAAAGCTGAATTATTAAGGAATTCGGCAAATATTTATATTAGAATAAGGAAATTATAATTCTAAAATTTCAAGAATTCTGTTCAAATCTTGTGTTGATGAAAAAGGAATTTTGATTTCTCCCTTGTTTTGATCATTCGACTTGATAGCAATCTTAGAGCCAAAATGAGTAGATAATTTGTCCTGTAACTTCTTGATTTCAGGATCTACTGAAGGGACCTTCGCTTCTTTAGACGCTGACTTACCATTACCTCTAACAAGTTCTTCAACCTTTCTCACTGACAGTTCATTCTTGATGATTTGGTTGAAAATGTCAAGTTGAAGGGTAACATCATCGATAGAGATCAAGGCTCTTGCATGTCCCATGCTTAGCTTACCATCTCTTAATGCTACCTGTATATCTGGCGGGAGTTTCAGTAAACGTAGGTAATTGGTGACCGTGCTTCTATTTTTTCCTACACGCTCACCAAGTTGCTCCTGTTTTAAATCACACTCTGCCAAGAGTCGCTGATAACTGAGCGCAATTTCTATTGCGTTTAAGTTCTCGCGTTGAATGTTTTCGATAAGAGCCATTTCCAGCATCTGCTGATCATCAGCGATACGTATGTATGCAGGTATGGTCTTTAATCCAGCACGCTGGCTGGCTTGAAATCTTCTTTCACCCGAGATCAACTGAAATTCATTTTCACTTAATGCTCGGACAGTAATTGGTTGGATGATGCCTTGAACCTTTATCGACTCGGCAAGCTCATTCAATGCTTCTTCATCAAAGTCTGATCTTGGTTGCCAAGGGTTGGTTTCTATCTTCGAAATTTCAATTTCGCTGATTGCACCTTTTGGGGTGGCTCCAGAGCCACTAATTTTTTCTTTCTCTCCAGAATCTTCAAGAAGTGCCCCTAGGCCTCTTCCTAAGCCTGATCTTTTCTTAAACTTACTCTCTGCCATCTCTTCAGGCTGCTTTTACCTCGTTTCTTTCTAAAATTTCTTTGGCAAGATTTAGATAGCTAATAGATCCTTTACTATCTGCATCATGGGTGATTGCCGGCATTCCAAATCCTGGTGATTCACTGAGCTTGATATTTCTAGGAATCATTGTGCTAAACACCAACGATTCGAAGTGCATTTTTACTTCCTCTACTACTTGGTTGGCTAAATTCAGCCTTACATCATACATCGTCAATAAGATTCCTTCGATGTCTAAATCAGGGTTTAGTCTTGTTTGAATGATCTTGATTGTATTCAATAATTTACCCAATCCTTCTAATGCAAAATACTCGCACTGAACAGGAACAACCACAGAATCAGAAGCAGTCAACGCATTGATTGTAATCAATCCTAGTGAAGGAGAGCAATCAATAATAATGAAATCATAATCATCTCTAACCTCAGCTAAGGCAATTTTCATTTTCTCTTCACGATCTTCAATATTCACCATTTCCACTTCAGCTCCAACAAGGTCGATGTGAGAGGGTAGAAGGTCTAAGAACTTAATGTCTGTCTCTACAATACTCTCTTTCGCGCTTGCCCCATCTACCATGCATTCGTAAATACTCACTTCTACATTTTTTGGATCTACTCCAACTCCAGAGGTGGCATTAGCTTGTGGATCAGCGTCAACGATCAATGTCTTGAACTCAAGAGCAGCAAGGCTCGCAGCAAGATTGATGGCTGAAGTCGTCTTTCCAACTCCACCTTTTTGATTTGCGATAGAAATGATTTTACCCATAATTTCTTTTTTCTTGATGTGATTTTTGGTAGCGTAAAGAACACAAATATATCCAACCTGATCCCAAGATAATCATGTTGTGAATAACTTGTGTAAAAAAGAAAAACCTTGATTCATTTAATTTGAACCAAGGTTTTTACATAAGATATCAACAATCTATTTTTTCTTTTTATTCTTTTTCTGCGCTTCTTGATTTGCCTTCATCGCTTCTTCAAGTCGCGTCTGAAATTTTGACTTCTTCTTATTGGCATTTTTCTTTTTATTCTCCTGCAGCAACTTGTGGATTTTATCCTCGTCAATGATCTTCCTGAATAATACCGTCTGACCGAAGGTGGTCATATTTGTTACGAAGTAATAAAAGGTAAGTCCAGAAGCATAGCTATTTAAGACAAATAAGAACATGATTGGCATCATGTACTGTAATGTTTTCATTGGACCTTGAACAGTCGTGATTTGACTGTTGCTCCATGTATAGAGAATTGTCGATAAGGTCATTAGTAGCGTAAACAAACTCACATGATCTCCATAGAATGGAATGGTGAAAGGCAGGTTGATAACACTGTCATACGTAGATAAATCACTTGCCCACAAAAATGATTGTTGCCTCAATTCAACTGCATTGGGGAAGAAGAAAAAGAGTGAGAATAGAATAGGCATTTGAAGCAACATTGGAATACAGCCACTTACTGGATTGATTCCTACTTGCTGATAAAGCTTCATTTGTTCCTGTTGCGTCTTTTGCATGTCGCCACCGTGTTTCTCCTTGATTTCATCAAGTTCTGGCTTCATGGCTCTCATTTTTGCCATAGACATATGAGATTTCCAAGTGAGTGGCGAAAGAATCAGCCTGATCACGATTACGACAATTAGGATGATGATTCCATAGTTCGTCAAAAAGCCTTCAAGAAAGTGAAAGATTGGAATGATCAAGTATTTATTAACTATCGGTAGAGGGCCCCAACCCATATCGAGATTTTCCTCGAAATCTGGAGCAACAGATTTTAGGATATCGTAATTGTTGGTTCCGAAATAATAGCGTGCCTCAAATCCATTTGCAAAGTCAGAATATGGAATCAACATTTGCATGGATAGGTTTTTTACTGAAGTAGTATCATCAAAATCTACCGTTTGATTTACATAGCCTGATTTGAAAGCATTATTTGTTATGATAGCAGCAGTAAAGAATTTTTGTTTGAATGAAACCCATCTTACTTGATTTCCTAAAGTCTCTTCTTCAAACTCTGTTGATCTTTGAGATAAATCGTCGAAATCGCCATCAGCTTTCAAGTATCTAACATTGGTGTTGAGGCGGCTATCATCAAGGTTTCTTTCAGCTCTATTTACTGCATGATACCAATTGAAATTGATGTCTGTAGGATTCAGAATGTTATTCAAGCCAGAAGTTTCTATGCTGTAAGCGATTTCAAATCCAGTAGGAGGGATGAGGTAACGTTGTGCTATTGAAAAGTTGCCATCTGATAGTGTGTAAGTCACTTGAGTTGTATCACCTACTGTATTTACAGATGCTTCAAAAGCAAGTTCAGAAAGGCTGATCTTCCTTCCATTATGGTCAACAATCAGGTCTGTCTTGGACTTTGAGGCATCCATCAAAACAAACTGATTTCCATTGTAGTCCAAGTGATTATTTAGATAGACATTTTTAATTTTTCCACCCTTATTTGAGAATAGAATGCTCAAATCTCCATTTTGTATCAATTGACTTTCTTCTTCAGCATCCGAAGCGAAAGCGAATGCACCATACTTCTGGATATTTAAAGTTGCTTGAAGCGAATCTGGAATTGTTGTCGTTGTTTGCGCGGTATCTAGCGAAACTAATTCTTGGGTTGGCTCCACGACTGCCTCTTCCTGAGTAACCAACTCTTCTGGTACTGGAGGTTCTGGTGCAAACCATGTAAAGTAAACTGCCAATAAGGCAAACATTAGGATAAGTCCTATAAATTGATTTCGATCCATTTAGCTTGAATTATATCTCCTGACTTTTCTTAAGATCTAGAGATGCTTTGATAAATTTTACGAATAATGGATGCGGATCCATTACTGTTGATTTTAATTCTGGGTGATATTGTGTTCCAACGAACCAAGGATGATCAGCAATCTCCATGATCTCTACAAGGTTGGTTTTTGGATTTATACCAGTTGCAGTCATTCCTGCATTTTGGTATTCATCCAAATACTTATTGTTGAATTCATATCTATGTCGGTGGCGTTCCATAATTTTCTTAGAACCATAAGCAGCGTATGCTTTGCTTCCTTTTTTCAGTTCGCAAACATAAGCTCCTAATCGCATGGTTCCACCCATGTCTTTAATGTTTTTCTGGCTCTCCATTAAGTCAATAACAGGATAGGAGGTTTTTGCCATTTCCCTACTATTAGCTTTTTTCTTTCCTAGTACATTCCTAGCAAATTCAATCACAGCACATTGCATGCCTAAACAAATGCCGAAGAAAGGAATTTTGTTCTCTCTTGCATACTGTACGGCGTATATTTTTCCTTCTATTCCTCTTTCTCCGAATCCTGGCGCCACTAGTATTCCATCAAGGTTTTGAAGAGACTTGCTGACATTATCTCCATCAAGTTCCTCTGCATGAATCCAACTTACATTGACCTTACACTCATTGGCTGCTCCAGCGTGAATAAATGCTTCTGCAATAGACTTGTATGCATCTTGAAGTTCAACATACTTACCAACAAGACCAATGTTCACTGAGGCCGTCGGGTTCTTCAAACGGCCAAGAAATTCTTTCCACTTGACAATCTTCGGCTCCTTTTTATATGGCATCTTGAACTTAGTGAGCACACGCTCATCAAGTTTTTCTTTACGCATTAAGATAGGCACATCATAAATCGTTGGTGCATCCAATGCTTCGATGACTGAATTAATTGGAACGTTACAAAACAATGCCAATTTCTTACGTATATCTTGGCTAATAGGATATTCAGACCGGCATACAAGGATATCCGGTTGGATACCTGCTTCTAGAAGTTCTTTTACTGAATGCTGGGTCGGTTTAGTTTTTAATTCACCAGAAGCCTTTAGGTAGGGAATCAAGGTCAGGTGAATAGAAATACTATTTGTAGGTCCTAACTCAAAACGGGCCTGTCTGACTGCTTCTACAAATGGTAGTGATTCAATATCACCTACACATCCACCTATTTCAGTGATTACAACATCATACTTTCCTGTTTCACCAAGCTTATAAATGTTGTTTTTGATCTCGTCAGTAATATGTGGAACTACTTGTACTGTTTTACCAAGAAACTCGCCTTGGCGTTCCTTATTTATTACATTGTTGTAGATTCTTCCAGTAGTAACATTGTTTGCTTGTGAGGTTTCAATGCTCAAAAACCTTTCGTAGTGACCAAGATCGAGGTCTGTTTCAGCCCCATCATTAGTTACATAGCACTCTCCATGCTCGTATGGATTTAATGTCCCTGGATCAATGTTGATATAAGGGTCAAACTTTTGAATAGTTACGGATAAGCCTCTTGCTTGTAGTAATTTACCAAGTGAAGCTGCGATGATTCCTTTTCCGAGTGAAGATGTTACACCGCCCGTAACAAAAATGTATTTCGTTTTAGACATGAAGAACGTTTTCCTTTTTCCTTGTTACGGGATGCAAAGGTAGGCTTTTATTCTATTTCTTCAGTGTTATTTGAAAGGTATTCTGTAAGTAATTGAGGCACTGAAATATCCGATTGGATCTACATCAATAAACTCTTCTGGTAATTGCACTGGAATACTGTATGTATACGCAAATAGAAAGTATAACTGGTCCGTTGAAAGGGAGAGAGGAAGCGTGAATGCATAGCTTAGTGTTCCAAACCTTTTGCTATCAACAAACTCAGTTATTTCGTAGCCTTCATTAGCGATAGTTTGTAGTGCGGCAATATCTTCTGATGATAATTCCTCGGAATTTCTTAAATCGATTAATAGTTCGTTTCTAGTTTCTGTATCGATAGTTCCATTTTCAAACGCTCTTAAGATTAGTAGTCCTAAATATCTTTTTTGATCAGTGGTTAGGCCTGCAAACGTCGTGAGCCTATTAAGTCGATTTGCTGTTTGGGCATTGATTTCTTGATTTGTAATTCTTAGTTGGGTAATATCTCCGTTGCCAATGATCATTCCTGCCGATGGGTAAAATCCTACTGTTTTGAATTTCCAGAATTTGCCTAAATCTATGGATCCAGTAACATTTAGTATGATTCGATTGGCTGTCTCCTTACCAAATAGAAATGAATAATCCAGTGAAGTGAATCCCCACTTAAAGTCATAATTTAATGATGCTCCAAGTGAATACTTCAGCGGGTTATCAGACGAATCTTTGGGATTAAAGAACCAACTTTCAGCATCTACGGAGTAGCTCCAATCAGTATTTTTGAAACTTCCTAAATACCCTGCTGAAAGAACTGTTGGATTATAGTTTGGATCTACACCGCTATTCCAATAACCAGAGACATCACCAAAAAATCCAGACTTATGGTAATATGCAGCTCCTGCTGACATACCACTTTGACTTAAATCATAATCACGACCAGCGCTAGTTACATTAGTGGTAAAGCCCATTCTTAGACTCAATTCATTTGTGGGCTCAGCCGAAAGAATTCCATCAATGAGGTTGAAAATAGACAATGAATCCATTTCATCTTCAATAGCTTGTAGCTGCTCAGCGTAACTCAAGGCATTTTCTTGTGATAAAGAAGGACGAGCTATCATCAGCAGCACCAATATGGTGACTATGCGATGCATCAGGTAGGTAGGTTGGTTAGTTTCGTCGATTCTTTAGTCGCTCTCCGTTTCTTTTTTGATTTTGTCGTTGTCTTTGTTGAGCTCTAATTCTTTTCAACAACATTTCCTTGAAGTCGCTTTCTGCTTTTCTCAAGTTGTTTAACTGTCGAGATGTAATCACTTTTAATATTCTGTCCGAATATTCTCGTTCTAGTTTCAACTGCTGGTCTTTAACCTTATTGGCCATCTCAAGCATTTTTTTATTCTCCTCTTCCGTAGCTTGGTTAGGGTCAAAGGTTCTTCTTGCCTGATCAAAGTCCCTACGAATTTCCTTACGCTGTTGTCCGTATTCTCTGTATATGGGCCAAAACTTCTCCGCCTGTTTGGGAGATAATTCTAATCGTTCTGTAATGAGAGCGATCTTCGCTGCTTCGATCTTCTTTAGTGCATCAGGACTTTGGCCAAACGCACCAAGGCAAGCACCAATTGCTGCTATAATCAATATTCTTTTCATGTCTTTATAAATATTCATCTCCTAAATCATATTCTAATAGTACATCGTCGATAGACTGATCTTCAAGATCAATGGCATCGAGGATGTTGGTATTTTCAAATTCTAAGTCATTTACATCATCTCCAATTGCAGATGCTATATCGTATTCATCTAATTCAATTTGGTCTAAGTAAGCAACGATTTCCTCTTGCGAGATTTCAGCCAATAGTTCCTCAGCTGATTGTTCATTTCCAGGTAGCACAAAAACAAATGTCACAACCAAAAGGAGTGAGGCAGCTAAGGCTAGACTCCAACTCGGGACATTGAATCCATATGTCTTTTTTTCATTAGAAACCCTCTGTTGAATTTTTAACGGTAATTCTTCAAAATAACCATCCGGCACTTTGAAGGCTTCTTTTTTCTCAATATCGTCAAGTTTGTACTTCATCTCGTTTCCTTTAGATTGATCTAAGTTCAAAAGGTTTAATCTTCATTTAAAAAATCTTCAATTTTTTTTACCGCATGGTGATAATTTGCTTTTAGTGCTCCAACACTTGTGCCTGTGATCTCAGCTATTTCTGTGAACTTCATATCATCAAAATATTTCATATTGAACACCATTCTTTGCTTATCAGGTAATTTCAACAACGATTTTTGCAATTTGAGTTGAACCTCATCTCCAGATAATTCAACACTGCTGGTCAATTTCTCAGTAAGCTCTCCTTCAAGATCATGAATTGGAAGAAAAAAGCGCCGCTTTTTCTTTTTGAGAAAATTAAGACACTCATTTGTCGCTATTCGATAGATCCAAGTATAGAGCTTGGAGTCTTCCCTGAACTTGCTCAGGTTATGCCAGACTTTAACTAAAATCTCTTGAACTAAGTCATCTGCATCATCATGATCAATTACCATTTTTCTGACATGCCAGTAAACTCGTTCCTGATACTCTCGTACCAAAAGATTAAACCCATAGTTACGGGTTTCCTCTTTTCGGATTTTTTCTATTATCAGCTCTTCCAATTTTTTCAGGTGGGTACGAGTCTTAGATTATAAAGATAGCCGAAGGTTTAATTTGCGATCAAAATATTTGAGCAAGGCAACCTTTTTTAAGGAATGTTGTTACATTTAATGTAATTGTATTTAATAATGGGAATAGCAGAAGAAATAAAGCAGGAAAAATTTAAAAGTCAGTTTTCGAAAGCAGTGGTGAATATTTTGTACACCAATGCCTGGATCAATCAGGAGAATGCACAGCTCTTTAAGAACTATGGACTTACCACACCTCAGTTTAATATTTTAAGAATCCTTAGGGGTCAGCATCCAAAACCTGCTACTGTCAATTTGTTAATTGATAGAATGTTGGATAAGAGTTCCAATGCTTCCCGTATTGTCGACAAACTTGAAGAAAAGGAGCTGGTAGAGAGAAAGCAATGCTCCAATGATAGGAGGGCAGTGGATGTGTTAATTTCGAAGAAAGGGCTTCAGCTTCTTAAGAAAATGGACAATGATATGGAGACTTGGGAATCGTCTACATGCAAGATCACAGAAGAAGAAGCTGAAACTTTAAACTTTTTACTTGACAAGATGAGGAGCTAGCCTAAATCTTTAAGAGACTCGAGTATTCCGGCTACAGCTCCTTTCTTACGGATTATCATCATCGGAATGTCTTCATTAATCCTGATCATTCTTTCAGACTTACTTCCTATGAATATAGCAGAAGTAGCAGTTCGTCCTTTTGCACCCATGATAATGAGGTCAACTTTTTTCTTTGCTGCCTCTTCCAAAGCTAAGTCTATTATTTTTCCATCAGTATCTAGCGAACATACAGGAATGAGCTCTTGCTGATTTTTTTCAACATTCTTAATGAGTATTTCTAAATCATTGATGGCGTGACCTTTCATGATTTCAGCAAACTCTTCATAGGTCTTTCCTGAATATCTATAGCTAGACGGTACTTGATAAACATTCTGAAGATAGATCTTAGATTTTAAGTTTTTCGTGAAATGCATGGTTCCATTCAGCGAAAGTGAAGAGTAATCTGAAAAATCTACTGGGATGAATATTTTGTCAAACTTAATTGATACTCCATCTGGAATAAGTAAAAGATTACATGGGGATCTTCTGGCTACTCTTGTGCTCAGTACAGAATCACTGCCTTTCTTTCTACCAAGAATTATTAGATCTGAATCTAAATCGGCTGCCGCTTTAAGAATTTCTTTGGTTTCACCACCTTGACATACTCGAATGTTGGTGTCAATGTCACATTTAAAGTGCTCCTGAATAAGCGCACTTATCTCATCTCTTCTTTCTGATAAGGCTTTATCTAGCAAATCCGGAAATTCCTTTAGAACAGATTCTGGTAGATTGAAATCCTTAATAACATTCAAAAAGGTAATTTGAGAAGCTCCAGCAAGTTGTCCAACTGTACAAGCATTCTCAATAAGTCCCTTGTCCATTTCTGTATGATCAAGGCAGACGATAATATTTTTTAGAGGCGCGATCAATTTATATGGGTGTTTATATGTGCAAAGGTATTATTGATATTTATCAATCAAGGTCTAAATTCTCGATAAAAAGATATTTTTTATCGAAATATTCATGTTTATAGAATAAAACATTGAATCAAAAAAAATGTTTCATTAAAACAGAATATTATTCTACTTTTTCAAGTAAATCACACAGCATTTCTACTGATTCTTTCGAATGTGTTGGGAAATTGGCGATTCTAATGTGGTTCTCCTTATGCTTCCCATATCCAGACCCAAGAATCAGCCCCTTTTTTTTGAAATTTTCAATGATCCTACTAGAGTGGTCACTTTTTGCAACAATGGTTGTTTTAGATCGGTGCTCTTTAGATTCTACAAAGTGATTGATTAGAGGATGATTTTCAATCGCTTGATTAAGTATCGTGGCTTTGTAGACAGTATCATTTCTCATGCGTTTGGTACCCGCGCGAAGTATGTCCTCAGCTATTTTACCTAATAGGTAAATAAAGAGCATGTTAGGCGTCTCTGGTGTTTGATCCTTATCACCGAATTTTTTAAGGTTTGGTAGGGTTCGATACGATCCCAATGATGTTTTAGATGCTCTTTGGTTAGCCACCTCGTGACACCTTTCATTCGCAATCCAAACACCTAAGCCAGCAGGCAGGCCAAATGCTTTTTGAACAGAAAAGTAGGCTGTATCAACATTGTTAAAATCTATAGGTAGTGAAGGTGCAGCGCTTACAATATCCAATGCAATTAGCGTATCGGGGTTAGAAATACGCAATTGGTTAAGCTCTTTTTCCAGGAAACTATGACCAACGCTTGTTTCATTTTTGGTAACCCCAATAAGTTCAGTGCCCTCAGGAATTTCCCATGAGCTATAAGCTTCACCATCATTGATAATGGTAGCAGTGCTTTGCTTATCATGCGCTAAAGCAAAGTCATAAAACTTTTTACTGAAAGAACCATTTACGAAGTGGTGTGACTGGTTAGAAACCAAGTTTTGGATGATTCGATCCCAGGCTTCATTGGCAGAATTTAAAAAGTAAACCTGATATCCCTCAGGCAATTCAAGAAGATCTGTTAATGCTTCAATTGTTCCCTGCATTACTTTAATAAATTCTGAACTCCTATGAGAGATTGAAGGTATATCTTGAAAAATTGCTTTTTTGAGATGCTCTTCAAATGTGTAAAAAAGTTGAGCAGGACCGGGTGTGAAGAAGATTTTATTAGACATAAAAAAAGCTCTTAAAGTAAGAGCATTATAATTTTAAATTGATGGTTAAAGTTCCCTTAAACTCTAGTTTCCATCCATTTGAATGTTCTATTGATAATTTTCAGCGCAAGTTTAATTTTCTTGACGCTAATCATTTCTCTCGATTCATCATACATTGTCACCCCATCAGCAAAAAGCAGTACTTGAGGATATTCATTCATAACTCCAGCCATATCGGTAACTGCTTCTGTTACCTCTTTGTCTTTCATTACGTCAATCATGTATAAATCAAGATTTTCTGGCGAAATGGTCCAATCTCTTTGGAGCGTTTCCATTGCCATATTACTTTCCGGAGATGAAGGTCTATGCTTAAAAACAAGCGCAGGCTTATCCTTGGAGCGTTCAACAAGCCTGTTAAACTCTTCTATTGTGCTTAGCGATTTCCAATTAAGCGGATAACTCATTTTTTTCAATTTAGCTTAAAACGTTCTATTAAGCTCCTTTGGTTGGGTGGTTTTTGATAAAATCTGGTATAAACTTAATATAAAACTCTGAATCTTATAGTACCTCGGACCCTTTTTAAATCTTTTATTGCTTCCTCTTTGTAGTTCTTGTCTATATCCGTAATTACGTATCCAATCACATCATTGGTTTTTAAGTATTGACCCCCAATGTTAATTCCATGTTTTGCAAGCACATTATTTATATCTGCCAGTACTCCTGGTTCATTTTTATGAATATGAATAAAACGGTGTGCTTGGCTCAAGCCAGGTAGTGTAATATTCGGGAAATTCACACTATTGGTTGTAGACCCCGTGTTTATATATTCAATGATTTTTGATGGCACAAAATCTGCAATATTCTCCTGTGCTTCTAGTGTACTTCCGCCTACATGAGGTGTTAAAATCGTGTTTTTAAGTCCCATTAAAGGCGATTCGAAAGGATGATCATTGCTAAGTGGCTCTTCTGGGAATACATCTACACTAACACCATGGATCTTCCCATTTTTTACGTTTGCAACGAGAGAGTCTATATCAACTACATGTCCGCGACTCAGGTTGATAAATACAACTCCTTGCTTCATTAAATCAAACTCTTTTTCAGAGATAAATGATTCATTGGATTCTCTTCCGTCTACATGAATGCTTACTATGTCAGATGTGGAGAGCAACTGCGCCAAACTGTGACATGGCTTAGCATTACCTAAAGCTAGTTTTTCTTCAATGTCAAAGTATTGAACATTGAGACCCACAGATTCTGCAAGCACAGAAAGTTGAGAGCCAATTTTCCCATACCCAATGATACCTAATGACTTTCCTCTGATTTCAAAGCTTCCTGTTGCAGATTTGCTCCATTTACCTTGATGCATTTGTTGCATCTTATCGGGGAGATTCCTCATTAACATGATAATCTCTGCAAGAGCTAGCTCAACAACGGATCTTGTGTTTGAAAACGGCGCATTAAAAACAGCAATGCCTTTTTCAAGAGCTGATCTCAAATCTATTTGATTGGTTCCTATACAGAAGGCGCCAATTGCAAGTAGTCGCTTTGCATTGGCAAGTACTTTCCCTGTGATCATTGTTTTAGACCGGATCCCTAAAACACTAACATCTTTAATGGCTTCTGCCAATTCATCTTCTGTCATACCAGCTGGATGAACCTCTACTTGATAGCCTTCTTGCTTAAGTTTATTTACAGCATCTTCATGAATGTTTTCGAGCAACAATGCTTTAATTCTATTCTTGGGGTAGGAGTGTGCACGCTCCAAATTTTGAGTAAACAGAAATTCATCCAGCGATGGAGCCTCATGATCTGCTTCGACTAAGATCTTTTCGCGCCTTACATTTTCAGTAAATGCATAAAACTTGTGAGCTAGACCTGCTTTCTTTATTTCAAAGTCCGTATACCCATCTCCTAAAACAAAGACTTCACCGTTTAGGTTGAGGCTTTTAATTTGATTGGGTTTACCATTATTATCAGATAAAATATTGTCTTCATCAAAGCCAACTATATTTTCACTGTCGTCATAGCTGAACTCATTGGCAAATACATTCTTTTCCTTTATCCCATACTTGGCCACAATTGGAACAATAAAATCCTTGAATCCATTGGAGACAATGAAAATCTGATCCGTATACTTATTGATGAATTCAGTATTTCTTTTAAAGGATGATGAAACAAGTAAGCTCAATCTATCAACAAGCTCAGGTAGGTGCTTTTTGTTAGCTTCTAAAATTTCAATTCTTCGCTTAAGTGATTCTCTAAAAGACATTCCACCGTCCATACCCTGATCAGTAATTGACTTAATTTCTTCAATGGCATTCGCTTGATTTTCGTTATCCTTGAGAGAGATTTCTGCGAGTACATCTAGTGCCTCCACTTGAGTGAATGTACTGTCGAAATCTATTATGAAATATTTGGTCTGCTCCATCTATTAATTTAGGTAAGCTTCAAAAATAGAACATGCTAAAACTCCGACATACGTTATTCACACTTTTCTTTTTAGCAATCGTTTTCGGACATGCTCAAGCATTCGAAAAGATGAGAAATAATATAGATAGCGTCGTGTCGAATGCCATACAGGCCCAAGCATTTCCAGGATGTGTTGTGCTTGCAAGTAAAGACGATAGTGTCTTTTTTATCCGGTCATATGGCTACCACACCTATGATTCCATGAGAAGGGTTGCTGTCAATGATATATATGATTTGGCATCTGTCACCAAAGTAGTAGGAGGGACACTGGCAGTTATGAAGCTTTATGAAAATGGTTACTTTAATTTGGACGATCCAATTGGAGAGTATGTTGATAAGCTGGGGAAAGTTGGTGATGTCACTTTTCGTGAAGCTTTGGCTCATCAAGGAGGATTATATCCTTGGATACCATATTACAAGGAAATAAAGAAGAAGAATGGAAAATTCAAGAATAATACAATTTCTGCGACGAGAGATAGTGAGTACAATTTCGCACTAAGTGATAGCCTATTCCTACACAAGGATTTCTACAATAGGATTAAAAACATGATTAGGAAAAGCAAGGTTTCTGATCAAAAAAAGTATCGCTATTCAGGATTATTCTTTTATTTAATTCCAGAGTTAGTTGAGAATTTAACCGACACAACTTTTAATGACTATTTAAGTCACAATTTCTTCAGGCCTATGAATGCCAAGACGTTGACATTCAACCCATTAGATTCTTTCTCAACTCATCAAATAGTGCCAACCGAAATAGATACCTTCTTTCGAATGCAACCTATTCATGGGATGGTTCATGACGAAGGTGCAATTATGATGAAAGGTGTTTCTGGAAATGCAGGCTTATTTAGCAATGCAGAAGATCTATCAAAGATTTTTCGGATGCTACTTAATGAGGGAGAGGTAGATACTTTAAGGTTGCTTTCTAAACAAACGATTCGTTTGTTTACTTCTACCCAATATCCAAATAATGATAATCGGAGAGGATTAGGATTTGATAAGCCTCTGTTGGAATATGATTCGATAGCAAGTAGTGTTGCAAAGGATGTAGGATTTGATAGTTATGGACACACGGGGTATACTGGTACGTTGGCTTGGGCTGACCCTGAAGAAGATATGGTTTTTATTTTTCTGACTAATCGAGTGTTTCCTTCCAGGACTTACAGATCGATCTACCAACTCAATGTACGACCGACAATACATCAGTTCTTTTATGATTATTTAAAGGAGATTGAAAGCAAAGAATAGAACCCTGTCGAAAACATCAAATAAACAATGCTATTTATTTATTTAAAATCATTCTAAATAAGGCATTTTTAATGATTTTATTCATTCTTAAATTACTGAATATCATCGCGTTACGAAACATGGATCATTGAGTGCGAATAGGGGATATGACCTACCTTTGAAATGCAACAACCCAATGTTACTTTTGTACGCGTTTGATCTCAAGCCCATCGGAATACATGTTTAAAACAACACCGAAACTAACCAAAATCTTCCTAGGCATTGCCTTTGGATTATTTATATCATCGAGCGTTACCGCTCAGGAAATTTCAACAGACGAAAGCGTTATAGCTGCAGGTGAAGCGACCTTCAAAACCAACTGTACCACGTGTCACAGAATATGGGAAGTTCGCATTGGTCCAGCTCTTAATGGAGTAACAGAAAGAAGATCAGTAGAGTGGTTAAACTCTTGGATTAAAAATTCTCAAGCACTTATTGCTACAGGCGATGAAGATGCAGTTGCTTTATACGAAGAGTATAACCAAACACTGATGCAGGCTTTCCCATTCAATGACGATGAAGTCATGGAGTTGTTGGCTTACATTAATGCTGAAACTGCTAAAGGACCTCCGGTTGCAGAAGTAGTTGTTGATCCTAGTCAACCTGGGGGAGGTGATGCTGTATCATCTTCTTACTTAATAGCTGTCATCA
Organism: Ekhidna sp.; assembly: GCF_963691765.1. Taxonomy (GTDB): domain Bacteria; phylum Bacteroidota; class Bacteroidia; order Cytophagales; family Cyclobacteriaceae; genus Ekhidna. The sequence goes on from NZ_OY829375.1 coordinate 3,708,204, forward strand.
TCATCTTGGTGGTGGTTCTTGCACTGGCGGTAGTTGCCTTAATTATTGCGGCGAAAACGTTAGTGAAGCATCTTAAAGATGTTAAAGGGCTAGACGAAGCTGAGCAAGAGATCGTTTCACAAGAATTTAATGTTGGGGCTTTTCTTAAGAGTAACAACTTTGTAGGCCTTGTAATATTTGTCTTTACTATCATCGTCCTCAAGACCTTAATAGACGGAGCGTTTACCATAGGTGTACAGCAAGGATATCAGCCGACACAACCAATTGCATTCTCGCATGAGATTCATGCAGGACAGTATGAAATCGATTGCCAATACTGCCACACGGGTGTTAATAAGTCGAAATCAGCAAACATACCTTCACCAAACATCTGTATGAATTGCCATACACAGGTGAAGACAGAATCTGAAGAGATTGCGAAGATTTACGCTGCGATCGATTACGACCCTGAAACAAAAACTTACGGTACAGATACAAAACCAATTGAGTGGGTGAGAATTCACAACCTACCTGATCTTGCATACTTCAATCACTCACAACACGTGAATGTAGGTGGTTTAGAGTGTGAAACTTGCCATGGCCCTGTTAAGGAAATGGAAGTTGTATATCAATACTCTACACTAACAATGGGATGGTGTATCAATTGTCACAGAGAAACAGATGTAAATACGAAAGGAAACGAGTATTACGACAAGCTTGTGAAGCTCCATTCAGAGCAAAGCAAGAAGCCAATGAAGGTAGAAGATATCGGAGGGCTTGAATGTGCTAAATGTCACTACTAATATTCGTGAACAGCTGATCTAAAAGAGTAATGAAAGAAACTAAGAAATACTGGAAAGGGGTAGAGCAACTGGAAAACACTGCAGATTTCCAAGCTAGAGCTTCAAAAGAATTCCCAGAATATTTACCGATCAATGGTGGTGACAATGGAGAGCCATCCAGAAGAGATTTTTTAAAGATGATGGGATTTGGAGTAGCAGCTGTGTCATTAGCAGCTTGTGAAGCTCCGGTAAGAAAGGCAATTCCTTACGTTAACAAGCCCGTAGATGTTGATCCGGGTGTAGCTAATTATTATGCGTCAACGTATGCGATGGGTAGTGATGTAGCTTCTGTAGTCGTTAAGACTCGCGAAGGGAGACCGATAAAAGTAGAAGGAAACGATCTTTCAATGATCAGTAAAGGAGGGACAACAACTCAAGTTGAATCTTCTGTACTTTCACTTTATGATGGAGAGCGTCTTCAAAATCCAAAAATTGGTGGTGAAGATTCAGATTGGGATACCATCGATGAAAGAATTAAAACTGAGCTAGCTGCTAATAGCGGTAAAATAGCAATAGTGTCATATTCTAACTGTAGCCCAAGCACCATGCGTGCTATTCAGGTGCTAAGTGAAAAATATGGAGAAGTAGATCATATTCAATACGACGCATTCTCAATGAGCGGCTTACTTGATGCTTATGGAGAAGCTGCTGGGAACAGAAGTCTGCCAATGCATGACTTCTCAAAAGCAGAGACAATCGTATCCATCACTGCTGACTTTTTAGGCAGCTGGCCAAATCAGGCATTAAACAATAAGCAGTTCGCTGCTACTAGAAAGCTTGGACCGGATAAGAAAGAGATGTCGAGACTTTACTCTTTTGAGTCTAACCTTTCTTTGACAGGATCTAACGCAGACTATAGACAACCAATTAAGCCTTCTCAAGAAGGATTATATGTGGCTAACCTGTACAACTTGATTGCTCAAAAGGCTGGTGCTGCGACCACTGGTGTCGGAAGAATTGAAGATTCAGTGATCCTGGAAAAAGCTGCTAACGATCTCTGGAAGTCTAGAGGAAAATCAATTGTAGTTAGTGGATCTAACGACAAGAATGTGCAACTTTTAGTTATTGCTATCAATGATCTGCTTCAGAGCTACGGTAGTACTATTGATTTAGCTAAAAGTATAAATACAAGAAAAGGTGACGACGCTGCTTTCGGGAGATTAGTCAATGAAGTTAAAGCTGGATCTGTAGGTACAGTAATTTTCTATAACTGTAATCCTGCATATGATCACTCAATGGGAGGTCAGTTGGTTAGTTCACTTGGAAAAGTGAAAACAACTATTTCAACCTCAGATAGATTGGATGAGACTAGCAGTTCTGTGAAGTATATTACTCCAGACCATCATTATCTCGAATCATGGAATGATTTTGAGCCGGTTACTGGTCATATCACACTATCTCAACCAACAATTCAAAACATATTTAATACCAGACAAGCACAGGAATCATTCCTAAGATGGTCGGACAATACTTCTTCTTATTATGATTTTATGAGAGAAGGATGGCAACCATTAGCTTCTGGTGATTTTGATGGTTTCTTCGATAAGTGCCTACACGATGGTTTCTACAACGCCGAGGCTTCATCTGAAGCAGGTTCAGTTGCTGTGGATGCTGTAGTTGTTGGAGGAAATCTAAAAGGATATTCAGCCAAGTCTGAAGGACTTGAGCTTGCGCTTTACACTAACTACTCCGTAGGTGATGGTGTTCAAGCCAACAATCCATGGTTGCAAGAAATGCCTGATCCAATTACTAAAGCATGTTGGGATAACTATTTCACAGTCTCACTTGCTCAAGCAATGGAGAATGAATGGAATATTAAAGGAGGCGACATGGACTACAAGGTTGCTACTTTAACTGTAAATGGAAAGTCAGTGACAGCTCCTGTTGTTCCTCAACCAGGACAGGCTTATGGTACAGTTGGATTAGCAGTAGGGTATGGAAGAACCAAGGCTGGTAAAGTAGGAAATGGAATTGGAGTGAATGCTTACCAATTGGTTAGCAGTTCTGCTGATGGCTTGAGATACAATGGTAAAGCTACACTTGAGCTAACTGGTGAAGATCGCAAGGTTGCTCAAACTCAGACATCTCAGACATATGCAGGTAGAGAAACTGTTATTCAGGAATCTATCTTAAGCAAGTATCAAAAAGATCCTCAGGCTGGAAGAAATTTCCCAATGATATCAAAAGCGGATGGATCGAAAGTTCGACCTCACGCTGTTTCACTTTGGAAAGGACATGAGTATCCAAATCACCACTGGGGGATGATTGTGGATTTAAACTCTTGTACTGGATGTGGAACATGTACAGTTGCCTGTCAGACGGAAAACAATATCCCTGTTGTAGGTAAAGAAGAGGTTCTGAATAGGAGAGAGATGCACTGGATCAGAATTGATCGATACTATAGCTCTCGTTCTGAGAAAGAGCTTGGTCAGTATGGAGGTGCGGATCTAATGGAAGTGAAGCAAAAAGAGCTTGCTTCTGTTGAAAATCCGGAAGTTACTTTCCAACCTATGATGTGCCAGCAATGTAATAACGCTCCTTGTGAGACTGTTTGTCCTGTTGCTGCAACTACTCATAGTAGTGAAGGCCTTAATCAAATGACTTACAACAGATGTATCGGAACAAGATATTGTGCGAACAACTGTCCTTATAAAGTAAGAAGATTCAACTGGTTCAAGTACCACGACAATGCAAAATTTGCTGACAACTTACCAATGAATAATGATCTAGGTAAGATGGTTCTTAATCCAGATGTGACAGTGAGAGCAAGAGGGGTAATGGAAAAATGTACTTTCTGTGTTCAGCGAATCCAAACTGGAAAGCTTGATGCGAAGAAAGAAGGAAGAAGACCTGTTGATGGAGAAATTCAAACAGCTTGTGCGAAATCTTGTCCTACCGATGCACTTGTATTCGGAGACATGAAAGATCCAGAAAGCAGAATTTCTAAAACATTGAAGCTTAAGTACAACGAGAAGAGTGTAGAGGCTACAGAGGATAGAGCTTATCACGTACTTGAAGAGCTAAGAGTAATGCCAAATGTTTGGTATCTCACTAAAATCAGAAATAAAGACGAAAACGATAAACAAGAAGCATAATGCACGCAGAATCAGAAGTACGGATACCCTTAGTAACGGGTGGAAAGACAGTCCACGATGTTTCTGAGGATATTGCTGGAAGAGTAGAGCAAAAACCTACGGTAACGTGGATGCTTGCTATGGCGGTCTCTTTAGCACTTCTCCTTGCTGGAGGGTATGCAGTAGCAATTACCCTTTGGGATGGAATTGGAATGTGGGGTCTTAATAAAACTGTCGGATGGGCATGGGATATTACTAACTTCGTTTGGTGGGTTGGTATTGGTCACGCCGGAACGCTAATATCGGCTGTACTACTTCTTTTCCGTCAACGATGGAGGATGTCAATTAACAGAGCTTCTGAGGCGATGACAATTTTCGCTGTAATCTGTGCGGCTATGTTCCCAGTATTACACATGGGGCGTCCTTGGTTGGGCTTCTATTGGGCATTACCATTACCGAATACATTTGGTTCTTTATGGGTGAATTTTAACTCACCGCTTCTTTGGGATGTATTTGCGATCTCGACATACTTCTCCGTTTCTCTGGTATTCTGGTACATTGGATTAATTCCTGATTTTGCTACAATCAGAGATAGAGCTCAAAACAAAATATCAAAAGCTGTTTACGGAGCACTTAGCTTCGGATGGACAGGAGGAGCTAAAACTTGGTCTCATTACGAAACTGTGTCTTTAGTATTGGCAGGTCTTGCTACTCCACTTGTACTTTCAGTACATACGATTGTATCCTTTGACTTTGCTACTTCAGTAATACCTGGATGGCACACGACTATTTTCCCTCCATACTTTGTGGCAGGGGCTATCTTCTCAGGATTTGCAATGGTATTGACACTACTGTTGGTAACACGGAAAGTATACAAATTAGAAGACTACATTACCATTCAGCACGTAGAGTTGATGAATATCATCATCATAGTCACTGGATCGATTGTAGGTATTGCCTACATAACAGAATTCTTCATTGCGTGGTATTCTGGTGTAGAAGCTGAGCAATACGCATTTATCAATAGAGCGACAGGACCTTACTGGTGGGCATACTGGTCAATGATGACTTGTAATGTGATTTCTCCACAGCTCTTCTGGTTTAAGAAAATTAGAACAAATCTTGCAGCAACATTCGTGATCTCGATTATTGTAAACATTGGAATGTGGTTCGAGCGATTTGTAATTATTGTTACTTCACTTCATAGGGATTTTCTTCCGTCAAGTTGGGCGATGTTCTACCCAACCATGTATGATATTGGAGTATATGTTTTCACCTTCGGATTGTTCTTTACAGCGTTCTTCTTATTCGCTAAGTTCTTCCCTGTAATTAACATGGCTGAGGTTAAGAGTATTATTAAAGCAACTGGAGAAAAACCGACTCAGTCGGCTAAATAAAAAGATAGATTATGTCTCAAGGAACGAATTACGTACTGGGCGTCTATGACGATGAAGATGTTTTGATGGATGCAATCAAGACTGTTCGGGAGTCAGGTGTAAAAATCGAAGAAGTTTATTCACCGTTTCCTGTACACGGAATCGAAGATGTTCTGGGGTATAAGAGAAGCTGGTTATCTGTAGCAGCATTTATGTTCGGAATCACAGGTACTACATTGGCTTTGACCATGATGGTTGGTATGATGGGCGTAGATTGGCCAATGATAATTGGTGGTAAAGATTACATTCCAATTCCATCATTCATTCCAGTTACTTTCGAAATGACAGTTCTATTAGCATCATTTGGAATGGTAGGAACCTTCTTTGTGATTTCCAATCTTAAACCTTGGGGTAAGCCAAGAATTTATGACATCAGAATTACAGATGATAAGCATGTTATGGCTATTGATTTAGATGGAAATGACAAGTCTGAGGCTGATATTAAGAAAGTATTGCAGGGTAGTGGAGCTACTGAGGTTAACAACAAAACATTTGAATGATAATGAGACTAAAGGCATTTAGATATTTAGGAATTATCACAATTGGAGCACTAGTAGCTTCATGTGCAGCAGGTGTCGATGATACTGGCTTGGAGTATGCTCCTCAAATGTATCATTCAACTCCTTACGAGCCTCTGACTCAAATTCAAGATGAGAATGCTGGGACATGGCTTGATTCGAATGATGAAGACGGACACGGAGAGTTTTATAATTCTAACCCGTACAATCAGTTTAAAATGAATATGCGTGAGCCAGTTGCCAATACTGTTAGAAGGGGCCAACTGTTACCTGTTCGATTAGGAAAAGATGATTTAGAAGAAGCTGCGGCTACATTGGTTAGCCCATACCCAGCTGATGATGCAAATGTGGTGAAGCAAGGAAAGGTAGCATATGATAGCTATTGTAAGCATTGTCATGGCGAAAAAGGAAATGGTGATGGTTTGGTTGCCGAGGCTTATGCCGGTGTTGCAAACCTAAATGGAGCATCATATACAGAAATTACTGAAGGTCATATTTTCCATGTGATCACTTATGGTAAAGGTTTAATGGGAGCTCATGGATCTCAGGTTAGCCCTGAAGATAGATGGAGAATTGCCCGATATGTTAAAGAATTGCAAAAGAAGAACTAAAGTCTACTCATGGTAACAGAAGAAAGATATGAATTTACTGCTACTGCCAAGAAGCGCCTACTAATCACATTGGTGGTCGGTGTTGTGCTTTCAGTGCTAGGCTATTTTACATTAGGTTCAGGTGATGGTCATGGTAGTAGTCATGGCGATGAAGATCATGCTGAAGTTGTTTCTGATCACGGTGAAGAACCGTACACCGCTGAAGGACACGGATCAGAAGATAGTCACGCTGAAGAGGGGCATGGTGAAGGTGGACATCACGGTAGCAGCTCATCAGTTAAAAGACTTTTGTCGAATCTCTGGATCAACAATGTGTTCTTTGCAGGATTAGCCATAATAGGAGTTTTCTTCTTCGCTATACAATATGCTGCTCAAGCAGGTTGGTCTGCAGGAATAAAAAGAATTCCATTTGCATTTGGAAGCTGGTTACCAATTGCATTCGTTTTAATGTTAGTTGTATTTCTTGTAGGTAAGTATGACTTGTTTCACTGGACACATGCGGATTTATATGCAGAGGTTGGTGGGGATGAAATTGTAAAAGGAAAATCACCTTATTTCTTCTGGCCATTAGGAGGAGGAGAGTTTCCATTATTCTGGGTTGCTAGACTTGTGATATTCTTTGCAGTTTGGTATTTGCTTTTCAGAAAATTAAGATCATTAGCATTTTCAGAAGATATTGAAGGGGGAACTACAAGCTGGTATAAATTAAGATCTACATCTGCTATTTTCCTTGTATTCTTTGCAGTATCGTCTTCAATGTCAGCTTGGGATTGGATTATGTCAATAGACGTTCACTGGTTCAGTACTATGTTTGGATGGTATGCATTCGCAAGCTGGTGGGTAGCTGGTTTGGCACTATCTCTTTTCATTGTTGTAATGTTGAAAGATAAAGGACTGCTTTCGGTGGTTAATGAAAATCATATTCATGACTTAGGAAAGTTTGTTTTTGCCTTTACTATTTTCTGGACTTACGTGTGGTTCTCTCAATTCTTATTGATTTACTATGCACACATTCCAGAAGAAACCGTGTATTTCTTGGAGCGATGGAAAGATGATCACTACGCTCCAGTGTTTTATATCAATTTAATTCTAAACTTCTTCTTCCCATTCCTAGTTTTAATGACAAGAGATGCGAAGAGACACGCAAGAATTCTAAAAGTTGTTTGTCCTGCAATCGTATTTGGTCACTGGTTAGATTTCTATCTAATGGTTTCTCCAGGTACTGTAGGACATAATGGAGGTTTTGGATTCTTGGAAATAGGTTTGATTCTAGTATATGCCAGCGCTTTCTTGTACGTGACATTCAATGCACTAGCAAAGGCGCCTTTATTTGCGAAGAATCACCCAATGTTGAAAGAAAGTTTGCATCATCATATTTAATAAGTAGGGATAGATTATGCTCAATTTAATTATTGTAATAGCGGTCATTTTAATCATTGCTGTAATATTTACAGCTTACCGCGTCACCACGTTAGTTGATGTTGTAAAGAAGGATAAAAAGCAGAGCTATGTACCTGCTGGTAACAGCTTTCAAGGTATTCTCTTCATTCTATTTTTAGTAGCTGGAATAGCAGGGTTCTTCTATTTCTCTATGAAGGAATATGATAATTACAACCTGCCAATTGCTTCTGAACATGCAGTAGTTACAGAAAATCTTTTCTGGATTACAATGGCAATTACTGTTTTCGTATTTATTGTTACTCAGATCTTTCTATTCGGATTTGGATGGAAGTATAGATATAAGGAAAGTAATAAGGCACATTATTATCCGCATAACAATAAGTTAGAGATGATATGGACAATTGTTCCTGCTGTCGTACTTGCTTGGTTGATTATCTCAGGATTAAAGCAATGGAATGTAGTTACAGGTCCGGCCCCTGAAGACGCGGAAGTCATTGAAGTAATGGGTTATCAATATGCTTGGGCCTTTAGATATCCAGGTAAGGACGGAGAACTAGGTGGATATGACTTCAGAAAAATTGATGATATCAATTCAATGGGGATTGACTTCAATGATCAAAATGGTCATGATGATTTTATGCCACTACAGTTGGTTCTTCCTAAAGGAAAACCAGTTCACCTTAAGATCAGAGGTAGGGATGTAATCCACAGTGTTTATAACCCACACTTTAGAATGCAGATGAATGCCGTGCCTGGAATGCCTACAAGGTTTTGGTTTACACCTACAGTAAGTACAGCTGAAATGCGGGAAATCACTGGTAATCCTGACTTTAATTACGAACTCGTTTGTAACAAGATCTGTGGGAAAAGTCACTATGGTATGAAAGGTATCATCGTAGTACTTGAACAAGATGAGTACGATTCGTGGTACAAAGAGAACCAACAAAATACTTTCCTGAAGCTTAATCCGGACTATTTGAGTGAAGTGCCAGAGGATTTGAAAGAAGCGGCAAAAATTGCAGCAGGAATTGAAAACATTGAGAAAGAACAAAAAGTTACAACTGCAGCAAGCAGTTTTAAATAATATTATATGTCAGTAACAGATATACAACTTCAGGAAGATTTAGCTCACGATGATCATCATGATCATCACCATGAGCAAGGGTTTGTAAGCAAGTATATTTTCTCGACTGATCACAAGACCATCGCGAAGCAGTTCTTGATTACAGGGATTTTCTGGGCATTGATAGGAGGGGGTCTTTCTATCATTTTCCGCCTTCAATTAGGTTTTCCAGAGATGGACCTTGAGTGGTTACGTCCAATGCTTGGGCAGTGGATTACAACTGATGGTAAGTTAGATGCTGAATTCTACCTTGCACTGGTAACAATGCATGGTACGATCATGGTATTTTTCGTACTGACAGCAGGTTTGAGTGGTACATTCTCAAACTTCCTAATACCACTTCAGATTGGAGCACGTGATATGGCTTCAGGGTTTATGAATATGCTTTCTTACTGGTTCTTCTTTGCTTCCAGTGTGGTAATGTTTATTTCATTTTTTATAGAAACTGGACCTGCAGGTGGAGGATGGACGGTTTATCCGCCATTAAGTGCACTTCCGCAGGCAATTCAAGGATCAGGTACAGGAATGACCTTATGGTTGGTTTCTATGGCCTTATTTATAGCGTCATCTTTGCTAGGGGGGATCAATTATATCACTACAGTAATCAACATGAGAACACAAGGAATGTCTTTTGCAAGGCTTCCGCTTACAATATGGGCGTTCTTCATTACTGCGATACTAGGACTTCTATCATTCCCTGTATTATTATCAGCTGCTTTACTATTGATCTTTGATAGATCATTTGGTACAAGCTTTTACTTGTCTGAGATTTATATTGCTGGAGAGGCGCTTCCGAATGTTGGAGGTAGTCCAATCCTATATCAACACTTATTTTGGTTCCTTGGACACCCAGAAGTATATATTGTAATTCTTCCGGCACTAGGAATCACATCAGAGATCATAGCTACCAATGCTCGTAAGCCGATCTTTGGATACAAAGCAATGATTGGATCAATGTTAGGTATCGGTTTCTTATCGTTCATTGTTTGGGCTCACCACATGTTCGTAACAGGGATGAATCCTTTCCTTGGATCTGTGTTTACGATATTGACATTGGTAATTGCTGTTCCTTCAGCGATAAAAGCATTCAACTACATCACAACACTTTGGAAAGGTAATATTGTGTTTACACCTGCAATGTTATTTTCTATTGGTTTGGTATCCTTCTTTATATCTGGAGGCTTAACAGGAATTTTCCTTGGAAATTCAGTACTAGATATTAATCTACACGATACCTACTTCGTTGTAGCTCACTTTCACCTTGTAATGGGTAGTGCTTCATTCTTTGGCCTTCTTGCTGGTGTATACCACTGGTTCCCTAAGATGTTCGGTAGAATGATGGACGATAAACTAGGTAAAGTTCATTTCTGGCTTTCTTTCGTTGGGATTTATATGGTGTTCTTCCCACTTCACTACATAGGTATTGCCGGTTTCCCAAGAAGATACTATTCATTCACCTCTTTTGAGACTTTCAACATATATGGTGATCTGAATGCGCTAGTAAGTATTGCTGCTATTTTAACTTTTGCAGCTCAGTTTATATTCCTTTTTAACTTCTTCTATTCAATATATAGAGGTAAGTTGGCACCGGCGAATCCATGGAGATCTAACACACTTGAGTGGACTACTCCAAGATTCCCAGGTCACGGAAACTGGGTTGGAGCTATTCCTAAAGTTTACAGATGGCCTTACGACTATAGTAAGCCTGGTTCGGATGAGGACTTCATACCTCAAACTGTACCTTATTCACACACTCCTAAATCTAACCTTGAGCATGAAAACGAGCTAACTAAGGAAGAAGATCTAACAGGAGTTGAAAAAGCTAATTAATAAAAAGAATTTTCTAAGAATTAATACTATCACACTAGTATCAGTATTTGTACTGATACTAGTGGGAAGTATTGTGCGTGTTATGGGTGCTGGTATGGGCTGTCCAGATTGGCCCAAATGCTTCGGTTCATACATTCCACCAACATCTTCCGAAGGGCTGCCTGATAATTATCAAGATATTTTCAGAGCACAGCGGATCAGCAAAAACGAACGTCTAGCTAATCTTTTTAATGGCTTGGGTTATGAGGAACTTAGCAAAAGAATAACTGAAGATCCGGCGGTGCTACTAGAGCAAGAATTTGATACTACCAAAGCCTGGATAGAGTATATAAACAGGCTTGTTGGTGTTTTAATTGGATTATTTGTCTTTTTCAACATGGTATTCTCTTTCGCTTTCAGAAAGACATCTGTATGGATACCTATTATGGGAATATCAATTTTTATCCTAACAGGTTTCCAAGGTTGGGTAGGATCGCTTGTGGTCTCTACTAATTTGCTGCACGGGTTTATCACATTTCATATGCTTCTCGCTTTATTAATAGTAGCGCTTCTTATTTGGATGAATGTACGTGTAAAGGAGTTGAGTACTGTGTCTAATTCTAAACTTTTTGTTCTTAGCATAGCGATGACGGTTTTATTCGTTCCTCAGCTTATTCTGGGAACAGAAGTAAGAGGTACCATTGATGATTTATTGATTTCTACATTAGGAAGAGATCAGTGGGCAAATAGCTTAACAGATATTTTTCTAGTCCATCGTTCTTATTCGTGGCTTCTTCTGATAGGTGCAATAGCCCTATTTTATTTGTCAAAGAATTCCAATGAGGCTTGGATGATCCGCTCATCAAAGCAAATTGTGATTTTGGTTGTATTAGTAATGTTTGCTGGTATAGGAATGGCAAGGTTTTCTTTTCCATTTTGGCTTCAACCTCTGCATTTAATTTTTGCAGTAGGCATCTTTAGCCTTCTGTTTTATTTAACTTTGCGTCTCAAATTGGATAAGTGAGTTCTACTGCTACACATATTGACATTACATCAGCTGAGAAGGTAAAAGCTTACTACGAATTGCTTAAACCAAGACTTTCCTTTTTGGTCGTATTCTCCTCCGGTTTTGGATATGCATTAGCGAGTCAAACCCTAATTGGGTGGGTGAATTTTATCATATTTTTAATCGCGGGATTTTTAGTGTCGGGTTCTTCAGTCACAATCAACCAAGTGATTGAGCAGAAGTATGATGCGATAATGAAGAGGACAAAGGATCGACCTTTACCTTCAAATAGAATTACTGAGTCAGAAGCAATTTGGTTTAGCGTTGTTACAGGCATTATAGGTCTTGTTTTGATGTTTTTAGCAACCAATATGTTAGCAACATTGCTATCATTTTTATCTCTGCTTTTGTATGCATTTGTCTATACACCCTTGAAGCGAGTTGGATCTATCGCCGTTTTCGTCGGGGCAGTTCCGGGGGCATTACCTCCACTTATTGGTTGGGCTGCAGCAAGTGGTGTGCTTTCTTACGAGGCCATGATCATATTTGGAATCCAGTTTATCTGGCAGTTTCCTCATTTTTGGGCCATAGCCTGGGTTTCGGATGAAGATTATAAAAAAGCTGGATTCAAGTTATTACCCGGTGGTGGTGCTAAAGATTTGAATACTGCAATAAACATAATGGTCTACACATTGTTTTTATTACCATTAGGATTGTTGCCAACATTGTTTGGTTTAACAGGACTAACAAGTGGGGTAGTAGCAACGATTTGTGGTACTTTATTCTTGGCGCAGACTTTTAGTTTGATGAAAGACATCTCAAATCAGAAAGCTAAGAGAATCATGTTTGGGTCTTTTATATATCTACCCATTGTTCAAATAACCTTTTTATTAGACAAGATATGACTGGAGAAGTACAAGCACCTAAGGTAAGATCAATGCATCCACAAAAATTTGCAATGTGGCTGTTCTTAGTATCTGTGATAATGATATTCATATCACTTTCAAGTGCTTACATTGTAAAAAAATCTATCGGTGATTGGATATATATAGAGTTTCCTTCATTGTTCCAATGGACAACGGGAGTTATTATCCTAAGTAGTATAACGATGCATTTTGCATACATTTCAGCTAAAAGAAATAACATAAAAAATATTCGAATAGGACTGGCGATAACAGGAATATTAGCAATTGTGTTTATCGTGGGACAGATAAAAGCGTGGGGTCAACTGGTTGATGGTGGATATTATTTTGTTGGAAATCCAGCGAGTTCATTCATTTATATCTTCACTGGATTACACGTAGTTCATTTAATAGGGGCAATAATTTTCTTATTGATAGTTCTAGCAAAAGCATTCAATTATAAGGTTCATTCAAAGAGTTTAGTAAGAATAGAAATGTGTACCACTTTCTGGCATTTTCTTGGTGGACTTTGGTTGTATTTATACTTATTTTTGATTCTCAATAATTAACCTACAAAATCTAACACGAATGGCTAACACGGCTGTAATAGTAGAAGAAGATAAAAAGAACATTTGGGGCGGTGGAGTTTCACCGATGAAAGCAAGCTACGGCAAGCTGATGATGTGGTTTTTCCTATTGTCAGATGCATTTACGTTCTCTGCTTTATTGATTACTTATGGCCTCATACGATTCAGTCACCCTGCATATGAAGGTGCAGTTGCTGATTTTAAGTTCTCCCAAGAATATTGGCCGATCCCTGAAAAGGTATATGAAGCTGTGCCGTTTCTGCATGGTGTAGAATTGCCATTGGTTTTTGTTGGTATTATGACCTTTATCCTAATCATCAGTAGTGTGACAATGGTTTTGGCAGTAGAGGCAGGTGAAAGAATGGATAGAAAAGGTGTTGAGAAGTGGATGTTATGGACAATTCTTGGAGGTTTAACATTCCTTGGATGTCAGGCATGGGAATGGGGACACTTCATTCACGGTGCTGATATGTCAAAGAATGCTGTAGAAAACTTAATAATGGGAGCTGGACTAACTGAGAATCAATATGGTCCTCCAAACTTTGCAGCGTTATTCTTCTTTATTACAGGGTTCCACGGTTTCCACGTATTTAGTGGGGTAGTAATCAACTTTATCATATTCTATCAAGCTACGGTCGGTATTCTTGAGAAGAGAGGACATTATGAGATGGTTGAAAAAGTAGGCCTTTATTGGCACTTTGTAGATCTTGTATGGGTCTTTGTATTCACATTCTTTTACCTTGTTTAATCTTATCATTTACAAATAAATGGAACAGCAAACTCCACAAATCGAAGTACAGCCGGTAAACAAGGCTAAGGTTAAGAACTTCCTTAAAGTAATGTGGTATTTAGCCATTATTACAGCAGTTGAATTCGGTATTGCATTCACTGTACCTCATGAACATAAATGGGTAAGAATCATCGTATTTATTGCATTGACGATAGTTAAGGCATACTATATTGTAGCAGAGTTTATGCACCTTGGACATGAAAAGAAATCTTTAAAGATGTCTATCGTGCTTCCAATGCTTTTCGTGGTATTCTTCATCTTCATAATGATTTACCAAGGTGGTGCAATTCTGGAAGCGCTTTATTGATAAAATGTCTTGAAAGGCAGAGGACTTAAACGTTTAATCATATTTGTTGTATTCCTGATACCAGTAGGATGGTATCTTATTCTTCAACTTTTTGGAGATAATAGATTCTCATTAAGTCTATTAAATGAGTTGCCTAGGGAATGCCAACAATTCAACGAGATTACTGTTGTATCTATAAGTGATTCGTTATCGGTTGTTGAAACCAATTATATGAATCGAGTTATCTACGCAGCAAATAAGCGTAAGGCAAATCTTGTATATGAGAATCAATCCTTTTTCGATTGCATTAATCAGTCAGATGTTGACCTTGTATTGATCAATGAAAAAGGTCTATGGGGTGCTTATGAATTATCAAGAGAAGGAGTAGATCAACTTTTAACAGAATTAGACATTCTTGCTCTTCAGCAGTCATATGGAAAAGGAACTGTCAGATAATAAAACGTATTTGAGAATTATATACTTGGTATCGATCTTGATACCAATTGTCGTGGCTCTCTTAATATTATTTCCGGCAAAGTTTGGAGCGGGAGATTGGGTTAAACTGTTACCAGCAGTTCATGCCATTATCAACTCTCTTACAGTATTGACTTTATTGGCAGCGCTCATCGCAATAAAAAAAGGAAATGTAGAGGTACATCGAGCATTTATGTTTGCTTCGTTATACCTAGGAGTGGGATTTTTGATCTCATATATTTTATATCACTCAAACGTGCCTTCAGTAAAGTTTGGTGATATAAATCATGATGGAATAGTAGATGAGATAGAAAAGGCTGCTGTGGGAACTAATCGGATAGTATATTTAGTTATTCTAGCAAGTCATATCCTTCTTTCAATTTTGGTAGTACCATTTGTGTTGTTCGCATTTTATTATGCATTAACAGGTCAAATTGCTAAGCATAGGAGGATGGTGAAATATACCTTCCCTGTATGGATGTATGTTTCGATTACTGGTGTTATTGTTTACTTCTTAATTAAGCCATACTACTTTTGATCTATGAAGAGGGCATTATTACTTGTATTTTCAGTACTAACACCACTCATTAATTGGGCTCAATGTGCCATGTGTAGAACCCAAATAAAAAACAACGTAAGTGCAGGAGAAACTTCTATGGCTGAAGGTTTGAACAATGGAATTATGTTTCTGTTTTTCACCCCTTACATCGTAGTTTTTATTCTTATTTTCCTTTGGTTTAAATACAGCAAAACAACTAAGAGTGTCAGTCTTATCGAGCGTCTTAAAGGCTAAATGTCCTCGCTGCAGAGAGGGAGAGATATTTACACATGGAGTGTTAAACATCAAGAAGATGTCTTCCATGCACAAAACATGCCCTAATTGTAGTTTGAGGTATGAGAAGGAACCAGGTAATTTTTACGGCGCAATGTACGTCAGCTATGGTTTCTCTACAGCAATCTTTATTGCAACTTATATTGCTCTTTACTATCTCTTCAATGATCCTGCCATTACGATTTACTTGATAAGTATATTGGCAGTAGCTCTGTTATTATTCCCATTTAATTTTCGTTACGCCAGAGTAGTCTTCTTATATCTGATTTGGAAGACGTAATGGTTGAATAAGGCGTGATTATTGTATATTCAAGCCTGTGAATCAAAAGCTTTCAATCGGTTTACTCATTGCCTGCCTATTGGCATTTTTAATTAATCATTTTTTGATTGATTGGAATGAATTAAATAGTAGCAGAGTCGTTGCCAGTTTAGACAAAATAGTCATAAGACAAAATCAGGATCTATTGGCTTGGAAGTCTGGAGAAAATGCTGATGAGCAATTTAGAAAACGAACACTATGCAAAGGACGTCTTGAAGACTGGAGTGATAATCGCCCTTTCGTTTCTGTTGTCTCTAATGATTCTATTCAAGTAGTTGAAAATGAATTAGGAATCTTCCTAATTCAACAAGTCTCAGATCAAGATTGTACCTACCTTTCATGCCATCAATTACAGGAGAGGTATTCTATATCCAATCAATATCTTGGTGATCGTACAAGTCGACTCTTAGATAAGTCTGTAAGTAGCATGTCTGCCAACAGTGGTAGTTATAGATACATGGATATCCTTGCTTTTGAAGTATCGAGCATGCCGAATAGAATGATTGATGCTTTGGTTGCTTTTATTGTTCTTATTGTACTGTTTGGAGAATATTGGAAGTTTTCGAAATACAGTGTTAAAGCATTTTGGAAAGCATTTTTTCTTATTTTCTTCTTAAGATATCTAACGTTGGAATTCGAGGTGTTTCAACTTTTCTTCCGGTATGAATTATTCAATCCTCTCAAGTACACCTCATCAGTTGTGAATCCAACTTTAGGAGATCTTCTGATTAACTGTGTTATCCTTCTTTTAATAATCGTTTCAAGTGCCAAGTATTTACAGAATCTTAAAAAGTCAAAAAGGGGAGTAGGCATTATTAGTGGAATTAATACCATACTTTCTGGATTAGTATTGCATGTAGCCTGGAGTATAATTAGCAACTCTCAATTGTCATTAGATGTTGGTCAGTCTATTCAATTCGATCTTCTTCGTTCGGTTGCATACATCTGTATACTCCTTGCTAGTACAGGATATTTTTACTTCACATACCTGGCTTTACAGTTAATAAGAAAGAGTCACTTTACAACGTATGCTTTTGTAGGGGCATTAATATCAGCACTCGTTATGGGTGTTCTGGATGTCTTGTCAATCACATTTAGTTTTGTCCACGTTTCTGTTTTATTGATTTCTATCAGATATCAATGGGCAAAGTCTTTCAAAGAATTCTCTTATTCCAATCTACTATTTATTCTAATTGTAAGCGTTGGAATTTCCGCTGTAATGGCGTTTTGTATATACAAGTATGAAGAAGGTGCTGTATTGGATGCAAAAAAGAAATTTGCCAACTACTTACTTCTCAAGAGAGATGTTTTGGGTGAGTATTACTTAGATCAAACCATCAAGAAACTTTCTGCCGATACTAATTTAGAATTAATAGCCAGCGAGCGAAGTAGAGAGGATCTCGAAGAAAAAATTCGGAGTGAATTTGTATCACCATACTTCAATAAGTATGACCTTGAAATTCTCTTTCAAGATTTTCAAGAGTTAAGATTCGATCCAAGGTTTGTTAGAGAGTATAGCCTATTGACTTCCGACAATGAATCTGACTATGAGGATATATATTTTATTGATGAGGGTACAGCTTTTAAATACACCTGTAAAATCCATTTCGGAGACCTTGTTGGACTAATTATTTTTCAAATTAAAAAAAGAGTACCTACTAGTGTTTATCCGGCTCTACTAACTGACAATAAGTACTTTTCGGTAACTAATGATTTTGATTATGCCGTATTTGCAGGTGATGATATTCTATTCCATAGAAGCAAGTTTGGGCAAGGGGAATGGCCGGTTCACGAAGATTTCGAAAGAACCAGACTTTATATAGATGGTATTGAAAAGAATGAGCGTCATTATTATGGAGTGAAGACCGATGATGGCAGAACTATTCTGATAATATCTGATAAATATGACGCAAGAGATAGAATCACCAATTTTTCTTTTCTCTTCCTTCTCCTGTTGTTCTCTTTCGCTCTCTTTAGTATTCTCAACTCGATAATTGAACGTGGATTCAAACTCAACTTTACAAGTAAAATCCAACTGTTTCTCGGAATGGCATTTGTTGTACCTCTTCTAATTGCCGGATTCGCACTTCTTAATACTTTGAATACATCGTATCGGGAGGAAATTAATCGAAGCTATATCAAACAGGCACTATACATTTCTGAAATTCTATCTACTGATATCGAGGAAGTAAATAACGAAAGAGCGGCCTATCATTTGACCGAGATAAGCAGCTATATTCAATCGGATTTAAGCTTTTACAATGAATCTGGCCATTTGGTAGCTACTAGTCAACCTGAAATATTCAATCTAAATCTTCAAGGTAATTTGATTAATCCTATTGTCTTTGAAGAACTAGTTTCGAAGGAGAATCAAAGTATGATTGCAGATGAATCTGTGGGAGGGTTGGATTATAAGGTTTGTTATGCAGTAATCAATACTGCTGAACATCATGTAGCTGGATTCATAGCAATGCCGTTCTTTGATTCAAAAAATCACTTGAGAAGGCAGCAAATAGAAGTTTTTGGAAACCTAATAACCATATTTGGTTTCATTTTCATTATTGCTATTGCATTTGGAAATGCTGTATTGAATAATCTGCTACAGCCATTAAGAATGGTTGCTGATAAGATTCGTCGCGTTACACTACAAGAGGTGAATAAGCCAATAGATTATGAATCTACAGATGAAATTGGTTCGCTTGTAAAGGACTATAATCAAATGTTGGTCAAGCTTGAGGATAGTAAACAAGCTTTAGCAAAGAGTCAAAAGGAGACGGCTTGGAAAGAAATTGCAAAACAAGTTGCTCATGAAATTAAGAATCCACTCACGCCAATGCAGCTTAAGATTCAGCAGATGTTGAGAAAGCATGAGACAGAATCTAAAGAACATGAGACTTTAAAATCACTACTTACCCAAGTTGATACATTAAGTCAAATAGCCGAATCGTTCTCTGCATTTGCTGAGATGCCAGCCCCAGATAACAAAGTTTTTGATTGGGGAAGACTTGTTAAGCGTGTTGTAGAATTATACAATGCAGAAGAAGTGACAATTTCTTCTGATATCGAGGATGATATATTTATTGAAGCAGATACTGATATTTTTAGAAGGATACACAATAATGTCGTTTTAAATGCCATTCAATCTATGGAGGGTAAGCAAGCAGAAATACATGTTACATTAAAAATAAAATCAGGAAAAGGAGTTTTAACTGTCAAAGACAATGGAAGAGGAGTTCAAGAGGAGTTAAAAGATAAGATATTCCTGAACTATTTTAGTACAAAATCAACAGGGAGTGGAATAGGCCTGGCATTGGCAAAAAAAGGTATTGAAAACGCAGGCGGTAACATATGGTTTGAATCTGAGCAAGGTGAAGGCACCACGTTTTTTATTACTATGCCTTTGGTTAGTAAGTAGTTTCTTATCCCTGAGCGTTTCTACTGGATTTGCGCAAAATTTGAAATGCAAAACCATTCCTACCAATCAGGAGATCCTTCTTGATTCTGTTTTGATAGAACCTGGATCGATCAGTATAAATGCTACTTACAGCTGGAATGATTCTACGCAAAGCATCTTCATAAATTCTACTCACGATCAAGTTGAAGTATGCTATCGAATTTTATCAGAGCTTGTTACCAAAACTTATCAAAATAGGAATCTATCAAACTATGACGACTCTCGTCAAATAGATGTCATCGAACGCAATCCTACAATTGAAAAAGAGGAGTTGTTTGAGTTTGGTGGTGTGCAGAAGTATGGAGCAATCTCTAGAGGTGTATCATTCGGGAATAGACAAAGCCTATTTGTAAACTCTACCTTAAATCTGCAGATGGAAGGTAAGTTGGATGAAAACCTCAATATATCTGCGGTGATAACAGATCAAAATATTCCGTATCAGCCAGAGGGTAATACCCAACAGATCAGGGATTTTGACAATGTGTTCATCAAGTTATACAACGATAAGTTTGACTTAACAGCCGGAGATATTGTATTGCAGCAACCTATCAATAAAGGCTATTTTTTAAGGTATTTTAAAAATGTGCAGGGACTTCAAGCCAGTTATAGAGGTCAAACTGGAAAATGGAGGCATGAAACTAGAGTTTCAGGTGCATTGTCGAAAGGGAAGTTTAATTCAGCGACCATAGAAGCTATAGATGGGCTATCAGGTCCATACAAATTAAGAGGCCCAAATGGCGAACGATTCATCATTGTACTAGCAAATTCTGAAAAGGTTTTTATAGATGGAAAGTTGATGGAACGTGGATTTGATCGAGATTATGTGATAGACTATAATCTTGGTGAGATTACGTTTAATAATCATATTGTCATTACACAGTTCACTATTATCCGTGTTGATTTTGAATACGCCGAGCAGTTTTACAGCCGATCCAATATTTCTGCACACCAATCGCTTTCAAACGAAAAGGTTAAGTTGTTTGGTAATTTTTATCGCGAAAGAGACAATCCCAATACAAGCTTTGGTTTCAACATAAATGAAGATGATCTCAATACATTGAGATCTTTGGGAGACAATACGGATCAAGCATTTATTACAGGGTTCGATTCGGTCCAATTTTCAGAAAATAGAGTTTTGTATGTCCAAAAAGATACTGTTGATTCTGATGGTATGGGGCTAACTATTTTTGAATTTTCTTCCGATAATACTCAGACACTGTTTAGTCCATCTTTCTCTGAGGTAGGTTTTGGAAATGGAGACTACGTATTGAGCCAGACAACTGCAAATGGCAGAGTGTATGAGTGGGTTTCTCCGAAAGGAGGTCAATCACAAGGAAATTATCAGCCAGGTGCGTTTATCCCTCTTCCCAATAATAGGCAGATGGTTTCATTGGGTGGTGAAGTTCAAGTTTCACCTTACGAATTGCTAAACGCTGAGATAGCATTTTCAAATACGGATAGAAACTTATATTCTAACCTTCAAGACGATGATAATGTAAGCAGAGGCTATTTCACCTCAATATCAACAAATGGGAGACCTTCATTTATTGATGGGTATTCATGGGTCGGTTCTGTGTCCGTTGAATACGATGAAGAGGATTTTACCTTTATTGATCGATATAGACCGATTTTATTCGATAGAGATTGGAATTATTCACCAGATTTAAATGAATCATCAGATGATTTGATTCTTTTTTTTAAGGCTGGACTTAGAAAAAATGAAGCAAACAGGCTTGAGGCATCTGTTAACCGTAGGAAACGATCTTCATTTATTGATGGATGGCAGCAACAGATCGATTTTAATCAAGAAGTCTCCAACTTAAAACTATCATCAACGCATTTCTTTTTGTCCAATGATCAGCTTGAAAGTACCACTAGTTGGGTAAGGTCTCGGTCTGATGTGAGCTATAGGAAATGGCGTTTTGCCCCAGGTTATATTTTCGAAATGGATGAGAATAGCATTTCGCAAGGAGATAGCGTAGTAAGTGCTTTGATGAATTACAGAGCCAGTGAGTTCTATTTAGCAAGTACGGATTCTTCTAAATCTACTTATCGTATTGGTTATCAACTTCGTCAGGATCGTTTACCTGTAAATGGAGAACTTCAGGATTATCTCTTCTCCAAGAATTTAAATGCATCATATGCGATAAATACTAAAAAATCCAATGTGGTTGCAGATTTCAACTACCGTAGGGTTGATGATAAACTGAATTTAAATCTTGGACAAGATGAAGTTATCAATGGACGTATCAATTGGATACAATCCATGTTTGATCGGAATGTTCGCTCCAATTTTTCTTTTTCCACTGGCAATAGTCGTGAGCTGAGGCGAGAATTTATCTATTTGCCAGTAACAACGGGAGAGGGGACACATACTTGGCGTGATACCAATGGTGATGGCGTACAAGACTTAAATGAGTTCTTTGAAGCAATAAATCCTGATGAGCGAAATTTTGTAAAGATTTTTACGCCAACAGATGACTATACTACAGCATTCCAAACATTTTATTTACACACTATTGATGTCAGGTTGCCAAACAGTTGGAGGAATTCGAAAGGGCTCCAGGGGTTCGCATCTAAGCTTTCGGCTAATATTAATTTCAATGTGAACTTCAAGACAACCTCTGATGATTATATGGATCGACTAAATCCTTTCGCCATATCCTTAGATGACGAAGAGTTGATTAGTACTCAAAATGCTAAGAGATATACACTCTTTTATAATCGTAATGGAAATGGATTTGCAGGTGATTTTACCTATCAAACTTCAGACAACAAGCAATTACTTACTCAAGGTTTCGAAACAAGGGAAAAGAAGGAATGGATATCGAATGCCAAAGTAGATCTCAGTCCGGATTACACATTAAGGGTAACAACTTCAATCGGCAGTCTCTTAAATGAGTCTGATTTCTTGGACTCAAGGAATTTTGAAATAATCTCTAATTCCTATCGACCACAACTAATTTGGCAACCTTCTAATGTCTTTAGAGCGGTTGGTAGTTTTGAACGCCGGACTAAGCGAAATCAGTTTGTAGAATCAAGTTCAGAGACTGCCACTTCTAAGATATATATGGCAGAGATTACGTGGAATCAGACAGGTATAGGATCGGTAAGAGGTTCTTTTTCTGTTTTACAAATCGACTTTACTGGAGACCCAACATCTTATTTGGGTTATTTGCTTTTAGATGCTTTGCAGCCTGGTAGTAATCAGACATGGCAAGTGAATTGGCAGCAAAAGCTCTCTAAGGGTATGCAGATATCATTGTTATATAATGGAAGGAAATCGGAAGATGCGGGAGCGATACATACGGGGAACGTTCAAGTAACCGCTTTCTTCTAGTTGTTGATTTTTTGAAGGAAAGCGGGACAATGTAGTTTCTTTTTACTGCTTGGAGTTTTGTACGGATCTCTAGGCATTTTAAAATTATAGATAAGAGAGAATTCGTGAGCCCCGCCTCCAGCAACTGGATTTAATTTAGAGAGGTTTAAATCAAAACTGTATCCGAATTCAAAGTTTGCATATTCAACTCCAGCTACTAAGATGATTGCATCCTGGTTAAGCAGTCCAAATTCATTTTTTATGAAAGGCATTCCTCTATAATAAAGCCCAATGAGTACTGGTTGAAGATGCACGGTGGCGCCTGCGTCAATTTGCTGGAAGGATCCTTGTCGCCTGTACAAAATGCTTGGAGCTATTGAAGGTACCAAAGTGCCAATATTCACCAATTTTTGCAAAGGATATCTGCTACCTATATGTATTGAATATCTTATTGGTAAATTATCCTCTCCTTCAAGCAGCGATCGGTTCGGCTGAGTTAAATGATCGATGCCTATGCCAATCCAGTTCTTTTTGGTGTAAATCAGTAGTCCGGCTCCAATGTCCCAATGGTTTTTTAAACGAATGGAGTTGATTTGAGGATCTTGGGAAGGGGTGCCATCAACTCCAAAGTCTACCTGATCGCCCAGCACCAATTTACTTCTGTCAATATCTCTGAATGTATATCCAAACTTCAATGCTGGTCTTAGGATGATTTTATTATTCAGATTAGCTTCATATGTGTAGATAAAAGACCCAGTTGTACTTCGCAAACCTGCAGTTCCTTCTGCATCGGAATGTACAATCAATCCAAACCCACTGTTTATGTCATGAGCATTGTAGTCAATAGAAGCGGTTGAATTTGAAAACGCTTGTGGAAGGTTAGGCCATTGAATTCTATGTATGAACACGGCCCGTGTATCTTGTGCTGTTCCTGCGAATGCAGGATTCAGATAAATGGGGTTTGCATAAAACTGAGAATACTGTGCGTCCTGAGAAAATGATGCAAACGATAAGGTTAGTATGATGATGATATATAAGGTGAGTTTTTGCATCAACGAATCAGGGTTACGTCTCCAACCTTTACAAAGTCTCGCCCATCAGAGAACCTCAACTCTAGTTTATAAACATAAGCTCCAGATGGTGCCAGTTGCCCTCTGTAATATCCATCCCAACCTTTATCCTGCGAGTTACTTTGAAAAATTAGTTCTCCCCATTTGTTATAGATGAACATTTTGAAGCGTTCTACGCCTTCAAGTCTGGGTAGGAAAATGTCATTGATTCTGGAAGGGTCATCCCCGCCGCTTCCAATGCTACCTCCGGAAGGTCCGTTTAAACTAGGAGTAAATGCATTCGGTGTGTTTACTTGGCCGCCTGATATGGCTTCTACCTCAGCAGACCTAAACAGTGTGTCAATGCACCCAAAATCATTTGTCGCAATGAGTGTGATGTCATAAAACCCTTCGTTGGTATATGCATGTCTTGGGTCAGATTCTGTGGACGTGGTTCCATCTCCAAAGTTCCACAAATAGGACGTGGCATTTTCACTTAAATTCTTAAATACTGCTTCTTGATCCGGTATATAAACTACACGTGTGGAAACTAAGAAATCAGCAAAGGGTCTCGCATACACAGATATGTACGCTTCCTTCTCTATTTCTGAGTTTGTGCCCACCTCGTTTTGACCTCTTAGACGAACTGTGAAATCTCCACCTGCAAAAAATGTGTGCGTGGGATTGTCAGATCGCGAGATACTACCATCACCGAACTCCCATAAATATTCTCCAGGAGCAGCAAATTGGGATAGATTGGTGAATTGAACCGTGAGAGGAGCGCATCCTTCAAGCACGTCCGCTTCAAAATCAAGAATGGGTGCTGTAGGTAGTACAGTGATGGTTTGTGTCGATTCGATTACACAGAAATCATCTATGACAGAAAGTGTAATCTCATAGGTTCCAAATTGATTATACTCATGATTTCCTGGATCGAATCCATTAAATGTATTGCCATCCCCAAAATCCCATTCGTAGGTTAGCCCAGTTGTACTATTATTGGTAATAGTCACCGTGTTTTCTGGCAGTTGAAGCGTTGTAGTAGATAAGGTAAAATCAACAGTACTTGCAGGACGCTGCTTTTCAATTAGTTCATTGATGGTTTCAGGATCACTTTCACAAGAAGCTAAATTGGCAGTTATTAAGGTGATTTGAGCATTTATGTCATTGCCTGCATTTGCTTCTCTATTGTAAGAGATCTGAATTTCGTCATCTCCACCAAATGTTGCATCTGGGATTGGATTAAATGTCCAAGCATAATTTGACAGGCCCTTTTGTGTAGCTTCCAAAGTATAGTTGACCTGGTCGCAATCTTCTGTACGTTCAGCTGTAAATGAAGCAATTGGCTGAGGACTAATTTGGATGTTAAACGTGTCATTGGTAATGCAGACGCCGGCTTTCTCAGCCTCTAAAACCATCGCATAATTCATAATGGTTGCGGAGGTATTTACAATTTCATAGTCGAGCTCATGAAAATTTGCATCGCCATTGTTTTTTACTATCGGGTAGCCATCAAGGACGCCGTTGACATTAATAAGTGTCCAGCGATAAAGATCTGCATCTAAGGTTTGCGTTTCCGGTTCAACGATCATCGTGCTATTCCAGGGAGAGCAGTTTGTGTTGAAGAAATCATATGCAGGGTCATCGAATTCAGCTTCTTCGTCAGGAGAAATCCGAAAGCTTTCAACTGGGCTAAAAGTGAAGCAGCCATCCGTGGTTTCAGCCCTTATTTGAGCTTGATAGGTACGTGTAGTATCATCGGGATTTGTGAAGGTCAATGGAGTATTGATGTCCGTTATGGGAATGGAAGATGTAAATCCTGATGGTGGGTGAGTTACCTCTAAACTATAAGTAGTGCCAGGCAGTGTGGGATTATTTGAGTCATTAGTAAAAGTGATAACATCCCCAGGACAGACATCAGCTATTGCGTCATGCGAAAGCTGTGAGTCTGGATTTTCATTGATAGTGATTGTTTGAATGATCAGATCAGAACAGCCGCCTTTTTCTGTTGTCATTCTAAGAGCCACGGTATATGTTCCGTTAATGGATGTTGCTGGCTCTGCGCCAGTAGCTATATCAGTGCCATCTAAAAACCAATCAAAATTGCTGTTGTCTGTTCTTATTAACTCAATATTGAAAATACCATCATAGCTAAAATCCCATTCGTAGAGGTTTACTTCATCATCATTTACTCGATTGGTAAGACTTGTAATTGGATCTGCAATTGTTGAGAAAGAAGTCCTACTTCCAGCGCACACTTCGTTGGCTAAAAAGTCTGGTTGCGGCCTTCCATAAACGAATACAGTATCTTGATCCTCACTTCCGCATAGGGTAGATGTGTTTCTTGCAACCAGTCGCACAATGGTATATTCTTCGGCTGAAAATGTTCTTGTAAAATCAGGAACAGGATCTGGAAGATATGAACCATCTATCGGCTGAGTACTTATAAGCACATTCGCCTCATTGTAAAATTCGTATCTGAATTCTGTGTTTGGTTGATCGATGGTGTTGTCTCTAAATCCAACAGTAAAAGCATCTCCTCCAGTTTGGCAAAAATCTGGATTCGTAGGTGCCGTAAATCCTCCATCGTAAAACTCAAAGTCTGCTACTGCATCTGGAGATAGATTTACAAAATCTTCGTAAACTACATCGCATATACCATCGGCATTTGGATCTGTTGCTGTAAGACGAACAAGTTTTGGGCCTCCTGAATCAAAATTAAAAGTAGGATTGACATCAGCAGATGTTCCAGCCAATGGATCCGTGTCTAGAGGTCCATCAAAAAATTCCCAAAAGTAGTCATATGGCCCACCAGCAGTAAGGTTGTCAAAGTAAATGTCAGCATTGATACAAAATTCTGTCAGTATTGCTCCTCCAGGACCTCCATCTCTTGCTACAAAATTTGGGGCAGGAGGTGGGATTACCTCAATTACGAGTGTTTCTGTAACAGCATCTTCGTAGTTAGGATTTATTTGATCTCCATTGAAGGGATTACATGTATTCCAATTATATAGTGTGACTTCAAAAGTGGTTCCAACTACATTGGCTGCGTTTGCTGGCGCAGAAATAGGGAAGGTGGTATGTATTGGTACATCAGCAGGAAAAGGTACTTCCTCGACTGGACCAAAATATCCTGCAGTTACCATTAGCGCTCCAGTACCTCTTGTCAAGGGTGTAGCTAAATCCCCTGCATTATCCGTGACCACCACAAGACCTCCGTCATCGACAGTTACATCTCTGAGTCTACCAACACCAGGTGCTGGGTCTGTTCCGTATACAAATTGAACCCACCTGGAAATCTGATTTGGGTTGTCTGGATTATCATTGATGTTACAATTAAAAGTGGAGGCATCCGCAAATACTTGATTTGTTAGTGCAGTATTTTCACACATGTCATATTGCCCTGGATCGAAAGCAATGATCCCACCATTTTCATCGTCAAAATTCCATGAGGGAACGATCTGCGTTTGCTCTGATGTTTCGCACACATCTCCAGCAACTATGATGAATGCTTGAGCTTCAAAAAAGCACTCAGGTCCGGTATCCGGATAAGGGAAAGGAGTTGCAGTTGCTTGAAAGGTTCTGTTTGCGTTGGAAACAACAAGTCCTGCGCCGTTTACTATTTCTGTAGTGTTGCCTGGATCATTCCAAATAAACTGTATTTCAATGTCAGCTGGGTTTTGGGCAGCATTAAACGTGTATGTTACAGTGAAGGTGTTTACGGTAACGGGCGCACATGTTCCGTCTGCGCTGAAATCAACGCTTATGGTGGTACTCAATAAGCTGCATTGCCCATAGCTCAGCAGTCCGATCAAGGCCATTGTAATGGTGAGGTACAGCCTGGCGATCATAGCAGAATGGTATTATTCAAAGATCAAATGTACTCATTTGAATATTTCTATGATGCTATTATTTTGGAATTATTGTATTGGGATCGCTAATTATTTCATTTTTTGTCGTGAAAATGGGGTCTGATACTTGAATTAATAACATACTATTCGTATTTCAACGTCTTGGCAGGATCAAGCTGAGCTGTCTTAAACGTGTGAAAACTTACAGTTATAAATGCAATAAGTAATACGAGCAAGGCTGCTACTCCGAAAAACAAGAAATTGATGGAAACATGGTAAGGGTAGTTGTCTAGCCAGCTATTTAGGAAATACCATGCTGTAGGCCAGGCAATTAGGTTTGCTAGCCCGATTAAAATAAGAAAGTCTTTGAACATTAATTGTAAGATTCCAGTAGTGGAGGAACCAAGAACTTTTCGAATGCCAATTTCTTTTGTTTTCTGCACTGCAGTGTAGGAGGAGAGACCGAAAAGCCCTAGGCAACCAATTGCAATTGCAAGGATGGTAAATATTAAGAACAAGTTACTGAAGCTCTTCTCGGAATGATAGTAGCTATCGAAGTAGCTATCTAGGAAAAAGAATTCAAACGGATTACCTGAAAAACTTTTATCCCATTGCGCTTTGACTATGTCAACGGTTTCATTGACATTGTTGGAACTCATTTTTACCATCATGTACTCATGATTGTATTGCTGTAGAAAGAATCCGAGAGGTTGCATAGCCTCTTGCAAAGACTCATTGTGGATGTTCTTTAGCACGCCAACCACTTGTGGTTTCCATCTAAACTGGTCAATTGATACGTATTTACCGACGATCTCATCTGGTGAATATCCCAGAGCGCGTGCGCCATACTCGTTAACAACAATCGCGGTATCAGGATCTTTGATGAAATCTCTAGAAAAATTTCTTCCTGCAAGCATTTCCATTTCCATTAAATCGAAGAGATCATAGTCGATGCTGCTAAATGCGAATGTGGTAGCATCTTCAGCATCCTGATCCAGTTTTCGTACTTGAGTTTTGAACCTTAGTTTTTTACCTGGAAGCATTCCAGACCCAGCTACTCCGGATATTAGTGGTTGATCAGCAAGACCATTTTTAAATGATAGGTAGTCGTTTTGGGCTTGGACATTTGAAGTATCTCTTGTTGCAGGACGCTCAACTATCATGATCTGATCAGTATTGTAACCTAGATCCTGACTCTTCATAAAACTCATCTGTTCATAGACGATTAAAGTACCGATGATTAATGATACAGATGTTGTGAATTGTAAGACAACCAATGCTTTACGCAAGAAAATCCCTTCGCCTTTACCTTTAAACTTTCCTTTTAGCACTTCCACAGGTCTAAAGGATGATAATACCAATGCAGGATAGAATCCTGTAATCATTGATCCTCCTAGCCAGAATATTAATACACTCGTCCAAAACCATGATTGTGACCAGATAATATAAGAAGTTGGGGTTCCAGCGATGTTGTTAAACATGGGATTCACAATCAGTATTAATCCGAAAGCAATCACAATTGACAATAAGAAAATGATACTAGATTCAATTAAGAAGTGAATGATCAATTGTGATTTTTGAGATCCCACGACTTTTCTTAAACCAACCTCTTTTGCTCTTTCTACAGATTTTGCAGTACTCAGATTTACATAATTGATGCATGCTACAATAATGATAAACCATGCGATTATGGCTAGATAGTCTACAGCCTCACCATTACCATTTATCTCTGCTTCATCTGTAAGCCTTGATGTTAAGTGGATTTCTTTTACTGGTTGAAGAAGAAGAACATCTTCGCCATTTTGTTCAACAAGCTCGGGCTTGTATTTACTAACCAAACTGGGAAGTTTAGTTTCGAATTCCTTTGGATCCGTTCCTTTCTCTAATTGAACATACGTGTAATAGTCTTTTCTACCCCAACCGGTTTTATAGCGTTCTAGTGCACCATCATATCGACCATAAATTGTGGGGAAGGAGATAAGTACATCAAATTTTAAGTGAGTGTTGTTTGGGTGATCTTTAAAAACACCAGTTACAATACAAGGTTCATCATTAAAATCATCATCTTCCAGGCGAAGTGTTTTACCCATTGGGTCTTCATCTCCAAAATAGTTTTTTGCCATTGTTTCGGAGATAGCTATAGTGAAAGGTTCAGCTAGTGCTACATCTCTATCACCTTGTACCATTTCATACGAGAAGAGACTTAAAACTGAAGCGTCTGCGTATAAGAATTTTTGCTGCTTGAATACAACAGGTCCATTAGGTGCTTGTTCCCAAGTAATAATTACATTATTCTTAGACCCCATATTGTATAGGCGGGCAAATTCAACAACTTCAGGATATTCTTCTTTCATCGCAGCTCCAACTCCAGCATAGTTTTCTGAGCTTTTATATACCAACTCTCCATTGCGATAGACATCTAACTGCACTCTGTAAATGTCATCACCATTGCTCATGAAGTTTTCATAGCTTCTTTCATAAGTAACATAATGATTGATTAGCCAAAATGCGCAAAGGCCTATTGCTAAGCCAATTACATTTAGAAACGTGAAAAATCTTTACTTTGCTAAGTGTCTTAGAGAGGTAAGGAGGTAGTTCTTGATCATAGTTGTAAGAGAGAGGTTTCTAAAAGTTCTACTGATTGTAATCTCAATAGTTACATTTTAGATGTATGAGGTCAAGAATAAGTTTCAGAAGGTCGCAAATAGGTGCTACTTGCCTTTTACCATTTTCATCAGGCGACCGGCAAAGACGAAATCATTTAGCTCTTGAACATCAGAGTCACCTATCTCGCTACTAGGGCCAGTCCAAAGGATCTTCCCTTGGTGCATAAAGTTCACTTTATCTCCAATTTCTAGTACTGAATTCATATCATGAGAAACCACAACGGTTGTCATCTCATATTCATCCGTGATGTCCTTGATTAGATTATCAATTTTTATTGAAGTCTGTGGATCGAGACCAGAATTAGGCTCATCGCAGAACAGGTAGTTTGGGTTTGTAACTATTGCTCGGGCAATACCTACTCGTTTTTTCATTCCTCCCGAAATCTCAGAAGGCATTTTCTTATGAGCGTTTTCGAGACCTACACGTTCCAAACAGAAATTCACCCTGTCAGCTTTTTCTTCAGCACTTTGTTTGGTCAACACATTAAGCGGAAACATCACATTCTGTTCGACGGTTAGACTATCAAATAGAGCACTTCCTTGAAAAAGCATGCCCATTTCACGTCTTACCTCTGTTTGTAAGCTCTTGGAAGCTCCTGCCATACTACGCCCGTTGAACTGAACCTGACCTTCATCTGGATTTACTAATCCAACAATGCATTTAAGCAACACGCTTTTACCTGTACCACTTGCGCCAATAATCATGTTGGTTTTACCGGTCTCAAACTGTACGTTGATGTTGTGGAGGATCTGTTTCCCGTCAAATGATTTCGATATGTCTATAACTTCAATCATAGTTGGAGTAGGGGAGCTAGTAAATACGCTAATAAGTAGTCGCCAACAAGTATTGCAATACAACTGCTTGTTACGGCATTTGTACTAGACTGACCGACTTCTAATGCTCCACCGGTAGTATAATATCCTTTGTATGAACTAATGGCTGCTACAAGGAATCCAAATACAATTGCTTTGACAAGAGCGAATGTTACTTGGAACGGGATAAAATCCATTTGAATACCCAGAATGTAATCGTTTCCTGAGATTACACCTGTAATTAATGCCGTCAAGTAGCCACCGTATACAGACACAAATGCTGCCATGGTAACTAAAACTGGAAACATTAGAATGGAAGCAACGATTTTTGGAAGCACCAAATAAGAAGTCGCATTGATACCCATTACCTCCAAAGCATCTACCTGCTCGGTGATCTTCATTGTGCCAAGCTCACCTGCAATGTTAGACCCTACTTTACCTGCATAAACGATAGCTGTAATCGTTGGAGCTAGCTCAAGTAGTGTCATGTCACGTACCACAAGCGCAATGATGGGGTCCGCAATGAGCGGTGATATCAAATTATAGGCAGTTTGTACAGTTGTCACTGCTCCCATAAATGCAGATACTATCACTACGATAAAAACCGAGTTATAGCCCACTTTGATACTTTCGTCCACTATACGTGTGAGATAGGTCCTGAAGGATTCTCTACGGACGAATATCTGACCTAAAAAAATGATGAATTTACCTAAACTCTTCATGAAGCTTTCGTTCGCTAAGATTGTTAGCTTTGTCAAACATAACACCTATAGGAATAACCGAAAAGTATAAAATGAATAATTCGGAGAGATTAGTTGTGGTAACGGGCGGAACCAAGGGAATTGGGAAAGCGATTATCCAACGATTTGCAGCTGATAGATATGCCATTGCAACCTGTTCTAGGAGCGAGAAAGACTTAAATGCATTGAGAGATGAGATTAATGATTCGTTTGAATTGAGGATTCACACTTTTGCTGCAGACCTTTCAAAACAAGAGAAAGTAAACGATTTCATTGAGTTTGTAAGAATGATTGGGAAGCCAGTGGAAGTTTTGATCAATAATACCGGAGTGTTCATTCCAGGGTTAGTGCATGAAGAGGAGGAAGGCACCTTGGAAAAGATGATGAATACCAATTTATATAGCGCGTATCATCTTTCCAGAGGAGTTATCCCGCAAATGAAAAAAGAGAAGAAAGGACATATTTTCAATATTTGTTCTGTTGCTAGCTTGAAAGCTTATCCGAATGGTGGTTCTTACAGCATTTCCAAGTTTGCTATGTATGGATTCTCTCAGGCATTGAGGGAGGAGCTGAAGGAATTTGGGATTAGGGTAACATCAGTGTTAGCAGGAGCTGTTCTAACACCCAGTTGGGACGGCGTAGATTTACCTGAAGAACGATTCATGAAACCGTCGGATATTGCTGAAACCATACACGCCACTTATGAGTTGAGTGAGCGTACTGTCATTGAAGACATAGTTTTAAGACCTCAATTAGGAGATATATGATCCAAAAGTATTGCAATAGCCTTACCCATTACTCGAGGAGAAAGACTCGTGAAGTATTTATTGGAGATGTGCCCTTAGGTGGAGACAATCCAATAAGAGTGCAGTCAATGACTACAGTCGATACGATGGACACGATGGGTTCGGTAGAGCAAACCCTAAGAATGGTTGAGGCTGGGTGTGAATACGTGCGTATCACAGCTCCAAGTATTAAGGAGGCGCAAAACCTGGAAAACATCAAGAATGAGCTTCGTAAAAGAGGATGTGATGTTCCTTTGGTGGCGGACATTCATTTCACACCAAATGCTGCAGAGCTAGCAGCTACCATTGTGGAGAAGGTGCGAGTGAATCCAGGCAACTATGCAGACAAAAAGAAATTTGAACAAATCGATTATACAGATCAAGCGTATGCCGATGAGCTGATGCGAATAGAAGATAAGTTTTCACCACTTGTTGAAATCTGTAAGGCCAACAATACAACAATGCGTATTGGAACCAATCACGGTTCACTGTCTGATCGAATCATGAGTCGGTATGGCGATACACCTTTGGGGATGGTGGAATCCGCATTGGAATTTATTCGCATTTGTGAAGCCATGGACTACAAAGATTTGGTGGTCTCCATGAAGAGTAGTAATCCTCAGGTGATGGTGCAAGCCTATCGTTTGTTAGTAAATAAACTTGACGAAGAAGGACTGGAGCCATACCCTTTGCACCTTGGTGTGACTGAAGCTGGAGAAGCTGAAGATGGCCGGATAAAGTCTGCGGTAGGTATCGGTACATTGCTGGAAGATGGACTGGGAGATACGGTTCGGGTATCCCTCACTGAAGAGCCAGAAGTGGAAGCACCGGTAGCAAAAATCATGGTCGACAGGCTGGTTGAAAAAGTAAACCAAAAGCCGATTGATCCAATCGAAAAATACGCCATTGATCCATACGAATATCACCGGAGAGCTACGGAGGAAGTATTTAATTTTGGCAACGAAAATGTACCTAGAGTCATTGCTGATTTTTCAAAATTGGCGAAAGTTGAAGTGAAAGATTTAAAGTCTGTAGGTCATAGCTATTTGCCAGAATTGGATAAATGGGGGATGAATGATTTGGGTGCAGATTACATTTATACCGGTGCTAATCCCATTGACTTTATGTTGCCAAATGGACTCAAAGAGATCCAAGATTACGAAGTATGGGTATCAGGCAGTGATCAAGTAAATAAGTTTCCATTAATTGCTGATTTACAAAAAGTTGAAACGCTTCATGAGAAGTTAAACTTTATATTGGTAGATACAGATAACTACGACCAAACAATCTTTGGTTTTGTTGAAAAAACGGCCAATACGGTGCTTATACTGTATTCTGGACAGTCTCATGCCACTGCAAGTATCAGAAGGTTCGTCGTTGAGCTCATTAACCGAGATTTGAAGGTGCCGGTAGTTTTGAGACAAGGTTATGCTTCGCTGTCTGAGGATGAATTGATGATACACGCTTCCACCGATGCGGGCACTTTGTATGTCGATGGCATTGGTGACGGTATCATGCTTTCCCCTAATGACGCTTCAACGGTTGAGGAATTAAAATTGTACAACAACACGGCCTTTGGTATTCTTCAAGCAGCACGTACACGGATCACAAAAACGGAATATATTTCTTGCCCGTCATGTGGTCGGACACTCTTCGATTTGCAAGAGACCACAGCGATGATTCGTAAGCGTACTGACCATCTAAAAGGAGTCAAAATTGGAATCATGGGATGCATTGTAAATGGTCCTGGAGAGATGGCCGATGCGGACTTTGGATATGTTGGTTCCGGTAAAGGAAAGATCACATTGTACAAAGGGCAGGAAGTTGTTAAACGAGGAGTTCCATCAGAGCAAGCGTTAGACGAACTTATCGAACTCATCAAAGAGCACGGACGGTGGGTTGAACCTGAGGGTGCTGAGGTTTAGGATTTTTCAAAACCCACATGCATTTGTTGGTTGACTTTTGTTTAGTGGGTTGAGAATAGAGTAATATTTGATTTTCATATCATTAAACTATTTTAGGAAAATGGAAGTACGATTTGAAGATCATTATTTTTCAGACGGCATGAGATGGACAGTTTTGATCATTTTAGGTGCCTTGGACATCTATCTTCTTTTTTGGTTTCAAGCATTCATTTTTGTTGGTATTATAGCCTTAGTGATTCTTTACTTTTTCACAACAAAGTATGTGACGATCATAGATACTCAAAACAAAATAATCAAGGATTTATTTTTTGTCTTTCTTATTAAGTCTGGGAAGTATCTTAGATTCAGAACCTTGCATAGTATAAGAATTGATAAGCAGCGGTACACATACAATGCAAATCAACGCGCTAGAGACAGAACAGCTGATTACTTCATTTATACAGGAACCTTGTTATACGATAATAATAAAAAGCTAGAATTAAGTACCAAGACTGATTATAGCTGGTTCAGTTCAGAGATGAAAAGATTAGCCGAAGAACTTCAAATCCCTTTGGAACGATCTTACTAATATCTTTAAACCCACCTTCTTCATTGTTGGTGGTTTTTTTGGTTTTAAAGGGTGGATGAGTGAGTTTCTATATTTTTAATGCGATGAATGCTTCTCCAAATTTTACAATGCTATTAATGAAAGTGCTAGCACTCTTGCTTGGAATCTTCATTACTTTAGGTTGTAAGGCCAATTCGGCAATTCTTTTACAAGAAACTTATGAGGATCAGGTCAGATTAGTACTTAAAAAACTCGAAGAAGGAAAGGAGATAAGCTCAGATGAATTAGTCCATGCAATTCCAAGTAATAGAGATGATGCAGCAATATTCTATGCGTTTGACTATGATGAATCAACCAGTAAATCATTTCAGAGGTTGAATAAATTAATAGTCATGAAATCTAAGGAAGGAGATAAGAAGGTGCTTACTAAATATATTTTATTGTCTGAGTTTGTAGATGGCTATTTTGCTGAAGCTTATTTCGATGAAATCGAAACTATTTCAAAAAATGAATCTGATATCTTCTGTGAAATCTATATCAGCCAAGATTCTGAAAGAGTGACGAGATTAAAGGGTCTATATCAATCAAATTGTAATTAATGTTTTAATGCGTCTTGCCCCCCCCCACTAGGCGTAGGATTCTCTACGCCTTTAGTATTTAGTTAGCTAATGAATAGAAAGGCGTTCCGGTATATTTCATGTTGCCGAAATGTTATTTTGATAACTCTTTTCACAAATACCCAAAATAGGGTATATGTAATTCTGAAAATTCCATTTATACTTGCTGCATTATCATTTGATAATACATCACCGTCTTTGCACCAAGAACGTATCGTTGGCCCCATCCATTTAACTGGGATGTAAATCTATTGATGAAAATAAATAGAGGTGCAACAGCTGCGCATTAGCAAAATACTGATGCCGAGGTTTTGACACAGTTGATAATTCTTTTAAAAGAGTATTTAATGAGATCATATAAACAACCTAACACGATGACCCGATTCATAAAACATGTTTTAACCTCGGTTATACTGGTAACCATTGCTCAAACTGGCTTTGGGCAAATAAGAGGAGGTGAAAATCTGATAATGCCGCCGCCATCTCCGGAGGCAGCAGCGTTTGCGGAGTATGGAAACCATGCGATTTCATACTACACAGGCAAGCCTAATATTTCAGTACCAATTTATGATATAAGCTATGGTAAGTTGAACCACAGTATTTCACTGGATTATTCTCCCGGCATTCAAGTGACCCAAATAGCATCTAATGTGGGACTAGGATGGAATTTGAGAGCTGGTGGTTCAGTGGTGAGAAATGTACATAATTTGCCTGATGATCATACTCAAGGGCATAGCTATGAGCCATTTTATAGCAATGCGAGCTATGGTAATCAGACGGTAAATTATTATTTCAATTATTTCCGAAATAATGGAATGGATGAGGGTGTTCATTTTACCGAAAGCTCCGGAATACTTGAAGATTATTTTGATTTTAAGGAAGATATTGAAATTAAGTCGTTAGAGACCGTTCCTGATTCATACACATTCTCAGTTGATGGGTTATCTGGTACCATATATATAGATTATGATAACAATACAGCTTTTTGCCTAGAACACCCGGATATAGACGTTGAAGTAATATTCAGTAATTGGCAAAATTCAAAGCCTATTGTAGGATGGGTTATTACCGATAAGATGGGTACTACCTATAAATTTGGAGGACATAGCTCACCAAATAGTATTGAATCAACATTGAGCTACACCGAGAATATTGATTTAGAATATGTAATTAAATATAACTCAGCATGGAACCTCACAGAAATCTCTTCCTATGATGGTAAAGACGCCATTCATTTTGAATATGGAACTAGACAATCGTACGATCAGGAGCAGTCGTATTTTAGTCAAACATCAAGAACTGACACACATAATGAATCTTATGGAAGTTGTTTCCAAAGTACTTCAACCAATCATAGCAATTCGAGTTCTTACAGGATAGAAAAAGGATTTTTAGAAAGTATTGCCATTGGCAGTAGTAGTAATAAACTGATAACCTTCGAATATGATCTTTCAGAGAGAATTGATTTAAAAGGTCAGTATGCGCTAAAGAATATACAAATAAAAAATCATGAAAATGAGGTTTTGAACCGCGTAAAATTGCATCACGATTATTTCGGGGATCCGACCTCAACGCATGAGCATGATTCGAGACTCAAATTAGATAAAGTCGCTCTATATGA
Source organism: Ekhidna sp. (assembly GCF_963691765.1). Taxonomy (GTDB): domain Bacteria; phylum Bacteroidota; class Bacteroidia; order Cytophagales; family Cyclobacteriaceae; genus Ekhidna. Next base: position 3,745,580 of record NZ_OY829375.1, read on the forward strand.
TCAGACGACTAAGCCTCAAGAATATTCATTCACCTACTTTTCTCCAGAAGATGTTCCATCAAGAACCTCAATGGCTCAAGATTGGCTGGGATATTATAATGGCGAGAATAGTAATAAATCACTAATTCCGGTGAATCCTGAATTTGATAATCACAATACGGATGCTGGCAATAGAGATTTCTCATTTAACCACAGTAAAGTGGGGACGCTTCGTACAGTTACTTATCCAACCGGTGGTTCATCGGAGTATTTCTATGAAACAAATACAACGACCTATTGGCAAAGTTTCACACGATTTGAGGTAGCTGGATCTGAGGGCTTAAGTGGTGGTTCTACGCCAGAAAATATTGCAAGTAATCCATTCTCTTATTGTGATGATTTAACTCCTGATATCATTCCTGATATTGAAATGAAAACATTTACCATTGATGAGGAAGGTTATTACAGAGTGAAGTACGAGCGTATTGGGACTCCAGGTGTTGATCCGCTGATTGAAGCCTTTTTTTACGAAGGTGATAGAGATGACTACTGTGACCTGTATGAAGAGCCATTATTGTTCAAAGTGAACACTCCTGAGATTGATGAAAAAGAGGAAGGAATCTACCTTGAAACAGGTACCTACTCCATAATGGTTGTAAACTCAGATCCGAGTATTCAAGTAAATCTAGCCGTTGGAAAATACGTTACAACTAACAGTGAATTAATCAAAGATTTGGGTTCGCTTAGGATTGGGAGAATAGTAGACAAGAATGAAGAAAATGTAGCAGTTAAGGTAAGGAAACTTCAATATGGGAATGGCGAATTTCATAGAGGACTTGCTTTTGAGAAATTGATATATTTTGAAACTCCGAATGTCTCAGGGGCTGGAGAACATCCGGTAACGTGCAATGCTCTTCAACGGTATTCGCACAACTTAAATACACCTACCAGGTATGAGGTTACCTATCCAACGGTAACTGAACTTTCATACGATGGAACGGAAACAACATTCAATGGAAAAACGGAATACAATTATTACAATGAGTCAGAAGGGAGGCTTCAATATCCACTACCGTTAATTAAGCCTCTGAATGGAATAAATAAAAGCACGAAATACTTTAGATATAGTCAGAGCCTTCAAAAGTTTGATTTAGTAAAGAAAGTAGAAAATGATTTTGAGGCTCTAGAAATAGATACTTCGTTGGATCCACCATCCAAGGCCTTTTGGTTTAGTTATGTAGATGATGCTTTTGTAGATGTTGGATTATACAAGGATTCACAATCATCCTCAACCTATTATTTTATGGGAGCGCCTTCAAATACAGTAGATTTTCTAGCCTCGCATGCTGGAGGTTCAGAGGGATATCTGGTAGGGGAAACCCAAAGATGTGGTATAGACGGTTTGCACTTGGTTCGTTGTTACCCTGGTCCGGTTAGTCATTTTTATAGACAAGTTGGTGGAGCAAGAAGGTATTGGATGAAAAACCTTTCTTCAACCACTGTTGATTATTTCCCAGAAAGCGGAGACTCATTAATGGTTCGTACAGTTAATGAATATGGAAGCAGTGATCACTATCAAGTAACCAAAAGTGAAACGATCAATAGCGATGGTACCAGTAATATTTTTTACTATGATTATCCACATGATGTTTCTGATCAATCATCTGCTATGAACTACTTGCTTGCTAGGCATAGAATAGCAGAACCGATATATTTGAAAGAAACGTTTGATGATGGAAGTGGTGAAATAGAACTAGCTCGCAAAGAAACTACGTATGCTGATTTCGCCACATACTACTTGCCGTCAGAAATTTCCATAAGCCAACCAGGGGGACAACCTCAGGTGACTAAGGTATTGAAGTATGACAGTAGAAATAGAATTCGAGAAATTCAAAACACTTCTGGGATTGCTTCTACTTACGTCCATGGATATGGAAGTGGACACATTATAGCAGTAGCCGAAGGAGCAACTTATGCTGAATTTTTAACAAGCCTAGGAGGTTCAACTTCACTAATTGGTGATGGAGGTAGAGCATATAGCGATGCCCAACATAATACCATTGTAAATAACCTTTCCAATGCTTTTGTTACAACCTACGAATACAAAGATGGGGTTGGGATGACGAAAATGAGAGATCCCAATGAGCGTAAGACATTGTTCGAATTTGATGACTACAACAGGTTAAAGCTTGTCAAGGACAATGAAAATAAATTGGTGAAGGAGTATAATTATAATCATACCAATGCGCCACAAACCATAGAAGGCAGTATTGATATCAGTGGAGATCTGATTCAAGGATCGACTGTTACTTTCACTGCCAACATCACCACAGCCTTGACTGGGAATACAACGTATCGTTGGGACATCGATGGGACGATCTACGAGGGGTCAGCAACCGTATCGCATGTTTTTGATACCGAGAGAACCAATGTTCCAGTAACGCTCCGAGTCTCGAATATCAGCTTTAATAGTCTGGAAAAAACTGAATTTATTGATGTCGAAGAAATACCATTTACAGGACAAATTTCGATAGTTGGGTGTGCAGATAATGATGCCATAAATACCATTTCCGTATCTGGTTTGTCAGCATATCGTCCGGAGGAAATACAGTATGAATGGAAGATCGCAAATGAGGTGGTAAGCACCGAACCTTCTTTCGATCATGTTTTTGGAAATGTTACCAATACCGACATGGTGGTTAAGCTGACAATGACCAGTCCTTACTATGGAAATACGGTTCAGCGTATTAAGACAAGATACATTGTAACAAATCCGTTACCAACGGCACTTATCATTTTTAACGCAATATCTTCTCAAGATTCGATCAATCATTTCTTGCCTGTTAGCACTGCTGTTCCAAGTCATAGTTGGTTTAGTGTGGATGAGATCACTTCCGAATACATCAAGGTGAGTTTCGATGATTATTTCGTCAATGATACAAGGGAAGGCACTATCACAGTAAACTACCTTGATCCATCGTGTCCGACCAAGATCATTGATGTCAGACAATTTGGAGATGATGGCTCTGGCGGAAGCGGAGGCGGAGGCGGTAACCCATGTGATCCAGGCTGTGTACTATCTGGGACCAAGTGTATTTGTCAATAATCTAAGCCAGCAATCAAAATACTAGAGAAATGAAAAACATTATCAATAATTATATACGAATTATACTCATTACAATTACTACAACTTTCTTGTATGATGCGGCTGCTCAAGATTGTGCATCACTTGAAACAGCTACCTACAGTGGTGAAACAACCAAAGGATCATTTGACGCCTATGGCTCGGCGTCTTCTGTTGCGTTTACAAAAGTTGCCGATGATCAATTGAAAATATCTGATTTTTCGGCAGGCTTTCTTTCAAATTTTGGAAGAGCAGTTGTTGAAGTCACGCTAAATGTAAATTGTGATGGTAGCATTGAGCCAATCACATTTAGTACTGAAGCTGGCGAGACAACCATTACAGGAGGTCTCTATACCAACACTGAACTTAGGCTCGACTGGGAGATTCCATTCAATAACCTAGTAGAAGAATCAATTTTCACCAAAAACTAACCTACCGATGTTAAAAAGAATTTTAACCTACACTACAATCGCGCTTGGCTTGTTTTTAAGTGAAAGTGCATTTTCCAATGATGTCACTGGTCCATCACCAGTAATCGTTGATGAAGTACATACGTATCAATTAGACAACGAATTTGAGTCGTTTTACCTCGCTCCAAGTTGGGAAATAACCGGAGGTACAGTACAAAGCACCTGGCAGACAGGCTACGACTATTTTGTAAGTATTGAGTGGACTTCAACCGGTACCGGGACAGTTACCTTTAAAAATGGATCGATTGTCATTGATGCATTGAATGTGACTGTAAATAGCTGTCCACCGCCAACAGCAGGTTCCATTAGTGGTGACCAAACAATATGCTACAATGGCTCTCCTGTTACCTTGAATAATGTGACGTCAGCGGGGGGTGGAGATGGGAATATTGTTTACAAATGGCAGTATCAAGACGTTGGCACTAGCGGGTGGACAGGTATAAGCAGTTCAAATTCTGCTTCTTATACTCCAACACACAACCTAACTACTGATCGCTACTATCGTAGACGTGCAAGATCCTGCGATCAAAATAGGTTTACGCAGCCAGTACTCATAACGGTCTTGGATGACCTCAATCCTGGCTCGATCACTGATCTCACACAAACCTTATGTTTTAATGAGGACGCTCCGATGATGACTACTGATGCTTTGCCTTCCGGAGGAGGGGGATCTGGCTATACGTACCAATGGCAATCAAGGCCTGTTGGAGGCAGTTGGTCAAACATAAATGGAGCTACTTCACAAGCATTTGATCCTTCCAACCTTACCGCCTCAACAGAATACAGAAGAGCGACTATGGTTGCTTGCCAAACGAAGTATTCTAATATTGTAAGTGCCAATGTATATCCGGAACTACTTCCAGGAACAATTGGAAATGCGCAGGTTGTATGTATTGCTAATGGTTCCCCAAGTGCGCTGACGAATATCAACTCTGCATCCGGTGGAGATGGTACAATTAATTACCAATGGGAAAAGAAAAATAGCCAAGGACAATGGGTAGAGATTGCTGGTGAAACCAGTGCGACCTTTACTCCTCCTGCAGATGCTGGTACCAATGAATACCAGCGAAGAGTAGAATCCTGTGGACAAATTAAATACAGCAACTCAATCAGTGTTTTGGTATATCCACCACTATCCATGTTTAACGTAAACTATACAGGTGGGAATAGAAATTTTGGTGATCTGATTCCAACAATTGATGGTGAGGCTACAACAGGTGGAGATGGAGTAATAAGCTACCAATGGGAGAGGAAGCTTAGCTCAGAAACAGAATTTTCACCAATTGCTGGAGCAACATCTGAAGATTTTGATCCTGGTTATGCTTTTGAAAGTGCAGAATATAAAAGGATAACTATATCGTGCGAAACTGAAGAAAGCAACACAGTTTCAATTACCGTCAATCAGCCTGTTATAAGCGCGCCCAATGGTACTGCTTTGCAAGTTGACTCTGAGCTTTCGGTGCCGAGTCTTAGTGGGTTTGGCTACCAATGGATCAAAGATGGAAATGCATTGACTGGTGAAACCTTAAATACATTAAAAGTCTATCATCCTGGAGCGTATCAGGTGAATATCAGTGCTCCTAATGGGCAAATATATTCTTCTGCACCGCTCACTCTTTCCGACGAAGCGCTTTTGCAGGGTACCAACTTTGTTAAAGTGCGGGTTTACAGAAAAGCGGTAGACAGCGCAGACGAACTTACTCAGATTGGAGATGCAACCGATCAGTATACCTATTACGATGGATTGGGAAGACAAGAACAATTGGTGAATGTAGTGAGCTCACCAACCTACGAAGATGTGATCAAGCCAATCGAATATGATGAATTTGGTAGAATAGCCAAAGACTATCGACCATACGTGGAAGGCAAAGGAGGAATAAGGAAAGCCAATGCGCTCAATGCGACCTACGCCAACTCTGATCATGCAGCGGATTACAACAACTCTGTGTATGCCAGTGAGGGGAATGCTTTTTCGGAGGTTAGATACGAATCAAGTCCGCTTAACCGGCCGATTAGACAAGGTGCAAGTGGAGATTCTTGGAATGTAGATGGCAATAACGCAGTAACGTTTGAGTATGCGACAAATGAAGATACTGATGGTGTCCGACTTTTTGATTTGTCTACCCTACTTTCTGGTGCAGTACAGTATTATGACTCAAGCCAGCTATACAAAAATTCAACAACAGATGAAGATGGTAATATTACCCTTGAGTTTAGCAGCAAGGAAGGAAAGACGATATTAAAAAAATCGCAAGTTAATGCAACCGATTGGGCTGAAACGTATTACATCTACGACAATTACGATCAATTAGCAGTAGTGCTGTCACCACAAGCTACATCTCTACTTGATACTGACTTTTATGGTCAATCGGTGGAAGCTCGTAAGGACTTTTTAAATACCTGGGCTTTCTTATATAACTATGACAATCGCAGCCGAATGACCATGAAAAAGGTGCCAGGTGCTGATTCAGTATTTATGGTCTATGATGAATGGGACCGACTGGTGCTTACACAAGATGGTGTACAGCGTCAAAACGATCATTGGCTCTTCACAAAGTATGATCAATTGAATCGACCAATCATGACTGGTTTGATGTCTGGTGGAACTGAAAGCCAGGAAAGAGATGCTGTAAACGATGTTGCCGGACTTTATGATCGATCAGAATCTTTCGATGTAGCAGGCACACATGAATATACCAATACTGCATACCCTCCCCATAGTCAGGTGGATAAATATTTAACAGTCACCTACTACGACAATTATAATTGGGACAACAGTGGGCTGGCATTTACCAACCCAACAGGATTAACAGTTAATAATGCAATAAAAGGTCAGGTAACAGGGACATTGACAAGTTCTGGAGATAATGCGTTCATCAAAAGTGTAAGCTATTACGATGAGAAATACCGTGTGATTCAGACGCAAAGCACCAACCACCTAGGAGGAACAGATATCGTCACCAATTACTACGACTTTATTGGTCAGGTGACTAAGAGTATTAGTTCGCATAATGATGGAACTACTACGACTAACATTACTCGCAGGTTTGAGTACGATCACGCAGGGCGTCTGCTAAATACCTATCATCAGATCGATAATGAAACTGAGGTACTGATTGCATCGAATAGCTACAATGATTTGAGCGAACTGGTTGAAAAAGGTTTACACTCAGTAGCTGGGGGCACCTTCGTACAGTCTTTGGACTATACCTATAACATTCGTGGCTGGCTTACCAGCATCAATGATAGTGACCTAACATCTTCTAATGATGGAGATTTATTTGGTTTAAATCTAATATACGATCAGGTCGATAGCGATATTTCAAATTCGACTTATTACAATGGAAACATAGGTGGAATGAAGTGGAGTGTTCATTCAGATGAAGTTGAGACTGAATTGAAGGAACGTGGTTATCGATTTAATTATGATAAACTTAATAGGCTTACAGGTACCAATGCGAATAGAAATACTACAGGTTGGGGACCTGTTTCTCATTTCCGAACACAATACACTTATGACTTAAATGGAAATATTGATGTATTGAGACGCTGGGGAAATGCGGCAACACAAATCGATAACTTAGACTACGATTATTCTGGTTCAGGCAATCAATTAAAAGAAGTTACAGATAATACTGCCGACACCTTAGGTTTCCATGACAGGAATACTTCAGGAGATGATTACGAATACGATGCCAATGGCAACATGGTAAAGGATAGAAATAAGGAAATTGATTCAATTCACTACAATCACCTTAACCTTCCGGTAAAAGTTGCTTTTGAAACAGCTGGCGATAGCATAACATACCTCTACGATGCCGCGGGCATCAAGCTGCAACAAGTGGTTTACAAAGCTGGGACTGTGGTGAAGGTGACTGACTATGTTGGTGAATTCATATATGAAACCGAGTCCGGAGGTAGTAGATCCTTATCGTTGATTCAACATGAAGAAGGCCGTGTCATCCCGAACGAAAGTGAGGGATCTTACGACTATCAATACCACCTCAAGGATCATTTAGGGAATGTTAGATTGACTTTTAGTACTACGCCAGAGGAGTATGTCATATTTGAAGATTATGAAAGTACTGGTGATAGCGATTTTCAAGACTTGCATGATATCAGTCTTTCCAATAGAAACACCACAACACCGTATGCTAGCAATGATCGAGTGGATGCGTTGGGCAGTGGTGTCACTAGCTCAATGATTTTGTTGTCCATGAACAAAGGAGACACAATAGATCTTGGTGTCAATGTCAGTTATACAGACGCTCAGGCAGGGAATACGTTTTTGAGCATCGGTTACAATGCACTGTTTAACTCCTTTGATGGCGCCTTTGGTGGGGTTGAGGGTGTGCAATCCACATCAACAGACTTCAGCGATGCGCTGAGCAGTAGTCATATGACTGGCAAAGATGTTGAATCTGCTCCTCGAGGGTTTTTGAATTATATTTTCTTTGATAAAGAGATGAAGTATGTGAAAGCAGGCTTTCAGCAGGTCAGTACAGCAGGTCATACTTCAGGTCCAAACACCTATGAGGTATTGGAGATCAATGACATCATAGCTGAGCAGGAAGGCTACATTTTGGCTTACTTGAGCAATGAAAATCAAGAAGCTATTAATATTTATTTTGACGATTTTAAGGTGACCCATTCCAAGACGAATGTGGTGAGCACGCAGGATTACTATCCTTTTGGCCTGGCTTTTAATGAGAGTGTGAGGGTGGCTTCTGTGGCTCAAAGGTTCAAATACAATCAGGGCTTTGGAGAGAAAACATTCCAAGGTTTGGATGGAAAGATGTTCAAGACTGAAAGAATGGCAGAAATCGGTCTAGACATGACAAAGCTAAGGATGTATGATTATTCTCTTGGAAGATTTATTAATATTGACCCACTGGCAAATGTCTCACCTCAGGAAAGTTGGACATCTTATCAATATGCGTACAACAACCCTATTAGGTGGAATGATCCTTATGGTGATTGTGCTTGGTGTAAAAAGAAATGGGCGCAAGCAGTAGATTATGCAAGTGGTGTAGCAAATGCAGTTGCATCGAATAATGTTCTAGGTGCAGGGCGTCAAAGCGGAGGAAGTTCTAATTTCCAAGCAGGACAAGCACTAGGCGATAGGATAAGTTTAGTTCAAGGTGCTGCTGAGATTGCATTAGGAGCTGTTATTACTGCTGGTGGTGCTGGTGTAACTGTTGGTACTGCTGGTGTTGCATCACCTGTTTCAGTACCTGTGGCAGCCGCAGGAGTTGCAGTTGTTGCTCATGGAGCTACAGTTGCAGGTACTGCAATGGGCAACTTGAATGCTAATTCAATCGAAAAACCTCCAAGAGGAAAAGGGTCAACCCCTCCAAGTGAGAGAGATCCTAAGAGGGTTTACAATAAAAAAGAAAAGCAGGAGATGCTCGATGATCAGGGTGGAAACTGTGCTCAATGCGATCAACCTAAAACTGTTGATGAAGTAGATGGTCATCATTTAAATAGACATGCAGATGGAGGGAAAACAACAAAAGAAAATGGAGCAGCTGTTTGTAAAGATTGCCACAAGAAATTACATAGTAAAGAAGAATGAACGAGAAGCAAAAATTTTTAGAATTAATTCAATCAAATATCCATGAGCATGGATATCATGTTACAATTGTAAATAGCAAAACAGATCCAAGATATGCTTACACCATTGGACTATTTGAAGATTATGGTTTTGAATTAATTCTTTCAGGAGGGATAATTTTCTTGAAAGAGGATTTGTATAGAATTTTCGAATCAGTGGTATCATTAATTAGAAATGGTACAAAAGCTCAAAATTTGATCACCAAATTGGATGATTTAGGTAGCTTTTCTTTACAAGAGGTAGATGGTTCGTGGAGCGATCTAATGATGTTGGGTGTGTTTGATTTTTATAAAATAGATAAAGTAGTTTCATATCAAATCATACCTGATAAGAAACATCATACTTTAGATATCCCTGACATGAATAAAAAGTGGGACTCTAAGCAAGAACCAGTTTGGAAATGGCTTGTTGAGAAATGGGAATATTCATTACCTGATCATTCGAAAGTCATAACAAATATTGATGCTTTAAAGGGAGAAGTAATTACAGAAGTTATGAGGTGGGAAGAAGACGAGTTGGAAATGTTTGCTGGCGCAGGTCCTGATGTGGAAAAGGAAGAAATGAGAGTGGTTTCCTTAGGTACATTACTTGGTATTGATAATTCCCTTGAAATAGTTAATGAACTTTCTGTTGGTAAAGGGATTTGGAGAGACTCTACTGAAAAAAAATGGAATCCTTGGGGAAAATAACTCTAACACTGGACATACTACCCCTCTAGGCCACTTTACAGAATGTCACTTTTGTAAGTGAAACATGATTTTGAAAAGATACCAAACCCACCTTCTTCATCGTTGGTGGGTTTTTTTATTGAAGGGCAAATTTCAGGAACTGATTAATTCGAATTATGCGGAATTCCCTTTCACTATACCTTCAAAATGATGAAAAAATTAACTTATTTAATAATTACAATTGTTCTTTTTTCTTGCTCTAGTAGCAGTAATGAGAAAATATCTGAGATTGATTATGAAAATTTCCTAGTCCAGTATATAAAGTCACAAATGGATCACAAACAACAATTGTTTGTTTTGATACGATTTCATTCGTAAATGATACTTTAATATTTGATGGTTTAGGACGGCTAGTTGAAGAGAAAAGTTATAGTGAGATGGGGAATAGCTTTCGAAAATTAGCTTATGATTCAAATAACTTTGTTTCAAGAGTACTCATTCTATCAGATTATAGTTCTAACAGTGTCAATGAATTTGAGTATCGAGGAGATACAATAATTGAAAAAAGGCGTAAGCTAAAGCACTTAAATTGGGAATATGATATTGATGATTTCGATTCATTATTTAATGAAACGAAAATCTTTCATTTAGTAGAAAAAGGTCTTATTGTCGAATCAATAAAGAATTTTTCTAAGACCGATTATTCTTATGATAGTTTAGGTAGACTAATAAGGAAACGAATAAAGGATGGTGATAAGGTCAGAAGTTCATTCTTTTATTTTTATGATGAGAAGACACAACTTCTTTCGAAAGAAATATTTAGAAACATCAATGGAGATACTGTCTATATTAAGTCTTATGAACAAGGAATATTGAGCAATACTGAGAAGGGTTTTAGATTCGGAGAGACATATACATTAGAATATTATCGAGTTGAGTAGAATTCGAAGTTACGTTACAGAATGTCACTTTTGTAAGTGAAGCATGATTTTGAAAAAGATACAAAGAACTAGACTTCTCTATTAGAGAGAATGATAGGTGTAAATAGTGTTACAGTGAAACATGATAGATATCTTCCACTTTTAATATTTCTGATTACAGGTTCTTTCATTGCTTGGATTGTATTCAGAAAAAGAACTCTAAGAGAAGAGTGCACTCATTACGAATATGATTTCAGATTTTGGAGAAATACAATTTTAGGAGCTATTGTTACTATGTCACTAATCTACTTTCTAATTGATCTTTATTACAGTATGAATCCATCACAAAATGAATTACTGCTGGAAGAGTTTAGGAATTCTAGAAAGAAAAACTAATTCAAACCCACCTTCTTCATCGTTGGTGGGTTTTTTTTAGGGTGTGGTTATTTCCTTGGATTTCCATGTTTATTAACAAAGTTCTTAAAGCTCTTCACCTCTTTTTCAAAAGAAGTTAGAAAGCCAATTATCATAGACATTGAGTATGCAATTCCAATAACGTTTCCCTCTTCCCAAACTTTTTCGAATTCACTGCCTTTTGTCTCAACTATATAAAGTTGCTTCAACTTTTCTAATTTCTTCTCCTTTGCATCAGAATCTAGATTATGGGCATATTCATTCCGTAGAGTATTAAATGCGGTAACCAATTTCCACATGGTATTATCTTGTTCACTGTATGAAATACTTCTGGCAAGATGAATTTTTTGATAGAAACTTAATCGTGTTTCAGGTAAGATCTCTGGATGGAAAACGAACTCCTCTATTATCTGATTCAATAGCTTTTCAATTAAAAGATGTCCTTTTAATATCGCTATGAGTTCTTCGTCTACCTTATTGTAATACTCCTGAAATAAACTCAGGTATGATTCTTTTGATATTACCATGATTAAAGGGTTGTAATTTTTAGTAAGTAGCGTAAAGATGACTCCTTTGAGCCTATAGATAATGGAATAGATATTGGTTTAGATATGAATCTTGATGTTGCAAACTATAGTGGTAAATTTGAGGAGTTCAATTTTATACAAACTGTATATACTAATATCAATGATAAGGGAGATACAGGATTCTTTAAATATCTTGATAATGATCCAGGCACGAGTGTTCCACCATTTACTTTGAATAGAAGTAGTAGACATTCGCTTAGATATTGGAAAAAATATAGATCAAGTAAATCTGGATTCACAATGAGATTTTATGATTCGCCCGTAAGAAGGCACGACTTTGTTTATTGGCGAGCAGAGACATCATTAATGGGTCGTACTGCAGATGGTATTTGGAAACGAATATCAACAATATATTGGGGATTTAATCGTTACAACGGGCATACTAAGCCAATAGGTCCAATTATCACGACCCCATCAGAGTTTCATAATCAACAATTACCAAAGAAATAATCAAAGACAAATGGAAATAAAGCTTAAGCTAGTCATTGTATTTGTTGTATTGTTCGGATGCTCAGATAGAGGCACTAAATCATTATCAGCATGTGAATGTATTGTTATTGATTACTATAATCTTGATCATCGAACCACATTGGTCTTAAAAGAAAAAGAAAAAGTTTGTCATGAACTTGAAAGAAGAGATTTCAATTTCAACTCAAATAATATAACCTATCATGGAAATGATTCATCATTAATGACGATAGGAGTGGAAAAACATATTCTTAATGTGAGACCTGAAATTCTGTCTAATTTCTTTCATGCTTCTTCTAAGTTTTTCTCGGATTCAATAGAATTTAATAGCGGTTACAAAATTGGATTTTATGATGCTGATAAAAGTGTAAATATTGTTGTTAAAGATGCTAAAACACACTTTTTAGTCTTTGATACTCTTCTTGAAAGTTTAGAATTTAAAAATCAAGATACATTACTTATTCAGACACTTGATGCCGTGATAAGTACTCATGAATTAAATGAACGAGATATTCCTAACTTTTTTATGAAGTACCGAAAAATGTCAGGATTGGTTGAAGAAGGGGAAAATTATGATTTTATGCTGGATCTAAAAAACTCTAACTTTCCCTTTAGAATGAAAGGGTATCAAATATCGGAGTTGATTAGACCAAATGATTCTCTTTACAAAGCTTTTAAGAGCCCAGAGATTTATTTGTATCGAAAGGATGAAAATGATAACTATCAATTAATTGCCTCTGAGTGTCCTAAAGTCTTTTCAGAATGTACAGACTGAGTTAAGGTCATGAATTAGGTCACATTTCAGAATGTCACTTTTGTAATTACTCAAGACTTTGAAAAATAATACAAAACCCACCTTCTTCATCGTTGGTGGGTTTTTGCGTTTTAGAGAGGAGGATTAAATTGTGGTGATGGAAAATGCTTTCTATACAAAGATCAAAAAACTGCTTTCTAGTTCGCTGATAGTAATATTCATTTTATTTGGATGTGAATCATCAAATTCGAATTATGCGGAATTTCCAGAATTAATTGTGGATGCTAATAATGACACGATATACAATGGAGAAATCTATCGGGCGAAAGTCTATTTATCTGACACATCTTATTTTAGTGTGAAGAGATATGGTAAGGTTCATGATTTCTTACCTCTTTTTAGAATTAATGGTGAAATAAAAGAAACAGCTTCTACATACTTTCACTATGAAGAAGTTGTAAAACTTGATAGCATTCCTTCTGAAGGAATACTAAGAGAATGGCAAAGTGGAATAATTTTTCCACATCCAGTATCAGGGGATGTAGAGATATCGTCTAGAAACTCATTTATTATTCTTCCTTCCAAATAAGATTTATCATTTCTTAGAAACCCACCTTCTTCATCGTTGGTGGGATTTTTGGTTTTAGGGGGGTGGGTGTAATTACCACTTTTTGGGTATTGACTTTGAAATTAAGTAATATGATATTGAATGCATATAACGCAACTGTAATATGCAAAGAAGAATCAGAACATTACTTCAATCTATAGATACTGCTAGGTATAAGGATGATACCAAAGCGGATAAGGAAATAGATATTTCTCATGCCCGAAGCGAGGCACTTACAGCACTTTTGTTTGGCTATGAAATAGTTATTCCAGCAGGTCAAATTGCAGATTGTCCAGCATTATTTAAACTGATACCAGAAGTTCATAGGTATAGCAAGAAGTATAGAGATGAAATTTTAAAAATTACTCACAACAACTACAATATCTTTCGTATTGGTCTCGAAAGTCAATATCGTAGTTTCAATGGTTTTAGAGGCTATTCGGCCTTTGTTGCTGAATATCTTCAATCAAACAGGGGTGATAATGTTGATTTTGTTGGTTTATCTGATGTTGTTAAAAAAGATGTTGCAAGTAAGAAAGGTTTCTCGGTAGAAAGGGTCTTTGGACAAGCTTATCTTTCAAGGCAATGGTCAGAGCTTGAGAAGTTAGGGAAAGACTTATCAAGTATGACGGGTAAATCTGACATCGAAGAGAACTTTGCCAATTACTCAAAATATTCACAGTTAGTCTATGGATTATTTGACGCAAATCAAGCGGAGTGTCCACCCATCTATACACGATACAAGTACTTTACTAAACCTGCTCAGAACTTATATTTTGATAGTCTTAACTCATACTTAAAAAAGGTTCTTCCAGATGACAGACAACATAGAATCAAACAGACATTTATTGATGCAAGGAATGAAATTTTGAGTCAAAAGCTATCAAGTGGTCAAAGAAACTCGTGGTACAACCAAAAACAAATCTTTGAAGATTACAATGCTTGGATGCCTGTAAGAATTTGGCTTGATAATACTCTTTACCAACGAATGACAAAAGCGTACGGAGTAAATGTTCCCTCGTATTTTACTCAAGAGGTAGTAAAAGATCACGAGTTATCCGACTATCCACTAGCGATAACATCCAAGATGAGTGTGCAAGAATTTAACAAAGATGTTAGTGATGGTAAGTTCGCGGTACCGCCAGTAGTTGGAAAGGTAGATTGGGAAAGCTTTTGGGCATTAGCTGCAGAACCTGAGTTTCAGAATTCAATTATTCGACTTCATGCAAAATATTTTAATGCATTAGAAAGAGAAGCAAATTTATTGACCAGTTTGTACCAAAATAAGAATACAAAGAAATTGGAGGATTTAGAAAAAACTGATGAATACAGAAAGATTATTCATGAGAGAAAAGAGAGTGTAATGTCTGCAATAAACGAACATTTAGAATATATCAACTCGCAAAAAAGCCAAATAAAATTCTTAAACTCTGATGGCAAAGTAATGGTAGCTGTTAAGAAACCCAAGTTTAATAAGAAATTCGGAGCGTTGACTTTTAATGAAATTGTTGGTGTATCTGCAACTATTGGACTTGCAAAAATGCAAGATCCAGTTAACGAAGAAATGCTTTTTACAGTTGGTTCTTATGCAGCAGGAAGGATAATTACAGAAGCTACCAAGAATTGGATAGTACCAAGTATTATTGATTTTGTTAGTAGACCAAGGGTTTTAGATAAAGTTCTAACGGAGCAGTTACTTGTTTCGGAGTTGAATCGTGGAAACTACTGGATCACTCCTTAAACTATCATGGTAACACAAGAACAAGCAAATCACTATCGAGGAAATATTATTGATTTGGCTACAATGATTGAAGTGAATATTGACAAGTTCTTTATTGATTTCTTTGTTGCTGACGATGAGGATAAAGTTCGTAAGTTTTTCTTCATGGACTTGTTTGTTAATATCCTCACATTTGGTCAAAAGATTGATCGCTTCAATAAGGTGGTTGCAGGCTACACCAAATTTGATGAAGAGAGATGTAAGTACTTCAAGACCAATCTTCAAGAATTCAGAAAACTAAGAAATAATCTAGCTCATAGGAATGGAGGTGTTAATGACGCTGGTAATCTGTTTCTTTTTGCTTACGATAAGGAAGATATTGAACTAGATGATCAGCAAATAGAAGAGAGTATTAAGAGGTGGACAATATTTGCTTATGAGTTTGAAACTTTCGTCTCTAATCTTATGCACTGGATTTTCGATGAAAATGATTGATCTCGAAGAGAATTATTGAAATGGATTACTTTCCCGGCAGTCTCAGATTAACTGAAGAAGAAATGGTTCTATTGATGAAAGAAGATGTAGACAAGATTTATTTAAAGTTTGACTATAATATCATTTCCAATAAAAAACATGTCATCAATAATTATGAAACAGAGTTTAGCGCAGCTTGGTTGAAATCAAGGTATGTGATTCTGAACTTTGTTGGATATAATAAAAAGACGGGTGACTTCACACTATCTGTGAATACTCAGGAACAGCAGTATGTGAAACTACCAGAATAAATTTCATACATTCTAAATAGAACCCACCTTCTTCATCGTTGGTGGGTTTTTGGTTTAGAAGTATCTTGGAACGTCAATTAGAAATTGACATGATATGATGAGGCGTAGCTGCAACCTACGCCTAGTTCAGGCTCGCAAACGGACGAGCTACAAGCTCGCACCAGCGTGAGTGAGAAGAGAGAACAGTAAAATCAACGAATATTTTCTATGATTCAGCGAATCATCGTAAGCTTAGAGTGGATGATTTATAATTCACGTTAGTTTAGCATTTTTTACAACCAGCTATCAAAACCTAAATGTTAAAGAAATCCTTCCTGTGGCTATTAGCCCTACCTTTTTTTTCTTGTAATCACAATTACAAACTCAATCTCCTTGTATCCGAGGAGGATGAGCGGGTGATGACGAAAATTGCCAATGATATCAATACACACTCCAGGTTTGATATTTCAGTAACAAGCAAAGATTCACTCACAGAGGTTGCTGCAATTGAAAGCCTCCTAGATAATGAGTATGAAATCACCACGGTAGATAATACACTTGACTATCATGGAAGTAAAAAAGATCTACGGACGGTCATACCATTTTTTCATGAGGTGTTGGTAGTAGCGTCAAGACATGAACTTTCACAGAAAGAAATTGACTCACTGATTCATACCGGGAACTATATGATACTCACCAAGGAAGTGGATGAGTTGGCGTTCTTTGAGCGCATGATTCCAAATTTCACTGGTGATTCTACGATTAACTATCGATTAGAGCCTCACTACGATCTTAGAAATGATTTTCAGAAATACGACTTGTTGATGTTCTTTTCTGCACTTGAAAATTATGAATTAGGCCGACTCTTGTTTGATAAGGAAGCATACATTTATTCCTTAGATCACGAGGAGACCTACGGTAAAGGATCGTTTATTGAAGGCTTTTGCCAAGCGTATAAAAAGACAACACCTTATATCATTTCTAGGTATGCCTTTGGGATAACTATGGAAAATCCTGTCTACACGTTGGCTGTACATGAATTGCTGATGACAACTTCAGATGTTCCAAAAAAAGTAATTTTTGATCTCATTGAAACAATCCATCAACATCACATTGTTCCAATTTTTGAATCATCCAATAGCTACACTTTTGAAGTTAATCATCAGGATATCAATTTAAGTTTTCCTTTTCACGGCGGTACCATTAATTATTTAGAGCGTGATAAGCCTTCGTTCATTGAAAGGTACTCTGAGTTTATGGGCTTTATCTTGTCTGTTTTTATCGTGCTTTTTGGTTTGTCTGCAAGTTTCAAGGCAAATATGAATCAGCGCAAAAAAGATCGAATGGACCTTTATTATCAAGAACTGCTTGACTTGAAAGACAACCTAGAGGATACTTCGACTAAGGATTTGAGCGATAACTTGAAACGGATGCAAAAAATCGTTTTCGATTTATTGATCAAGGAGAAACTAAGTGCGAATAATGAGTTCGTGATTTTTATGATGCTTTGGGATGAGCTCCATCATGAGCTAATGAAACGTCAAGGAGCCAAGATTTAATTGCTTGTCTTTAGACGTTGCAATAACTCTCACAGAAAGAGGGGTCATATTTATTCTATTACCATTGATATTCATTCTGTTTCCCTAATGATGATGAGTAATTCTTAAATCCTTCAAAAGATTTAAAATAGACTAATACGGCATTTTTTTGTTGAGAAATGTCAAAATCACCCTATCCGGGTGAAAGGAAAATCCATAATGTTCTGCACCTTGGTGATGCTCAGAATAGTCTGAGATATAACAACCACGAAAAACTAATCGCCGCCTTAGGTCACGCATTATGAGTTCACCATTTCACAAATTACTTGCATTTGCAGCGTGTTTAATTGCAATCAACACATTCGGTCAGGGTGTTGGAATCGGAGTTGAAAATCCAAATCCGAACGCTGTTCTAGAACTAGTAAGTCCAAATAACAATCAAGGGCTATTGGTTCCAAAAATGACAACATCACAACGCACAAATTCTGATTTCACAAATAATTTATCACAGAATGAAAACGGCTTATTGATATATGATACCGATGAGAATGCTTTTTACTTCTGGATGAATTCCGACTGGATTGGAATGCAAATGAATGTAGATATAAATGCTGGAGAAGGAATTGCCATAATTAACGGGGAAATTTCCAATACTGGAGACCTTGATCCACTAAATGAAATTCAGCTGCTCGACCTTTCAGGAAATATTCTTTCAATCGAAGGAGGCAACAGTGTAGATATCAGCGCGATCGATACAGACACTGATGATCAGACTTTAAGCTTTGATGGCACGAACTTGAGTATTGCAGATGGTAACTCAGTAGATATTTCAGGGCTGTCTGACGGTACAGGTACTGATGACCAAACGATTTCATTTGATGGTGCAAATCTTTCAATTGAAGATGGGAATTCAATCGATATATCAGGACTATCTGACGGTACAGGAACAGACGATCAAACGATCTCTTTTGACGGCACCAACATTTCAATTGAAGGTGGAAACAGCGTAGATATCAGTGCGATCGATACAGATACAGATGATCAGACTTTAAGTTTTGACGGCACAAACTTGAGCATAGCAGATGGCAACTCAGTAGACATCTCAGGATTATCTGACGGTACAGGAACAGATGACCAAACGATCTCTTTTGATGGCACCAATATCTCGATCGAAGGTGGAAATAGTGTAGATATCAGCGCAATTGATACGGATACAGACACGGATGATCAAACCTTGAGTTTTGATGGAACGAACTTGAGTATCGCAGATGGCAACTCGGTAGATATCTCTGGATTATCAGATGGTACAGGAACAGACGACCAAACGATTTCATTTGATGGTACCAATATCTCTATAGAAGGAGGCAACAGTGTAAATATCAGCGCGATCGATACAGACACAGATGATCAAACTTTAAGCTTTGATGGCACAAACTTGAGTATCGCAGATGGCAACTCAGTAGATATCTCAGGACTATCTGATGGAACAGGAACAGACGACCAAACGATTTCATTTGATGGTACCAACATATCAATTGAAGGCGGTAACAGTGTGGACATTAGCGCCATTGATACGGATACTGACACTGATGACCAGACTTTAAGCTTTGATGGCACAAACTTGAGCATAGCAGATGGCAACTCAGTAGATATTTCTGGACTATCTGACGGTACTGGTACAGACGACCAAACGATTTCATTCGATGGTACCAACATCTCGATAGAAGGGGGCAACAGCGTAGATATTAGTGCGATTGATACAGATACCGATACTGATAATCAGACCTTAAGCTTTGATGGCACGAACTTGAGTATCGCAGATGGCAACTCAGTAGATATTTCTGGATTATCTGATGGAACAGGAACAGATGACCAAACGATCTCTTTTGATGGTACCAACATATCAATCGAAGGTGGCAACAGCATAGATATTAGTGCGATTGATACAGATACCGACACTGATGATCAGACCTTAAGTTTCGACGGTACGAACTTGAGTATCGCAGATGGTAACTCAGTAGATATCTCTGGGCTGTCTGACGGTACAGGCACAGATGATCAAGTAGCTAGTGAAGTGGATGTAACACCAGCTGGAGGTATTAGCTCAACCAATGTTCAAGCAGCCTTACAAGAATTGCAAAGTGAAATAGCTTCAGCTGGAGGAGGAGATATGCTTGCCAGTTCATATGACACAGATGGAGATTTAGAGGTGAATACAGCAGAAAATGCGAATACTGTTAATAACCTGACTGTTGAAACAGCAGTGCCTTCTGGAGCGGATTTCACAGATGATCAGACTTTAAGTTTTGACGGCACAAACTTGAGTATCGCAGATGGCAACTCAGTAGACATCTCAGGATTATCTGACGGTACAGGAACAGATGACCAAACGATCTCTTTTGATGGCACCAATATCTCGATCGAAGGTGGAAACAGTGTAGATATCAGCGCAATTGATACGGATACAGACACGGATGATCAAACCTTGAGTTTTGACGGTACGAACTTGAGCATAGCAGATGGCAACTCAGTAGATATTTCAGGATTATCTGACGGTACAGGAACAGATGATCAGACGATCTCTTTTGACGGTACTAACATCTCGATCGAAGGAGGTAATAGTGTAGATATTAGCGCGATCGATACGGACACAGATACCGATGACCAGACTTTAAGCTTTGACGGAACGAACTTGAGCATTGCAGATGGCAACTCAGTAGATATTTCTGGACTATCTGACGGTACTGGTACAGACGACCAAACGATCTCTTTTGACGGTACCAACATCTCGATCGAAGGCGGAAACAGTGTAGATATCAGCGCTATCGATACGGACACTGATGATCAGACCTTAAGTTTTGACGGCACGAACCTGAGTATCGCAGATGGCAACTCAGTAGATATCTCAGGATTATCTGACGGTACAGGTACAGACGACCAAACGATTTCATTCGATGGCACCAACATCTCTATCGAAGGTGGAAACAGTGTAGATATTAGTGCGATTGATACGGATACAGACACTGATGATCAGACCTTAAGCTTTGATGGCACAAACTTGAGTATTGCAGATGGCAACTCAGTAGATATTTCAGGGCTGTCTGACGGTACAGGCACAGATGATCAAGTAGCTAGTGAAGTGGATGTAACACCAGCTGGAGGTATTAGCTCAACCAATGTTCAAGCAGCCTTACAAGAATTGCAAAGTGAAATAGCTTCAGCTGGAGGTGGCGATATGCTTGCCAGTTCATATGATACAGATGGAGATTTAGAGGTGAATACAGCAGAAAATGCGAATACCGTAAATAACCTGACTGTTGAAACAGCAGTACCTTCTGGAGCGGATTTCACCGATGATCAAACGATCTCTTTTGATGGCACAAATCTTTCAATTGAAGATGGGAATTCAATCGACATCTCAGGATTATCAGATGGTACAGGAACAGATGACCAAACAATTTCATTTGACGGCACCAACATATCAATCGAAGGGGGAAACAGCATAGATATTAGTGCGATTGATACAGATACCGACACTGATGATCAGACCTTAAGCTTTGATGGTACAAACTTGAGTATCGCAGATGGCAACTCAGTAGATATTTCTGGACTATCTGACGGTACTGGTACAGACGACCAAACAATTTCATTTGATGGTACCAACATCTCAATAGAAGGCGGCAACAGTGTAGATATCAGTGCTATTGATACAGATACCGACACTGATGATCAGACTTTAAGTTTTGATGGAACGAACTTGAGTATCGCAGATGGCAACTCAGTAGATATTTCTGGACTATCTGACGGTACTGGTACAGATGACCAAACAATTTCATTTGATGGTACCAACATCTCGATTGAAGGTGGAAACAGCATAGATATTAGTGCGATTGATACGGATACAGACACGGATGATCAAACCTTGAGTTTTGATGGAACGAATCTGAGCATAGCAGATGGCAACTCAGTAGACATTTCAGGACTATCTGATGGTACCGGCACTGATGACCAGACAATTTCATTTGACGGTACCAACATATCAATAGAAGGAGGCAACAGCGTAGATATCAGCGCGATTGATACAGATACCGACACCGATGATCAGACTTTAAGTTTTGATGGCACAAACTTGACCATAGCAGATGGCAACTCTGTAGATATCTCAGGATTATCTGACGGTACAGGAACAGATGACCAAACGATCTCTTTTGATGGAACCAACATCTCCATTGAAGGTGGAAACAGTGTAGATATCAGCGCAATTGATACGGATACAGACACGGATGATCAAACCTTGAGTTTTGATGGAACGAACTTGAGCATTGCAGATGGCAACTCTGTAGATATCTCAGGGCTGTCTGATGGTACCGGCACAGATGATCAAACGATCTCTTTTGATGGTACCAACATCTCGATAGAAGGGGGCAACAGCGTAGATATCAGCGCGATCGATACGGACACTGATGATCAGACTTTAAGCTTTGATGGAACGAACCTGAGCATAGCAGATGGCAACTCAGTAGACATCTCAGGGCTGTCTGACGGTACAGGCACAGATGATCAAGTAGCTAGTGAAGTGGATGTAACACCAGCAGGAGGTATTAGCTCAACCAATGTTCAAGCAGCCTTACAAGAATTGCAAAGTGAAATAGCTTCAGCTGGAGGAGGAGATATGCTTGCCAGTTCATATGACACAGATGGAGATTTAGAGGTGAATACAGCAGAAAATGCGAATACTGTTAATAACCTGACTGTTGAAACAGCAGTGCCTTCTGGAGCGGATTTCACAGATGACCAGACTTTAAGCTTTGACGGAACGAACTTGAGTATCGCAGATGGCAACTCGGTAGATATCTCAGGTTTATCAGATGGTACAGGTACAGACGACCAGACAATTTCATTCGATGGAGCAAATCTTTCAATTGAAGATGGGAATTCAATCGATATATCAGCATTATCTGACGGCACAGGAACAGACGACCAAACGATCTCTTTTGACGGCACCAACATCTCGATCGAAGGAGGCAATAGCGTAGATATCAGCGCAATTGATACAGATACCGACACCGATGATCAGACTTTAAGTTTTGATGGAACGAACTTGAGTATCGCAGATGGCAACTCAGTAGATATTTCTGGACTATCTGACGGTACTGGTACAGACGACCAGACGATTTCATTCGATGGTACCAACATATCAATCGAAGGTGGAAACAGTGTAGATATTAGTGCGATTGATACAGATACAGACACCGATGATCAGACTTTAAGCTTTGATGGAACGAACTTGAGTATCGCAGATGGCAACTCAGTAGACATCTCTGGACTATCGGATGGTACAGGTACAGACGACCAGACAATTTCATTCGATGGAGCAAATCTTTCAATTGAAGATGGGAATTCAATCGATATATCAGGACTATCTGACGGTACAGGAACAGACGATCAAACGATCTCTTTTGACGGCACCAACATTTCAATCGAAGGAGGAAACAGTGTAGATATCAGCGCCATTGATACAGATACCGACACTGATGATCAGACTTTAAGTTTTGACGGCACAAACTTGAGCATAGCAGATGGCAACTCTGTAGATATCTCAGGATTATCTGACGGTACAGGAACAGATGACCAAACAATCTCTTTTGATGGTACCAACATCTCGATTGAAGGAGGAAATAGCGTAGATATCAGCGCGATCGATACAGATACCGACACTGATGATCAGACTTTGAGTTTCGACGGTACAAACTTGAGTATCGCAGATGGCAACTCAGTAGATATCTCAGGGCTGTCTGACGGTACAGGCACAGATGATCAAGTAGCTAGTGAAGTGGATGTAACACCAGCAGGAGGTATTAGCTCAACCAATGTTCAAGCAGCCTTACAAGAATTGCAAAGTGAAATAGCTTCAGCTGGAGGAGGAGATATGCTTGCCAGTTCATATGACACAGATGGAGATTTGGAGGTGAATACAGCAGAAAATGCGAATACTGTTAATAACCTGACTGTTGAAACAGCAGTGCCTTCTGGAGCGGATTTCACAGATGACCAGACTTTAAGCTTTGACGGAACGAACTTGAGCATTGCAGATGGCAACTCTGTAGATATCTCAGGGCTGTCTGATGGTACCGGCACAGATGATCAAACGATCTCTTTTGATGGAACCAACATCTCCATTGAAGGTGGAAACAGTGTAGATATCAGTGCAATCGATACGGATACAGACACCGATGATCAGACCTTAAGCTTTGATGGAACAAATCTGAGTATCGCAGATGGCAACTCAGTAGATATCTCAGGGCTGTCTGACGGCACAGGAACAGACGATCAAACGATCTCTTTTGATGGCACCAACATCTCGATCGAAGGTGGCAACAGCGTAGATATCAGTGCGATTGATACAGATACCGACACTGATGATCAGACTTTAAGCTTTGATGGTACGAACTTGAGTATCGCAGATGGTAACTCAGTAGATATCTCTGGACTATCTGACGGTACTGGTACAGACGACCAAACGATCTCTTTTGATGGTACCAACATCTCGATAGAAGGGGGCAACAGCGTAGATATTAGCGCTATTGATACGGATACAGATGATCAGACCTTAAGCTTTGATGGAACAAACCTGAGTATTGCAGATGGCAACTCAGTAGATATCTCAGGACTATCTGATGGCACAGGAACAGACGACCAAACGATCTCTTTTGACGGCACCAACATTTCAATTGAAGGAGGCAACAGTGTAGATATCAGCGCAATTGATACGGATACCGACACTGATGACCAGACTTTAAGTTTTGACGGCACAAACCTGAGCATAGCAGATGGCAACTCAGTAGATATCTCAGGGCTGTCTGACGGTACTGGTACAGACGACCAAACGATCTCTTTTGATGGCACCAACATCTCGATCGAAGGTGGCAACAGCGTAGATATCAGTGCGATCGATACAGATACCGACACTGATGATCAGACTTTAAGCTTTGATGGTACGAACTTGAGTATCGCAGATGGTAACTCAGTAGATATCTCTGGACTATCTGACGGTACTGGTACAGACGACCAAACGATCTCTTTTGATGGTACCAACATCTCGATAGAAGGGGGCAACAGCGTAGATATTAGCGCTATTGATACGGATACAGATGATCAGACTTTAAGCTTTGATGGAACGAACTTGAGTATAGCAGATGGCAACTCAGTAGATATTTCAGGATTATCTGATGGCACAGGAACAGATGATCAAAATGCTAGCGAGGTAGCGATAACCGCAATCACTAATATTTCTGCCACTGAGGTACAAGGAGCGTTGGCTGAGATACAAGGAGATTTGGATGGTTTGGGAACAGCTGCTACGTTAAATGCAGGTACATCCCCTAATAACCTTCTTCAAATTGGTGCTGATGGATTATTGCCAGCACTAGACGCAAGCAACTTAACTAACATAGATGACTTGTCTTTCCCATTCACAAAATCTGAAAGTGTGGATGCTCCAAATAATATGCTGGATCTGACTAACACAGGAACTGGTATTACCGGTGTATTTGATTTAGTGAATGCAACAGCCACTAATCCAGCACTTCGCGCTTTTAGTAATGGCACTGGTCCTGTTGTACAGTTTGATCACGGGAGTAGTGCGAGTAACAATATAATAGCCGACTTTAGAAGCCAAGGAGTAACGCAGGTTTCCATTCGTGATGACGGACAAATATCTGCCGGTTCATTTGTTGGAGATGGAGCTGGCCTTACAAATGTTCCAACTGCTGTAACCAACCTTAATTCAGATATCAGCTTTGATGCTGGAAGTAACAGGTCAATCTCTATGCTTACTCCGTCATCATCTAATACTGCAGGTAGTGAAGTAACGGTAAAAGCTGGAGATGCAAATGGGGTTGCAGACGGAGGGGATCTCAATTTAACCGCTGGAGCCGGGGGATCTATAACTGGAACAAGGGGAGGAAATGTTGTTTTAACTCCAGGCTTTGGTAGTGATGCGACTGGTGTTATTCAATTAAATGGAAGTGTTGAAGGTTTAACTGTCTCCAAGCCGGCAACGGATGTGACATATGTTGCTGACTTTGTCAAAAACGCCGATGGAGGAAACTCTGTGATAAGAATTACCGATAATCTTCAAGGAGTTGCAGCAATTGAAGCAAATAGAGGAATTATAATTGGTGATTTGGGCGGAAATACTGCAGGAAGTATTCGATTTACAGGATCTTCTTTTGAAGGTAATACAGACGGCACCGCCGGAGGATGGGTTGACTTGGCGAATAGTGTAAGTAGCGTGTGGTCTACTTCAGGAAGCGACATCAATTTTAATTCGGGAAATGTTGGAATCGGTACAAGCACACCATTTAATCTCATGTCTATACGTGGTGTTCAGGCACCCGGAGCAAGTCTCAATGAGGGTGTATTCCTTGATATTGAAAATGACGATGGCAATACTGACTACCTAGCAGGGGTGAGATTCAAGGTGAATGCAAATGATAATAATGAGCGTTTCAATGCCGGAATCTTTGTTCGTAATCAATCAAGTCAGGGGAACAATCTCAATTTCGCAGTGCAGACCAATGCTGTTGAAAACGTCGGTATAAATGATATCGTGATGACTTTGAACAGAGATGGATATGTAGGTATTGGGAATACCATTCCGAGAGGTCCTTTAGATGTATCGTATGGGACTACTTCGGATGCATCATACTTTGAAGCAAACAATAACGTCACTTCAGGAATTATGCAGGTCAATAATCTTGGAACAGGCGATGCCTCTATTCGATTCGGAATAACAGGTGATAATACGGTAATTGGAATTGACAATTCTGATAGTGACGTCTTCAAAATAAATAATGGCTCTGTTCTTACTGATGGCATTGCGCATTTTGCAATTACTCCAGCTGGTAGAGTAGGAATAGGTGAAACAAATCCCGCAACTGCACTTGAAGTTAGCGGAACAGTAACTGCTACAGCCTTTACGGGAGATGGTTCAGGTCTCACCAATCTGCCATCAAGTCCTTGGACTGGTACTCCAGATATAAGCTACACTGCTGGTTCAGTTGGAATTGGCACAGCAACCCCAATCTCATTGATGCATTTGTCTGAAAATAACGCCGATGTCTCAGGTGTCAGTGGTACATTCTTCGATATCCAAAATCAAAATGAGGGTGAGGGTGCAATGATGGGAATTAGATTTAAGGCAAGAAACACGAATAACACAAGCAGCTACAAAGCTGGAATTTTCTTCCAGAAAGAAATTATCCCAAGTGAAGGTCTGGGTAATGCTGATGGAAATGGCAAGATTATACTCGCCGTAAATGAGCTTGTAAACTCAAACAATGCAACTGCAGCAGATGCGAAGCTTGAGGTAGACTATAGTGGTGCTCAGGTAACTGGAGATTTGGATGTGAGTGAAAATTTAGATGTTGTGGGAAGTTCAACATTCCAAAACAATCTCTCAGTAACAGGTTCGCTGGTATCAAACGGAATTCTTGATGTCAATAGTGAGCTATATGCTGGCTCATCCAACGCTGGATTTGATGGGCAGATTTTACAGACTAGAGGTTCTGGATTGGCACCGACATGGATATATCAGACCCTGAGCTATGATCTTAATGCCAATTTTACCGATGACTACATCTATTTCAATTCATCAACAGGAATAAACAATCCAAAATTTGGAATAGGAACAAGTACACCATCTTCAAGTCTCCATGTAAATCACAGCTCTACTATTCCGGGGGTAAGAGTACAAACAACTTCTACTGCTGGACAAGGAGCGGGGATGATTATGGCAACTCCAACTCAAGAGTTTAGAATGGCTGTGGAATCAGATAATTTGGTAATTGATGATGGCTCACTTACAAGATTTGCTATCACATCTGCCGGCATCACGCAAGTGAATGGGACACTACAAGTCCAAAGTGTAATTGAAGATTCTGGAGATACGGATACACAAATAGCTTTTAGCACGGATAGGATTACAATGACATCTGGAAATGTAACAATGCTTCAAGCTATCGAAGGGACAACAGACTATGTAAATATTCCGGTTCAGACCAGAGTCAGATCAAATTCAACAACTACTACGTATGATGTAATGTTGGTCGAGAACACTGTTGGGACGGATATTTTTAGGGTAGAACAGGACGGTAGTGTTTTTACTCCGGGTTTATCAACCAACCTAACGGGTTCAACGCTTCGTGTGAATACCTCAACTGGTGAATTGTCATATGCTACTGGTGCTTGTCCTTTCATTTATGTAGACAATGGCGATGGCTATAAAATATCGTCCACAATTATTGAAGCTCAAGCATCTAAATACTCTGAACGTATTCATAGAAGGTTGATACCACTAAGTGACACTTTAGATCAGGTTAAAATCAAAGTAAAACTTGAAGAACCTGAGACATCCTTTATTGACTACTTCCATGTAGTTATTGAAAAAAATGAAAATGGCAATATTCTAAGAGATACCCTTAATCTTATAAGTTCATCAATTCCGTCTGATGTTTTAAGCGAAATAGATGAAGACTACTTCACAATGAGGTTTGGTGATGAATTTGAAATGATTTATCAGTCAAGTGATTTGATGATAGGCGATTTCGAAGCGTATGCTGTTTCTTCAGGTTACTATGACATAGATTTTGAGGCCTATCAAAAAGAAGAATGGCAAGAGCTTAAATATGAAAAGTTCGCAAAAAAGAACTTCGATATGGATTCTGAAGGTAGGCTTGTGAATATAAGACCAACCATCATTAAGGATCAGTCTACATTAGGATATGATACACCCGAATGGCTTTTTGAAACAGAAGGAAGTGCTCTATTTCATGGTAAATATGGAAATGCTGCATTGTCAATTAATGGTCAGGGGAATATTGGGATAGGACTTGCTGAATCAAATCATCTCTTGACGATAGGAAACAATGAAACCTTTTTCGATCAGTCTGGAGATCTTTATTCAAGCGGTTTAATTGATGGTGTAAGTATCGCTAAAACGGAAGAGTTGTTGGCGCTCAATCCGCTACAATCAGAAAATCAATATGGATTTGACATTGCCGAGATCAAAGAACTTTTCCCTGAGCTTGTAAAAGATAATTCTGTTTCGAGTATAGAGATGATTCCAATACTTGTGAAAGCGCTAAAGGATTTAAAGAATGAACTAGACGAAAAAAATCAGAAGATTGAAGCAATAGAGCAAGAAGCAAATAATCAGCAGAATAAGCTTGAGACATTAGAAAGTGAATTGGATCTGATAAAAAAGGTCTTAGGAATGGATTCGGATTCTCAAATAGTAAACAAAAACTAAGATGAGACTTTCAATCATATTCTTATTCGTCTCTCTTTTTGTTCAGGGGCAAGTTGTTAATGACGGTGCAAACATTAGAATTACAGAAACAACCATAGTCTCAACCAATACTGACTTCCTGAATGTTGGAAATATCCAGAATGAAGGCAACATATTTATCAAGAGAAATTGGATGAATGTTGGTGTTTATAGTGCTAATGCTGGTCAATTGATCTTCAATGGTGAGGAAGAACAAGGGATAATCAATAATGGTCAAGAGATAAAAAACCTATTTATCAGCAATGGTGTAAAAACGCTTAGCGATGATTTGATGATTACTGGTTCTCTAACATTGAGCTCTGGAGTGTTGGAAGTTGCTGATGAGGCTAAGTTGACTCTGGATTCAAGTGTTCAAATTTTAGGAGCTAATGAAAGTTCCTACATAATAGGTGAGCTTTATCGTACAGGATCGGGAGACCTGTTTTATCCAATCGGAACCCAAAACAGCTACCTGCCTGTAACGCTAAACGAGGTGATTGGCATAAGTCCTGAGATTGGAATAAAAGCACATGATTCTCCTCCAGATCAATCTTTAGGTGGAGATTTAGAAGAATTGATAATCGATAATTTTTGGGAAATAAATACAGATGAAGGATATACCGCAGGCTTTATTACGCTACCATTCGATATTCTTTCAGTTATGGATACGGCCCAGTTAGTGGTTGCTCAATCAATTGCTGAGACCAGACCTTTCAATACATTGGGGAAATCAACTATTGAAGTTGCTGAAGGGACTGGTTTCATAACAAGTCGAGGTAACGCAATTGGGCCGTTCTTTACACTTGCATTGGCACCAGAAGTGCAACCGTTACCGCCACTTCGAGTTATTAATGCCCTTACTCCAATTCAAGATGGAAAGCATGACTTCCTGCGGATTGAAAACATAGAATTGTATCCCAAAAATCAGGTAGAGATATTCGATCGAAATGGAATCAAAGTGTTTTCAATATCTAATTATGATAACCGAGACCGTGTATTTAGAGGAGTGCCAAATGCTGGAGGTTTTACTGAATTGCAAGATGGTAATTACTTCTATACAATAAAGACAGGGAGTACGAAGGTAAAGGCTGGCTTTTTATTCTTAAAAAAATAGAGACATGAGAAGACTAATCATATTTACTTTCAGTTGTCTTGTTGCTATTCTTGGTTTTTCGCAACTTGACCCTCTCTACAGTCAGTATCAGTTTAATCAGCAAATGATTAACCCTGCGTACACAGGTATTTATAGTGGAATGTCTGCTACACTTATTTCTCGAGTACAATGGTTGGGAGTAGATGGTGCTCCAACTACCAATACGTTATTAGGTCAATCAACATTTAAGGAAGGAGCAATTGGGATAGGAGGAATGGTCGTTGATGACAGACTAGGGGTAAATCAAAACATGGAAGGAATCGTGAGCCTGTCTTATAACATTCGCTTTAATGATTCAAAATTAGCAATGGGGATGCAAGGAGGCTTTACCCATTTTGGATATGATCTGAGCAATCTCAACCTAGATTTTGTAGATGATGAAAGATTAAATACAGGTATAGAAGAGTTTACTGAATCGAATTTTGGTGCTGGTTTAATGTATATGAAGCCTACTTATTATGTGGGTGTTTCAGTGCCTAGAATTCGTGGAATAGAAACCAATGATGGTGTAGCAAATAGTACAAGGTACAAACGGCATTATTACTTAAGTGCAGGATATTTTTATGAAGCTTCCGAATTCTTACAATATAAGCTGACCACTCTGGTAAGATATGTTGAATCAGAAAAACCATCTATTGATGTAGTATTCAGCGGCTTCATTGATAAGTTCATATGGACAGGCCTGACAGTAAGGGATTTAAGCAACTTTGGAATATTTACAAATATTGAGTTAGGTAAAAATCTGCGATTGGGCTATTCATTTGAGCTTCCTACCAATTCACTTTTGATAGCTAATTATGGAACCCATGAAATCAGTATCTCCATAGATAAGTCCTTCGAAAGAGGTAGAATAAAATCTTATCATCGTCGCTTTTGAGTTTTTTTTGTAGTTGGATCTATCTTATTTTCGATAGAAACACCACCACAAAATGTTCAAACAGCTAGCTAAACAAGGATTAATCCTATTTTTTCTTTTTTTTCTTTCATTAACATTCGTTAGAGGACAGGATGATCGACTTAATACTGTTATAGACTCGTTAATAAATCAATCGAGAAAAACCTTCCGTTCAGATCCATTTGCTGCGTTGAATAACGCTACTCAAGCATCGCAGCTTGCAAGTTCATTAGAAACCAAGCACAGTCTTGGTCATGCATTAAAAATGCAAGCCAACATCAATTACGTACTTGGAAATTATCCATTAGCGCTTGATTTGTTTTTACAAGCTCAACAAGCTTTTGAAAATCAAGGAGATTCAATAAATATGATTGGAGTAATAGCCAGTAGCGGGCTCGTCCACAAATCAACTAACAACTTCAAAAAGGCTATTGAAATATATAATTATGCGTTCGAAAAGGCTGAAGCTGCCGGAGCTACTGATTTAATGGCTAAGATCATTAACAATAAGGGAGTAGTTCTTCGAAAAATTGGTGATTACGAAGCTGCAGAACGAAGTTTTCTTATTTCGCTTCGTTTGAAGAAGAAACTTGGGAATGAAAAAGGAGTAGCTAATTCGCTTACAAATTTAGGAAATGTGATGGCTGATCAGGAAGAGTATGATCAGTCATTATCATATTTTAAGCAAGCATTAGAAAAGGAACAAGAATTGGAGAGTAAGGAAGGAATGGCTATGAATTTGAATAACATGGCAAATCTTTACTTAAGGATAAATAACCTGGATGAG
The DNA here is from genome assembly GCF_963691765.1 of Ekhidna sp. Classification (GTDB taxonomy): domain Bacteria; phylum Bacteroidota; class Bacteroidia; order Cytophagales; family Cyclobacteriaceae; genus Ekhidna. The sequence goes on from NZ_OY829375.1 coordinate 3,777,371, forward strand.
GCTATCTCATTCGCAAAAAAAGGGCTTGCAATAGCTGAACAGCTCACTACTAAAATTCAAATTAAAGAGGCATCAAAGGTCTTATCAGACGCTTATGCAATGAAAAATAATTATGAGTTGGCTTTCGACTATTATCAAAAGTATACCGTAGCAAAAGATAGCCTTTTTAATGAAGATGAAGCTCGAGAAATTGGACGACTTGAATCCAAGTTAGAGTTAATAAGGAAAGAAATCGAAGTTGAGAAACTAAATAGAGAAAATGAGCTTAAAGAACTTAAAATACGACAGGAAAGGGCGCAGCAGCAATTATTTGTAATAGTTGCTCTACTATTGGTAGGGATACTTGTTTATGTCCTAATAACTCAACGCCAAAAGAGCAATTTACGAGAGCAACTTTTGAAAAGTGAAGTGGCAGAACTTCGTTCAGAAATAAAAGAGTTAATTGTTAAGCATGAAACCAATTTGGATATTCCATTGGAGAGTTTAAATGAGAAGTTGATACATCCCTTAAGCGAAAGGGAGTACGATGTTTTCAAGTTAATTTTCTCCCAAAAGACCAATTCCGAAATAGCAAATGAACTGTTTGTATCAATTAATACGGTAAAAACTCACCTTAAGAATTTATATAGCAAATTAGGTGTATCCAATAGGAAAGAGGCACTTAGCGTTGTGCTGGATACTAATTGACTTACTTTATCTACGAGTTTTGTTAAAATCAAGAGCTCTTAGATTTTAACACTTAACCTACAAGAATATAGTGGAATATGTTATTGACGTGTAATTGGGAGAAGAATGAAGTCATCCAAAAATCAACAGCTTATTGAAAAGAAACCGATTAGAAGATTGGTTTCAAGATATATTGAAAAGTACCAATTTTATCGTTTTGATTCTGAATCATGGATCAAGACTGTACCCAATGCTCGGTTAGAGTGTTGGCATATTTTAGAAGGAGGATTCAATATTTATGACGAAACGAAAAACAAATTTGTGTCAGCTCCGAAAATAGGTGGCTATCCGGCAACAGGTACCTCTTTATTATTCCATGTGCCTGAGAAAATCATATGCTTGAATATCAAGTTTTATTTACGTGCATTATCTATCCCGCTATTACAAACCCTCTATCCTCCAAACCCTTTTAGCAATATTTCCAATATATTATCTACTAATGGTTTAGCTAATCTGGATTTAAAATCTTTTTATAAAAATGAAGAATTAATTGCTGATGAATTAGATAATTGGATATCACCCATTTTTACAGGAATTGATGTAGATGAGACAACAAATGAAATTCTAGAAATACTTGATAGCAAAACTGTTGCTAATGTTTGTGAATTAGCTACAGCGCTTCATTGTTCTACGCGAACGTTGCAACGGCTGATTTTGAAAAAATTCAATATGAAACCTAAAGAGTTATTGAGTATTTATAGGTTTAGTAGAACTGCAAATCATATTCAATCTACAGAAACTAAAAGAGTAATTGATTCACTTTCCTTTGGCTATTATGATCAATCACATTTTATCAGGGAAACAAAAAAAATTGCTGGTGTTTCTCCAAGCGTATTATTTAATAACATGAAGCTGCAAACGCCTGACTTGATGGTTTTTAATTCCCTTTAAAAGTATTTTTTTGTTTTCAAATGGCGTTGAAGTCATTTTATTGATTGCCGAAAATAAATCTTAAATCGTTAGCAATTCTTCGGATATTTCACATCCTGTTTACTTTTTATCAATTTGTCAATACATAGGTGAAGGTCAATTGCGCTATTGATGTATCCAGCAATGGTGCAATAAATGGTAATAGTTCTAACTTTGAATCGATGTTTCGAATAGCCCTTTTTTTTATTGTTTTTACAACAGCTGGGATGCTTTCTGCGCAGGTAAAAGTGAATGCAACACCTACAGGGAAGCATGCCAATGCTATCAACAAAGGAAAGCAGACGAAACAGACGGCAGAGCAGCGTCGAGCACAAGTTCAGAGACTTGAACAGCAAGCAAAAGCGCGTAAACTGTACGAATTGAAGTACGACAGCATTAAGCTTACCTATCCTTCAGATTCGTTAGGTGTTATAAGTAGAGAAGATTCGCTTCAGATTTCCAATGCTATATTCAAAGATTCTGGTTTCCCGCAAGAATATCAGGAGCTCATACTGAATCCCGTGACTTTCAAGAGTGAGGCAGCCAATGCAGACAGCCTTGCCTTAGTGGAGGCATCAAGAATTTTGGAGGAAGAAGCAAAGAAATTTCTTCCTGATGGCGTTGGTGCAGATGACCCGATGGCGCAGTTTTCGAACCCAGCAGAAGGACTTTCAGAATCAGGCATTCCTTCCAAACCGAATCCCAATTTGGTGAAGCCGGAAATGGCCAGAGAATTATTCAAGAAAATCGATGCTGAAGAATTTCAGGATGCTCAGGCGGAAGTCCAAAAGTTGAAGAAAAAATACAGTGAGCTTCCTGATACCAGATATCCAGAAGAGGGGACTAAGCGCAATTCTTTGGAAGATGCACCTTTTAAAAAGCGCCTCTATTTTGGTGGAAATTTAAGCCTGCAATCGACAGATCCAGTTATTGTAAACACAAACCTTCAGGTGGGGTATTGGATAAAAAAGAAGTGGATGGGCGGAGTAGGTGTGATTCTGCGTGAACAATTTTCGAATGACTCTACCTCCGCGTTGACTGGAGATGGCTATGGATACAGCTTGTTTACGCGCTATGAAATTCCAAAGGGATTCTTTGCCTGGGGAGAGTTAGAACGTCAGATCAATCGTTCCGTATTTGGTAGCAGTGAAGAGACTATTCCTGCTCAATGGGAATCTGCCTATTTATTAGGTGTTGGTCGAGAATTTAAGATAGGATTTGTGCAGATGAGCTCGATGATACTCTATGATTTCAACTACAAGAATAATGATCTAAATGCCCGACCGATTGTATTTAGATTGGGTTTTCGATTCTCTAAAACGCCTTGAGATACTGTTAATTCACAGATATTCTGCGAATAATACGTTGAGCGTTGCTTTCTAGAATTACTAAGTAGTTACCCTTCTTCAATTGTGATGAGTCTATTGTAGCGGAATTACTTCCGTTGCTTACTTTTTCACTCAAAACCACTTTACCATCCATAGTCACAACCTGAACAGACGTTTCAGGAGCTAGTTGGGTGTCTAGCTTCAATGTGAAATTTTGACTTAAAGGGACAGGGTTAGGATATACCACTAATTGATCCGAAAGTGCTGATTCTACACGAATGATATTGAAAGATTCGCTCGCTCCATCGTAATCTACTTGTCTTAGTTGATAGTAATTGGTTCCAGAAGCAGTTTGGTCATTGAATGTGTATTGTGATAATTCAGACGTTGTACCTGCTCCTTTCACTGTGCCGATAGGAGTGAAGTTAACACCATTCTTAGATCGCAGGATTTCGAAGTAATCGTTATTTAACTCCGAAGCTGTATGCCATGATAATACAACAAAATTTTGCTCTAGCTTTCCATTAAAAAATAGAAGTTCTACAGGTAGGATCGTGCCTCCATCGTTTACTGTACCACCCTCAGTGATATTTACAGAGCCAAGGTCATCTACATTGTTAGTTGTTACTGCTCCATTTCCACTTACATTCAAGAACGAACTTGATCCAGAACCACCTTCGTAAAAATTAATGTCACCAGTAACATCCAGAGTTGCATTTCCATTGACATTGACATTTGAATTTGTCGCGTCATTTCCAGCACCTCCACCATCAACACCAAACTCAAAATCACCACTAACATTTACATCAGCAGTACCAGTGAAGGTAATCTGGTTGTTATCCGTTTCTATTTCAAAATCGTCTCCGACATTAAGGGTTCCACCAGAAACGTTAACTGTGTTGTCATCACCATCCTCGAATTTAAAGTCATCACCAATGTCAAGAATGCCTCCAGTCATGGTCAGGGTTCCACTACTTTGATCAAAGTCTACATCATCGAAGCCAGTAATGTTTGCTCCAGCCTGAATAATGAAAGTAGCATTTTGACCAATATTAAGGTCTTCTCCACCGGAGGTTTGGGTTACAGTAGTTGCAATGGTAAATGTTGATCCACTATTCGCATCTAAGTCATTAGACATGCTAATAGTACCTCCTGTTAAATTTACGTTTGCGCTATTATTACCCGTGATTTCATCTACATCTATGGTGCCACCGGATATCGTAAATGTGGCATTGTCAACGAATATGTCGTCTCGTACCGTAATGTCCCCAGCCGTAATGGTAAATGTGCCACTGTTGCTTATTGTGATATCGCCTGGCTCGAATGCGGAGTTTGCACTCATTATCGGAGCGTTGGTATAGTTAGAAGGGTTGATTACTACATTATCATCATTTCCTGGCAGTGTGTTTCCACTCCAGTTCAATGGATCATTCCAATCGGAACTAACGTCTCCTTCCCATGTCTGGGAAAACGCAGCTGTAGAGATAAATAGTGATAGTAGTAGTACACTAATTTTTTTCATCATGTGTGGTGTTGGCGGATAAGTGCAAATAAATATTAGATTAATTAAATAGTGTAATTAATTCTATGAAATTCATTGTTTTAAGGATAAATAGCCGATTTTATGCAGTAATGGATACTGAATAAAGTGTTTTTGGACCAATTGAAGTGAAATCATAGTCTTCATCCAATCTGCCCTTGGTTCATGAAAAACTCGCATTTCTCTCTGGTGCCTATGTATAATGTTCGATATCCTTTCTTTACAGACCATTCTCCAGTGACGGACCTTCTTAGCTTTAAACCGCTTCGTTTATTTCTCCTCTGTTTTAAAAAATCAAATATTAAGCTCATTATCGTAATGTTTTAGTTTAACAATCAATAAAACAACACGCTTAAATATTGATATAGTTCTATTTAATATTTATATAGTTATATAAGTATATTTTATGCCTGGGTACAAAGGAGGTGTAAAATCGATGAATACGATCTCAAAAGATCGATTTTGATGTACCTAAAGAGTAATAGAGTAGGTGCTTGCCGAACTATCTAATGATTATCTTTTGTCGGTACCGAGTCAATTGATCATCCAGACTGATGTGGTAAACTCCTTTCTTCAAGTTTGTGACATCTAGTTCATAGGCTCCATTTTCAAATGTGACTTTCTCTTTCAAAACAAGTCCTCCAGCTAAGTCATAAAGAACCAAAGTGACTTGATCATTTAGGAGGGCGCTCGAATTTTTGATTCTCAGAATATCTGAAGTAGGATTAGGGGTGATGAGTAAATCTGAATGTAATACAGTTTTCACGAGTATCGTCTCGTAAGTGGTACTAGTTCCGTCAAAATCAACTTGCTTTAATCTGTAGAAATTAAAATCAGAAGGCGATTTGTCTATGAAAGTATAGTTGATTGATTGATTGCTAGTGCCATTGCCAACAATTCTTCCAATTTCATTGAATGAGTTTCCATCACTAGATTTTTCAATAATAAAGTAGTCGTTATTAAGCTCAGTGAGTGTAGTCCAATTAAGAAGTATTTCATCATCTTGGAGATGTCCCGTAAAGGATTGAAGCGTCACTGGTAAAACCTGACTCAAGTTCGTAGTTCCTACCGTTTCTGTAGCTGAAGCCTGCCAGGTCATGTCTTCATAGAGGGAACCAATACAGCATAACTGCAAAGAAGTCCCAGACAGGGTGCTGCCTGTTTCTGTCACGCCAATGTCTGTGCTTTCTGCATCTAGTGCGATGCCATCCACTGCGGTGAATGTACCCTCATAAGACAGAAACTGAATGATGGTACCCTGATAATCTAGTACAAGTCCGTCTGGGGCACCGTTTTGTAATCCATTGGTAGGAAGATTGTAAGCGTAGAAATAATAATTATCAATGGTATCTCCATCGACGCTGGCATTATCTGGATCAATATCATATGAACCGTAAGAGGTTCCGTTGCCTCCATTGTACAAGGTCACGGTGAAATCAGTTAGTGGCGCAAATTCGCTAGCATCTTCAATGACGATTTCAAAGAATTCCCCTACATCTGTGCTGACATTGTCATAATGAATTTCATTGATCCATGCGTTTGGAAAGCTTCCTTCTTGACCAGTTACGCTGACGTTCTCAGAAAAGCTACCACTCACATGGGTTATGTTTCCAGAGGAAACGGCTTTATCGTTTGCAGGGGGAGTAAACCTTACATACACAGTGGTAGTGCCTACTTCTCCTCCCGTGGCAGTTAATGTAAGAGGCAATGCGTTAGAATAAATCGAACCGGAGAAATCACTTTCAAGGGCTATTTCAAAATCTGTAGGTGGAGTAACAATGATGTCATTGCTTAATCCAGACCCTTGCACGGTATAACTTCGATTTGAACTGGTGGTACCAAAATTTACCAATCCAAAATCCAGGGTAGTAGGGAGCAAGGTAATGCCATTACTAATGCTTTGTCCTGTATTGAAAGATCCAGGAGAGTCAGTGGAAGGACCAGTCCATGAAAAATCTGAATATGATGAACCACTGTTAGTTAATTGCAATGAACTACCGGGAGCATCACTACCACCTTCTGAAACTCCAATATTGGTTGATGCAACACCACTTGCAACACCATCTGCGGCTGTAAATACGCCCTCGTAGCTTAAAAATTGAAGCAACGTTCCATTATAGGACAATGCGATGCCATCAGGTCCATTTTGTATTCCATTTACTGGCAGTACATCATAATAGACCTTAAAATTCCCACTTTGATCCCCGAGGGTATAGTCCGCTGATATTGTGTAGGTTGCATAGCTGCTGTTATCTCCGCCGTTATACAGCGTGATGGTAAATAGGGATAAGTCCCATCCAGTATCTTGTATCACGACTTCTATCATTTCATCTTCATCGGTAGAAGCATCGTCGTAGTGTATTTCATTGATCCATGCATTAGGAGTTGTATTTACTCCTTCAATACCTGTTACTCCCACATCTACTTGCGTCGCTCCGGTACTAGTATGGGTGATGTTGCCATTGTAATTCAATCCTGAAGCACTCGGTGGCGTAAAACGAACGTAAATAGTAGTAGAAGCTACTGTGCCACTTGACTGAGTCAATGTTAGTGGAGAGCCACTATTGTAGATGGTAGACGAAAAGTCACTTACCAGTGAGAGTTCATATTCGGCAGGGTGAGTGATGGTAATATCGTTGGTCAGGTTTACTCCTGATACCATGTAGTTCTGAATACTTGAATTACCAAATACTACGTTGCCAAAATCTAAGGAAGTGGGGCTTACATTAATAGTAGGTGTTGTGGAGCTACCGCTTCCCCATATCAATGCGACATACTCGGGATGGTCAATAAATGGGTTTCTGTTTCCCTGGTAACTGTAAATGATGTCATTTCTGCTAGTCTCTGTTGAACTTACAGGATCTGCATTGTGCCAATCTATTAACACACTGAGTACTGCATGGAGTGGGTCTTTGCTTGTATTACCTTGAAGGGTTTCTGTGAGTTCAAGGTCTGGTTCGCCATTCTCACCTTCATACCGTGTAGCCATATAAAACAGCATTCTGGCGACATCACCTTTTACTTCGTCTCTTGGTTCCCAGCTAAACTCTCCTGTACAGGTATAGCTGTCAGTGGATCCATCTCCGTCTACATATTGAGAATCACATGGGTCATTGAAATTTCTGTTTGACCGTGCAGAATTTGTTGAGACATCTGCTGCACGCAAATGGTGTAAATCAGTTCCAGCACCTTTAGTCGTTCCAAAGTCGCCTCTGGATTTTGCCCAAACGTGTTCTCTGTTCCATCCAGCACCACTGTTATATTCTGCAGCGGCATCTCTTGTAAAACCAGAGTAAATGCATACTACCTTGGTGGGATCTGAAGGATCTTGATCTGTTAGTTTTATGATGTCCCAAGTGTCAGTACTGCTTGAGGAGTAGGGAAATTCAGTATGTCCTTTTATGATATCATACAGCGCTGTCTTAAGTGGATCTCCAGACAATCCATCAGCTGTGTCGTAGTACCCGGACGGTATTTGGGCAAACACATTCAAAGTGGGCACTAACAGTGCCACAAAAAACAATCTTCTCATTGGTGGTTTTAAATAACCTTGCAATTTACTTATTGTCAGCGAATTGCCTTGTTCATTTTGCCCAAAAAAAATCCATAAACATCCTTACAAACTGCTGTAATCTTGAGAGTAGGTTTAAAACTTAATACGGTATAAGTAGTCTTCCTTAGGTCCGTATTCAACATTTCTATTGAAAATTGCGTCTAAATAATAGATGTGAATTGCATTACATAAACCAATAAGATAAGAGTTAACCTAAAATGAATTATTTTTAGTTAACTGATATACAGTATCTATAACTTTTTACACCACCTAATGAAGTATAGAGCCGTAATTCCGATATTACTCATAATAATTGGGTTCATTTCTGCTATCGCCATACTATGGGATCAGGAGTTTAAAAACTATGTCCCAGTAGGTGATAACTCGGATTTAGCTGTTAATTCTAAGATGGACTTAGACTTTCTGAAAGAAGGCAGGCCATCCTACCTACACTTTTTCTCAGAAGAATGCACAAACGCTCGCGTAAATATCAATCACATCAATAGGATCATCACTAAATATGGATCACACGTCAATTTCTACATAGTAAACAGTAGCAGTATTGATGCTGTCAGCTTAAGGAATAAGTATGATATCCCCAGTAGCGTGCAAATAGTAAATGACGCAACAGCTACCCTCACGAAATCATTACACGTAAAGTCACTTCCGTATGCGCTGATTGCCAATTCAGAGCAGCGCCTATTTTTTGGAGGTAATTATAACAATCAAAATGGCCTTTGCGGATCTGGAGAGATAATCTGGTCATCCCCAGCAGTGGCTCTTAAATTTTTAATCAATCAGCAGCAACCACCAATTTTCCCAAGTTATCAATTGAATTTCGTGGGGTGCGGTGTTTAATAAAAGGACTATTATGAAAACTGTTAATTCGACTAAAGAAAGCACTTACCTGCAACACGCTAAAACAGACAAAATTGGAATGATCATGATTTCGGGTTTGTGGCTGTTTGGTGTTGGGATATCAGTCCATTATGATACCTGGGTTTTAGGTCTTGGAATGGGCTCTATACTGGCGGGAATATTCTTCATATCTATTAAGTTTTTTCCTGCAAAGCTATTCTCAAGATTAATTACTGCGTCTGTTATGGCGCTTTATATGGTCCAATATTTGGCACAACTACAGGGACTCTACGAAATGCACTTCTGGTTTTTTATAATGCCGATGTTTCTAATCATCTATCAGGATTGGAAGGTGTTTATACCATTTGCCGGAATTATAGTTATTCATCACGTTGCCATTTTTATCTTAGTTAGACAAGGTCAAAATGAGTACTTGAGTTATTTCATAAATATGAGTGTGCTCACCAATATGACCTTCTTCTACCATATGGGATTAGCGGTATTAGGCGTAGTTACTGCTGGTTTAGTTTCATTTAGACTCAGATCAGAAAGCATCAAGCGTTTCTCGAATGCAGATAAGCTTGAATTGCAGTTGAACGAAATGGAAGAAATGGCATTGAATGTTCAACAGGTAGCGTCAAGAATTACAAGCCAAGAGAATGGTAGTAATGGTAAGTCTGTAAGTGAAGCACTCAAGTCGCTAAGCGACGATTTCAACAATATTGTAGATAATATCATTGATGAAACTCAGGTGGTGGTAAACAATGCAGGAAGGGAAGGAAACTTCAATTCACGCATGTCTGTTGACGACAAGTTTGGAGTTTGGAAAGAACTGTCGAGCTCAATCAATGAGCTTTTAAATTTGGTTGCAGAGCCAATTTCAATTATCAATCAAGTAACAGATAACATGTCTAAGGGGACGCTTACAGATAATATTGAAGTTAAATCTAAGGGAGAGATGCAAGTATTGTTCGATAACATGAATATGGCGTTGAATAATCTAAGAATATTGCTTTCTCAAATCAACGATGGTGCAAGTCAAATTGATGATGCCACTTCTAACATGCTGACTTCAAGCAAGGAAATGGATGTTAGTACAAATGAAATCGCTAGTGCAATATCTGTGATTAGTTCGGGAGCACACGATCAATTACGTGAAATTGAGCAGACATCCAGGACCATAGAAGAAGTACTTGATAGTTCAAAAAAAATGCAGTCAGATGCTCAAATGATCAACAAGTCTGCGAATGAAGGATATTCAATAAGTGAAGAAGGGAAAAAGAAAGTAGAAGATGTTGTGAACAATATCGAATTGGTGGATGAATATTCCAACAAGACCTACGATTCTATTCATGTCCTATCAGAACGATCTAAAGAAATTCAAAAGATTCTAGGCGTGATTACAGAAATCACCTCCCAAACAAACTTATTAGCGTTGAATGCAGCTATAGAAGCAGCGCAGGCCGGTGAAAACGGACGTGGCTTCGCTGTGGTAGCAGATGAAATCAAGAAGTTGGCCGAAGACTCTCGAAAGTCAGCTGGTGAAATAGAAAAGATTGTTAAGGATGTTCAAGCGGACACAGAGGTGTCTGCTAAGATGATTGCTGAGATGAAGGAGATCGTGTCTAAGGGGGTGGCATCTACCAGAGATACGCATGAAATGTTTAATACGATTTCAAGAGAATCTAAGAATACATTTGAGATCTCTAAAAGTGTACTTGAGGCCTCTAATTTCCAGAAAGAACGGATGACCGATGTTTTCAACTCGGTAGAATCAGTAGTTCAAATATCGGAGCAGGCAGCCACTAGTACGGAGGAGGTTGCAAGCTCAGCAAGCCAGCTGTCTAGTGGAATGAGAAGCTTTAGTGAAAGCTCAAATCGATTGAATGATATGGGGCAAAATTTGAAGAAGTCGATGAGCAATTTTAAGTTGGAAAAATAACAGTCAGATTTTGACGCCACTGCGACAAAACATTTAAGTGCTCTCAGATTGTGGTTTTGAATTTTTAATCCATCATGGAAAAGGGTAAATTCATGGAGTACTAATCCTAAACCTAATTCTGCCACATGTCCACTAAAAAAGTCTGGAAGAAGGTTCTCGACGATCCTTCAAAACTCAAAGATGAACGAGTGATGACCGTAACCGCTGGTCACAAAAGTTTTTGTCTTACCCATCATGAAGGAAAGTTCGGATGTCTTGATAATAAGTGTCCACACCAAGGAGGCCCTTTGGGGGAAGGTTCTATTGAAAATGGATTGCTGAGATGTCCTTGGCATGGATGGGATTACGATCCGATATCAGGAAAAGCTCCTGGTTTTGACGATGGTGTAGAATCTTTTGAGGTTGAAGTTCGGGAAGATGGGGTATACGTGGAAATAGAAGAGGAAGAAGAAAGAGAGCGGACGGTTTCTGATGTTATGATCGAAACCATGGTGAATGCGGGTGTAACTCATGCATTTGGTATGGTTGGTCACTCCAATTTAGGAGTTGCGGATGCGATGCGCTATCAGGAAGAAAAAGGGAAACTTACTTTTATTGGAATACGACATGAAGGTGCAGCAGCATTTGCTGCTTCTGCATATGGCAAGATTACAGGGAAGCCCGCAGCTTGCTTTGGAATAGCAGGCCCAGGAGCTACCAATATGTATACAGGCATGTGGGATGCGAAGAATGACAGAGCTCCACTGCTTGCATTATCTGGACAAGTACAAACTCAGGTGGTAGGAACAGGTGCATTCCAGGAAGTAGACCTTGTCTCTGCCTTCGAATCAGTAGCGTCTTTCAATCACAGAGCACAGTCAGACAGCAAACATGCGGAGTTGATGAACCTTGCAGTCAAACATGCGATAGTAAATCGAGACGTGTCGCATATTACATTCCCTGACGATGTACAAGTGATCCCTTCAGAAGGTAAAGCAGGAACGTTAGAAAATAGAATAGCAGATCCCAAGATCATCCCTCCAAAAGAGGTGATAGATCAGGCGATTAGTAAAATAAAAGCTTCACAGCGACCAGTAATCATCGTTGGTCATGGAGCTCGGTTTGAAATGGATGCCATCATTGAACTTGCCGAGCAGATGAGTGCGCCGGTGTTGACGACATTTAAAGGAAAGGGATTGATTCCTGATCATCATCCGCTTGGTTGTGGCGTGTTAGGAAGAAGTGGGACGCCGATTGCGTCATACTTCATGAATGAAGCAGATCTATTACTCGTGTTTGGTGCTTCATTCTCTAATCACACAGGTATTACACCAAAGATTCCAACCATTCAGGTAGACTTTGATCGAATGGCATTGGCAAAATTTCATTCAATAGAGGTGCCCGTTTGGGGAGAACTTGGTGAAACAGCTCGGATATTCAGCAATCACATACAATCCGTTAAGACAGAATTCGAAGATCGTAGACCGGCCGTTGCTGAGAGGTGGGAAATTTGGAAGGCAGAGAAAGCAAAAAGACTTCAAGAATCTAATGATAATGGGGTAAGTTCTGTGGCTGTATTTGAAGCCATGAATCGACACATCCCTGAAAATGCAGCAATTGCGGTAGACGTAGGAAATAATACCTATAGTTTCGGCAGATACTTTGAATGCAAGAATCAGTCTGTGGTAATGTCCGGATATCTTGGATCTATTGGCTTTGGTTATCCAGCAGCAATGGGACTTTGGGCAGCTGTTGGACACGAAAGACCAATCGTTGCGGTAACAGGAGATGGAGGCTTTGGACAATATCCTATGGAGATAACTACGGCAGTGAAGTATAACATGCCGATTAAGCACATCTTGTTAAACAACCATGAGCTTGGGAAAATCTCAAAAGAACAACGTGCGGTTGAATTTGATGTGTGGAAGACGAGTTTGCAAAATCCTAATTTCTCTGAGTTTGTTAATAGCTGCGGTGCTTTAGGCATTCGAGTGACCAAACCTGAAGAGCTTGACGCTGCGTTTGAAAAGCTCCTTGCACATGATGGACCAGCTACTATTGAAATTATGACGGATGCACTTTTGATCTGATATGTTTCAGTCTTTCATCATATTACTCAGCTTAGCTGGTCTGTTTAGTTATATCAATCATAAGTTTGTGAAGCTGCCCAGCACTATTGGTATGACCATGCTTGCTATTATCATGGCAATACCATTGGGACTTCTTGAAGTCTTCAGTCCCGACTTGTTTCATCAGACATGCTCAATTGTAACAACGCTAGACTTTAAAACATTGCTTTTTGATGTGATGTTGAGTCTGTTGCTTTTTGCTGGCGCACTCAATCTCCAAGTACGAGATTTATCCATGGAAAGAAAGTCCATTCTTACATTCGCAACGCTTGGTGTGGTTCTTTCAACAGTTTTAGTTGGGTTTTTCATTTACTGGACCACTGGACTTCTGGGGTTTGATTTGCCTCTAGGCTATGCATTGATTTTTGGAGCATTGATATCTCCAACTGATCCAATCGCAGCGCTTGCGATATTGAAAGAACTAGGCGTAAAGAAATCATTAGAAAGTAAGATTGCAGGAGAGTCCTTGTTTAATGACGGAGTAGGTGTAGTTGTATTTGTCTCTCTTGTGAATATTTTCACGATGAGTGAAGAAGGAGTGGGATTCGGAGAGGTAGTTAGCATTTTCGCTGAAGAAGCATTGGGAGGAATGATTGTCGGAGTTGCTCTCGGACTCATTGGATTTCAACTTTTGAAATCTATATCTGACGAACCTAAGATTGATATCATGCTCACACTCGTGATATCTATGGGAGGATATGCACTTTGCTCTGCTCTAGGCGTATCTGGCCCGCTCGCCATGGTCTTTGCAGCGTTAATTATTGGCGAGAAATTGAGAAATAGTTTAGCCTTTTCATCCGAAGGGAAGATAGAGATGAATCTTTTTTGGGAAGTCTTGGACGAAATACTCAATGCCGTACTTTTTGTGCTCATAGGATTGGAAGTGCTGGTTTTGACTTTCGAGTGGAATTATATGCTAATAAGCGTAGCTGCGATTCCTTTGGTTTTGTTAGCTCGTTTCATAACCGTTGTTGTGTTATCTAAGCTGTTCCCGGATAATGAAGATGATAGCCCGAAAGCTACCGCTAAGATTTTGACATGGGGAGGGTTAAGAGGTGCTATATCTGTCGCATTAGCACTTTCATTGGATCCTTCTCCTTACAGAGAGTTCATACTGTTCGTGACTTATGCGGTTGTGGTATTCTCTATTTTGGTACAAGGACTATCAATTAAAAGCGTGGCTCAAAAACTAAAACTGACAGTGAAATGAAACAGTTACTCACATGCTTCCTTTTAGTTCCAATGCTATCTTTTGCCCAGATGGAGGAAGGCTGGATCGCTCCAGGAGCTAGTTTGGTAGTAGGGCACGAAGGCAATCTCGGATTTAATTTACGAACGCACTACATACCAAACGAACGTTGGTGTATTGGCTTTGAAACGAACCTTTTTCCAGAGAGTGGATCATTGGTTGAAAAGGAGTTTACATTAAATGCACACTATTTCATCGAAGTAGAAGAAGTAGCAAGCTTATATCCACTGCTAGGAGTAGGATATGAAGAAATAAAAGTAGAAGGTGAGTGGGAAGGCGGATGGCGTGCGCTTATTGGAGGAGGTCTCCATAAAAATATTGGTCGATTTGCTCCATATGCAGAGTATATCTATGGCGCTGGATTTGAGAGCCAGGGCATTTTCATTGTTGGCACATTTTACACCATTAAACTCGGTAAAGAATAAATATATGATTGATTTTCAAGACTTAGCAGACCCGGTAAAGATTGCTTCATTTAGCGACTTGGTAGAGAAAGAGCCTACCCATGCTCAAGTATTAGGAACAGACTTGGTAGTTATCAAATATGGTGATGAAGCCTCTGTGCTTTATGGCAGATGCCTACATCGAGGAGCTTTGCTCTCTGACGGATTTATCGATGGTAAAAATCTTATTTGCGGATTGCACAATTGGGACTATCGATACGATACTGGCGTGAGTGCTTATGCACCAGATGAACGCCTAAGAAAGTTTAAGCACAGTATCAAAGACGGAGATCTATATGTTGATCAGGCAGAGGTTGAAGAATTTGAAGACAAAGAGGTACCACCAAGATTTAATGAAGATGAGTATCTAGGAAAGTATCAGGACACACATCCCGAAGCTCCTGAACCTTATAATTCCTATATCCAATCACTTGCTAAGAATGGGTTAAAGGAGTTTGGACACCACGGTCAGACAACAGCTATGGGTGTGGAAAGAGATCTACTTCCTAGTTGGAATGATATTCAATTCTTGCCCGCTCAATTAAGTCGCAAGCCGTTGTTGGATGAGGATGATGTAGATACTTCAGTAGTTATAGGCCCGAATGCCAAGAAACCGCTGAAATTGGATATTCCACTTTTCGTTTCGGATATGTCATTTGGAGCTCTTTCTCGCGAAGCGAAAATTGCTTTGTCCAAAGGAGCAGAAATGGCTGGGACAGGGATTTGCTCTGGAGAAGGAGGTATGCTAGAGGATGAGCAAAAAGAAAATTCAAAGTACTTGTATGAGTTGGCGTCAGCCAAATTCGGATTCTCCTGGGATAAGATGAAGAAAGTTCAGGCTTTCCACTTCAAAGGAGGTCAAGGTGCTAAGACCGGGACCGGTGGTCATTTACCTGGACATAAAGTAGTGGGGGAAATTGCCAAGGTTCGCGGATTAAGCGAAGGAACATCTGCAATTAGCCCGGCAACTTTTACTGACATAAAAACCGCTAAAGAATTTGCAGCATTTGCTGACACCGTTCGTGAGGAGAGTGGAGGTGTGCCAATAGGATTTAAGATCGCAGCTTCACGAATTGAAGAGGACATAGATTTTGCTCTGGAGTCAGGTGTTGATTACATCATTATCGATGGTCGAGGTGGGGGTACTGGAGCCGCTCCAATCGTATTAAGAAACCATATCAACGTACCAACTATACCTGCACTGGCAAGAGCAAGAAAACACTTAGATAAGGTCGGGGCGACTGGAATCAGCCTGGTTGTTACGGGTGGATTGCGTGTTCCGTCCGATTTTGCTAAGGCAATGGCCATGGGAGCCGATGCCATTGCAGTATCAAATTCCGCACTTCAGGCAATCGGATGTTTAGGTATGCGAGCTTGTCATACTGACAACTGTCCGGTGGGAATTGCAACGCAAAAACAAAACCTTAGGTCACGATTGATTATCGAAAAATCAGCCGAAAGACTCGCTAATTATTTCACGGCTTCCGCGGATTTGATGAAAGTCATTAGTCGTGCAGTAGGTCATGATAGTCTGTCTAAGTTGAGCATGGAAGACCTCTCTACATTTGACCATGAGATGCACAAACTTACGGGTATCCAATATGCGGGGGTGAAATCGTGATGGTAACTATCATTAACATATTCTTGACAGCTCTTGCCATATACCTAATTCTTGGAGTTGTATTTAGCATCTATTTCTATTTGAATGGTGCAGCTAAAATTGACGAGGGAACTCAAGGGACTCCATGGCATTTCAAGTTGATCATTTTCCCTGGAGTGGTTTTGCTATGGGCTGCTCTATTGATGAAATTAATTAGAAAGCAATGACTCGAAATTTACGCAAGAGACACCTGATTATTTGGTTCGTCATGGCTGTTCTAATTTCTATGTTGATGGTGATGGCACGAACAAATATTCCTGTATTTAATGGTGATCAATCAGTAGAACAAGTAGGCAAATGAGTGTATCATATACATCAATACTCTGGAACAAAAACAAGAGAAAGTATGATCTCGCACTTTTAGTTGGTGTCGTGCTTTTTATTGCATCATTCACACTTCTGAATTTGACACTTAATCCCGAGGTTACTTTTGAAACGAATCTCATTCGATCGTTTGGATGGTTGTCGATATTGCTACTACATGTGATACTGGTTATCGGTCCGCTGGCAAGATTAAACCCTAGGTTCAATATTGTCCTTTATAATCGAAGGCACCTGGGAGTGACAATGTTCTTCATGGGATTGATACATGGTGGATTTAGCATCATTCAGTTTCACTCTCTTGGAAATGTAAACCCCATCCAATCGGTCTTCCTTTCAAACCTGAGATATGATTCGTTGATGTACTTTCCATTTCAAACGCTTGGGTTTTTAGGACTTTCGATTTTGGCATTAATGGCGGTTAGTAGCCATGACTTCTGGTTGAAAAATCTGGGGCCAAAAACATGGAAAGCGCTTCACATGATGGTCTATGTTGCTTATGGATTATTGATAATGCATATTGTTCTAGGTGCTTTACAAAATGAAACAAGCCCGATAATTTTTGGAATTATAATAGCAGGTTTTGTACTTGTTTCTGTACTTCACTTAGCTGCTGGGTTTAAAGAGATATCGAATGATAAGGAACTAACATCTGATGCTGATTTTGTCAAAGTTTGCTCCGTAGATGATATCGCTGAAAATAGGGCTAAGATTTGTACAGTTAGTGGTGAGCGAGTGGCAATCTTCAAATACGATGGTAAGCTATCTGCAGTGAATAATGTATGTAGACATCAGGGAGGTCCATTGGGAGAAGGAAAGGTTATAGATGGATGTATTACATGTCCATGGCATGGCTATCAATATTTACCAGGGAATGGTCAATCACCGCCTCCATTTACGGAGAAAGTCGAGACCTATGAATTAAGGTTAGAAGGAGATCAAGTAATGATTAACCCTATCCCCAATGAACCAGGAACACCAATTGAACCGATAAAGCTATGAAAGATGATTTCTATGTAGGGTGGAGCGATGAAGTTCCAAAAAGCTATGCTAGTAGTGCTAAGGTGTTTTTTACAGTTGCCTTGTTGGCTATGATTGGTATAGGAATTCTATATGTGAACAATCAAAAAGGATATATCGATAGTGTTTATGAATACGGTTCACTTCAAGAGTATTCGGGCTATTTGGTCAAAGATCCTATTTGGGGACTGAGGGTAGAGGAAAAAGGAATTATAAAGACCATTCCCCTGGTTGGGTTTGGCAAGATGGGACCTGATTGGACATTGTCCAAAATGATGGAGACTCATGACCTTAAAGAAGGGACCATGGTCACGCTTAGAGGTATGGTTTTTCACTATCAAGGTAAGTATTGGATGGAGCTTACCGAAAAAGAGAATAGCTTGGTTTCGGCGGGTAGTCAAACGATGCTTGTTCGAGATATCCGAATGACTGGGTATAAGGAACTAAGTGGGGAGATCGTAGATCCTAAATGCTTTTTCGGTGTGATGAATCCTGCTGATAAGGCTATTCATAGAAGCTGCGCAATACGATGTATTTCAGGGGGAATGCCCCCTTTACTTGCAATACGAGAAGGAGGTAAGTTTGTCGATTATTACTTCCTTCATGGTGCTGAGATGGAATCCATCGCGCAAGAGATCTTGCCTTTCGTAGGCATTCCAATTAAAGTACAAGGTGAGGTTGCCACCTATGATGATTGGAAATCCATTGTTGTTGATGTCAATGACATAGCTTTAGCTAATTCGTCTAATGTCGGATCATCCAATTTGGCTTATTCGATTTGTCAATAGCGTTACTTATCTGGAGATATAGTTGTGTGGAATAAATAAAAATTCTACTCTAATTAAACATATTTTGATTTCTTGGTGTTGCTTTTAAACCACCAAATGGTTTAGCAATTGGATGTAGCGTTGACAGAATATTACCATAAAGATGGCGTTGCGCTTGATGGATATGATGTAGTCTCTTATTTTGAAGGGGGGCAAGTCGTAAGAGGTAAGTCATCATTCGCTTGTGTCTGGAGCAATGTTCTCTGGTTGTTTTCCAGTGAGGATCATTTAGAGAAATTTTCTAATCATCCGGAGAAGTATGCACCTCAGTTTGGTGGATTTTGTGCTTATGGTGCAGCCAATGGTTACAAGGCTTCCACTAAACCTGAAGCTTTTTCTATCATAGATGGAAAATTATACCTCAACTTTGCCAAGTATGTCAGGAGCAGGTGGCAGGAAAAACAAACATCTCATATTCAAGCTGCCAATAGTTTATGGGATGAAACGAAGCATTCAAACCCCATCAAAGCTCATCCAATTCCAATTTGGTGGAAATATCAAATTCTAAAGTTGACTAGGAAGGATATTTTTGAGTGATATTGGCCCTAAGCTTAAAAATGGCCTTTAACTGAGTTTTGTAAATACTATTCTCTTATTTTTATGGTGTAAAGTACTTGCCACCTATGAAAATTAGATTATTACTACTCACGCTTCTATCATTTTCATTTGCAATATATAATTCTTCAGCTCAAGAGATTAAAGGTTCTTTTGAGATGCCTCAATTAGTAAGGCAAGCAGATATCAATAGTTTGCAGTGGCTTGATGATGGTAAGATACTCGTCGGTGGCAGAATCAATTTTTATGAAGACCAATCAGTAAGTCACCTGATTCGTTTGAATAATGATGGTACATTAGATGATACCTTTCTTGGAACTTCGGATCATGTAGTAATGACCATTGATACACTTACAACCGGAGAAATTATCGTTGGAACCAATGCTCACATCAGAAAACTAAGTGCTGACGGTGTGATGATTGAGGAGTTGCTACTCAGTGAGGATGATAACTTAGAACATATCGTACTTGGCGAAGATTTTATGTTGGTTGTGGTGTATCACAATTACTCCGTTCGCAGGGTTAGCAAGTATGATCTTGACCTTAAGCAAGATGAAGATTTTACAACGCTTAACTTTTCTGGTCACTTAATGGATGTGGCCCTGCACCAAGGCAAAGTTTTGGTGAGTGGCTTCCTATTAATGAAAGATGGACAATCCATATCTTCAGTTTCAAGATTCAACATGGATGGGACAGAAGATGAAACGTTTGTATTTAGCGTGTCCGTTCCGGAATCATGGGGCGATCTTGATGGAATTCCATTTGAAAAACTTTATGTCACAGATGAAGATGAAATCTACATTCAAGCGCGAGCCTACAATGGATTTTTAAAGTTAAGCGCAACTGGAAATCAAACTGCTTTTGTGTTTGATGATACCGATTTCAGGATAGATGTTGTTGATGCAAGTTTTATCGATCAGGACAATAACATTTACTACATCGGCTATTCTAACTACTATGGAAATAATGATTCATACGGAAGAAGATTAGTTAAATATGATGGTAATGGAAATCTGATTGATGATTTTCAGATTTCCATGCTGACTGAAAAAAATCCGAAGGATCCAATTATAAGCGTGAATCTCGATGGAGATGTGCTTGTTGGCAATATCAATAATCTTCAGAATAGGTATGGTTTAAATAAGATTCAATCGAGTGGGCTTGTTGTTACTGGATTTACTCCGGAGGTAGGGACCTATGGTTCAATTGAAGTTGCAGAAGTTGATGGAGATAGATTTGTAGTTGCAGGAGATTTCAATAGGCTGAATGACTTCATCACAAATGATATAGCTGTTCTTGATCTAAATGGATCTGTGGATGAGAGTTTTTCATTCAATGGTGCTTTAGAAAGAACACCAACCGACATTGGATTTTACAATGGAAACATTTTTGTAGCTAATGGATCTGAAGTAAGAAAGTTTCTTTCAGACGGTCAGATTGACGAAACGTTCAATACCCAACCAGAATTTCTTTTCCAGGGGTTTTCAATAGTATGGTTTGGTGAAAACATTCACATCCAAAGTGATGGTAAGATTGTCACCACATCGCCAAACGGAGTATTTAGAATGGATGAAAATGGTAATCCTGATAACTCTTATGGTCCCTATTATCCTTCACCTACTATTACCACCGCATTTGATTCAGACATGGATAAGAATGATAGAGTGATATTTGGTGGCAACTATGATCAACTTAAAGATGGAGTATTTAGCGATATCGCAAAGATTAACTCTGACGGAACATTTGATGAATCCTTTCAAGTGGTAAGAGATTCTTCTAGTGGCTATTGGCCTGGAATCACTAATATAACAGCGCTTACCAATGGAGAAACGATAGTATTCGGATTCTTCGAGCGGTTTTCTAACTATGCTGCTCCACGTCGAATGGTCAAATTAGACAAAGATGGAAAGGTCGATACGCGTTTCTTGAGCTTTGTCAATCAAACGTTCAATGTAGCAGCAGGTAATCTTGATAATTACACTTCCTTCAGAGGAGGTTTTATGGTGGCTGGTAGTAATTCTTATCAAATTATAGATGATGAGTTTGTTTTCAACTACCAATTACATGTATTTAATAATAGTGGGATCTATCAAACTGAATTTGGAATACCAGATGCTTTCCAACCTACCAAGAGAATTATTCCTTTAATTATTAACAATAACGACATCATTTTAATTTCGGAATTTCGAAGTGAAGATCAAGCACCTATTCATGGAATTAGACTTAAAGTCAACAACCTTCCAAAAATTACTAGCCACATAGAAAATATAGTCCTTGACGAGGCTGGATTTAACTTAATATATGACCATCTAGAAGTAGAGGATTCAGATAACGTGTATCCAGATGATTTTGAAATACAAGTTTATGATGGGCTAGATTTCTCAGTAAATGGGACTACCATCATACCAAGTGAAGGTTTTTCTGGAGAGTTAGAGGTTCTTGTTACTGTTAAAGACGGAAGTAATGAAAGCAATTTTGTCGTGATTCCGATGTCTGTTGGCAATCCTCTTTCAGCGGATGATGATTTAGGTATAGAAGTTTTTCCAAACCCCACTTCAGATATTGTAAGAATTAAAGCACATGATTCTGCTGAGATTGAAATTCGAGATTTAGCAGGAAATTCGATAGCAATTCTAGATGGTCCATCAAACTTCGATTTATCAAAATATGAACCGGGCGTTTATCTATTCCGCATTAAAGATTCTGATGGAAAAGTAGTTGTTAAAAAAGTAATTAAGCAATAGAGTCAATTTCTGCTTCTTAACTGATATCTTAAAGGATCAATTTTAAGATATCCTTGAATGCAATATTACGATCCAAAAACCTTATCCTTTTTACTTTCTGATGTTCATCACTTAGAAGAATTATTAGACACTGATCGATACGCCGCATACGACAGTCAATCCATTGATTTATTACTTGATGCAGTAAAAGACTTCAGTGATAGCTCTTTATTTCCATATATCAAGGAAATGGATGAGAGACCATCTGTTTTTAAAGATGGAAGGGTAACAGTCCACGAACAGTTTGGACCGATCATGAAGAAGGCTGGAGAGATGGGTTTGATTGGTGCGTTCATGGATGAAAAAGACAATGGGCTGCAATTACCAATCACGGTATTTAATGCGATTTATTTTATCATGGAAGCAGCCAATAACCATGTTACTGGGTATTTGGGATTAACTGCTGGTTCGGCTAACCTCATTGTGGCATTTGGTTCTGAAGAATTGAAAAATAAGTACGTCCCGAATATGCTTGAAATGCGCTGGTCAGGAACGATGTGCTTGACTGAGCCACAGGCAGGAAGCTCGCTTTCAGATATTACCTCATCTGCAACACCAAAAGGGGATGGAACATATTCAATCAAAGGACAAAAGATCTTTATTTCTGCCAGCGATCATCAATTCTCTGACAACTTTATACACTTGGTTTTAGCTCGCGTTGATGGGGCTCCTGCAGGAACCAAAGGAATATCATTGTTCGTAGTTCCACAGTATCATGTTAATGATGATGGTTCTATTGGTGATTTTAATCACGTTGATGTCGTGGGTGAATTTGAGAAATTGGGGCAAAGAGGATACTGCACCAATCACCTTGCATTTGGCGATAGCGGTGAAAGCCTAGGTTATTTGGTTGGACAAGAAAATAAGGGCCTGAGCTACATGTTTCAAATGATGAATGAAGCGCGAATTGCTACAGGTCGGATGGGAACAGGGATTGCTTCAGCAGCTTACTATGCTTCATTACAATATGCTAAAGAACGTCCACAGGGAAGGAAGCTTCAAAGTTCGGGTGAAAAGGACATGAATGAAGAGCAGACATTGATCATCAATCATCCAGATGTAAAGCGAATGCTTCTGCATCAGAAAGCAATAGTTGA
Source organism: Ekhidna sp. (assembly GCF_963691765.1). Taxonomy (GTDB): domain Bacteria; phylum Bacteroidota; class Bacteroidia; order Cytophagales; family Cyclobacteriaceae; genus Ekhidna. The sequence continues at coordinate 3,800,290 of NZ_OY829375.1, forward strand.
AGGTAGCTTGAGCTTGATATTGCAATGTTCATACTACGTAGATAAATCATTGACCGCAGATGGAGAGGATAAAAACAACTATCATCTTTTATGCGAGATATTAAATCCTGTAGCTAAAACATATCCATCTGAAGCCGGCAAAGATGCTGTTGATACCGGGCTGCAAGTATTAGGCGGATACGGCTATATGATGGATTTCATCCTTCAGCAATACCATAGAGACATTAGAATTATATCTATCTATGAAGGAACTACAGGAATTCAATCTTTGGATCTGTTAGGTAGAAAGGTGACAATGATGGAGGGTGCTGCATTGAGACTTCTAGCTAAAGAAATTGAGTCCACAGTAATGGCCGCAATGGGAGTAGAGGAGTTGAAAAATCATGCGATGACGTTAGGGGAAAGCGCCAAAATGATAGAAGCATGTCTTGGCCATCTGATGCCTCATGCGATGCAAGGGAATCATGAACGTTACCTGGCTGATGCCACTATATTTATGGATCTTTTTGGAACCATCGTAATAGGATGGCAATGGCTGAAAATGGGAGTGTCAGCTATGCAAAAAGATGAAACTTTCAAGCAAAGTAAACTTCATACCTTGAATTACTTCTATAAGTATGAAATGTCACGATGCAAAGGACTGCAAAAGACCATTTGCAATGACGATGATGTGACAATAAGAATGGGAGCAGAGATGTTTTAACCTCGCTCCCTTAGCTATTATAATGCTTGCTCAAAAGCTTTTAGTTGTTCCTCAAAACTTGACTTTAAACCTGCGTCTACTATTCCTGAGTCATCAAAGTTGCTACCAAATGACGGAAGCGAAAAAGCACCAGCAACTTTTGCTCCTTGATGGGGCATGATAGATTTTGCAGATTCAAGTACCCCTTGGCCACCTCTGCCTCCAGGTGAGGTTGCAAGTAATAGCATTGGGGTATCTGCCCATGTGCCTTTTTCGATTCTGGATACCCAATCAGTAATGTTTTTGAATGCTGCACTAAAACTGCCATTATGTTCGGCTAGTGATAGAACTACACCATCCGATTCTTTGATTAATGATTTAAAATCGTGGGCTTCTTGCGGTATTCCATTCTCGGTTTCTTTGTCGATGCTGTATAAAGGCAGTTCAAAATCATTTAAATCTACCTCTTGAATTTCTGCTCCGGCAAGTTCATTGGCCGCCCAGGTTGCAAATCGCTTATTTATGGAATTTCGGCTACTACTACCTCCGATTGCAAGTACTTTCTTCATTTCGTTTCTCCTTTTAGTTTTTTTATTAATTCTGTTAATTGCTCTAGTTCTGTATTTGATAGATTATTCTTCATAGAGGAGTGAAACTTGCTCAGTTTTTGGTCCAATATCTTTAAATGGTCAACACCACTTTGAGTTATTGTGATATCCATTTTACGCCTATTGGAAGGACACTCTTTTCTTTCTACAAATTGTTTATCCAAAAGCTTATCTATAATTCGAGTGACATTGCTACTGCGTTGAACCATCTGAGATTGAATTTCCTGGACCGTAACAGGTTTTCCGTTCCTACCATTCAATATTCTCAGGACGTTGAATTGTGGCTCTGTTATATCAAACTCTTTAAGTTCAATAGAAACTTGATCAGTAATCCAATGTCCTGTCTTAATCACTTCTAGTATGGCTTTTAAATAATTACTCATCTATACAACTATTGTACATACAACAATAACAGTATTATTCTAGAATGGTTCACTTTTCATTAATTTTTAAACGATTAGTCGCTTATTGCTTGATAATCTTTCTAGAGAAAGACATACTATTTGAATTGACATTGATAATGTAAATGCCTGATTGCAAGAGACTTGTATTTATTGGAATCAAGTTTACGCCCACACCAATGGTGACGTTTTCTACAATCACTCGATTACCACTTAAACTAGTCAATTCAATGACTGCATTGCCTGCCAATGGTGCATTAATCTCCATTGTCAAAAGTTCACCTACAGGATTTGGATATACATTGAAACTCGCTTGTTCATCAGATTCAATGCTTATTTCAACTATCTGACTAAGTGTTTCTGTGCCATCAAAATCTACTTGTTTCAATCGGTAGAACACTTGCTCAGAACTAAATATTTCAATATCGATGTATGAATAGGAGAGTACGGAATTACTATTTCCGGATGGTGACTTAGAATCAACAATATCTATAACTCGCCAATGGTCTTGATCAATGCTTCTAAGTATTTCAAAATGTTCATTGTTAATTTCAGTAGCAGTTGACCATGTCAGTCTGTTTATATTTTCTATTCTCTTGGCTTGGAATGCAACTAAATCGACAGGAAGGGGAGCGCTAGCTGCTCCAAACGTAGTTTGGCTAAATGATGTGATTCCATTAAAAACCGCTTCACCCGTCCCTACATTTACAGAGCTTGCAGAAATGATTGTCCCCCACGTACCATTCGATTTGCTATCACGCTTGAAAAGGAAAACGCTTGCAGGATTCGTTTGTGTAAATGCTGCTGCACCATAAGTATAAGTAAGATTTGCACTCGTGAATGTACCTGCACCATAGATTTCCAGTATCCAATATGGGGAGTTTATTTCCTCTTCCAGCATATTTTCATTTCCGGGCAATGTTCCGATCGGGACATTATTAATCTCAAATGCTACCATATCAAACGACCCAGACACACCAATAAATTCAACCGTTAAGCCACTGCTCAATACAGTTGTTCCATCTGTGGTGATGGTTGCACTGTAAGCATTCCCTTTGCCAACTGGAGAGGTAGATGTTTCCCATGTAGTCGTTCCTGACAATGTCCCTTCATTGCTGGTAATTATATTTTGAGTCGCGCTACCGGTATTCTCGTTGAATTGCCAATAGCCTACTAAATCAGTATCCAGCCCATCTGCAATTAGGAAGTTGTTTGTTCTAACCTCTGTTTCCGTCAACACTTTGTTCCATATTCTAAGCTCATCTATGGATCCTCCGAAGAAATCAGAGGTGACACCTATACCATCCCAATCTTGACCAATCACCCAGTCCAATCCATCTGGATCACCGATGACCTCAGAGATGGTATTCTGAAATAATTGAGCACCGTCTTTATATACAGTAATTTGGGAGGTAGTACCGGTGAGTTTATCCACCGTCACTACTATGTGCTGAAGACCTGCCTCTGGAGTCCCTCCAGATGTGGTGGTTCCTCTAATATCCACTTCAATTGCTCCTGAGTTGAAGCCTATTTTAAAAATATCGTTCCCTGATGCATCGTGCTTGGCAAGGAAGGTTTGTCCGTCATTTGTTGTAGACGGATTAATCCACATTTCAGCAGAAAAGGATTCATTGATACTCAGATTTGAAAGGGTAGTATAGTCACTAGTTCCATTCAAAGATAAATGGGTGCCAGGATCATTTTCTGTAATATTCACATTTGCCGCATTGGTAGGTCCAGATATTTCGAAATCATCAATCATGAATCCATCTCGTGCATACCCACCACTGTAACCAGCGTTGACATAAAGCACAAATCTAAATGCTACGGTTGCATTACCGCCAAGAAATGAAACATCGTAGGAGGTGGCCTCATTCGAATAGTTGTCATTAAACCCGGTGCGATCGTGAATGACATTTGTTTCTAGGCTGCTTGCTGAGTTTGGACCTTTGTCGTACCAATTTGTTCCGCTGCCGTCATCACTCCCCAGTCTGGTCCAGTTGGTTCCATTGTCAGTTGAATATTGTACCTGCACGCCAAATGGAGCATTCACAAATTGACGTTCCATGCTTTTTCGGAAACTCAATGTGTAGGTTCCTGTCTCAGTGAAGTTGAAGTTTGGCGAGAATAGTGCGCACGAATAGTCTGCTTGTGTGATGTCTGAAGAAAGTGAAGTCTTCCATGCATCTGTACCAGAGTTAACTGTAGAAATAGCATTGCCAGGAGTACCCAACTCCCACAAATCAATTCCTCCGGCTAAGTCATCAGATCCAAAGTAGGTAGTATTGGTTTCGAAGTTTCCACCATCCGCAGCAGAGAATGGAATGGCGACGTTTGGCAACACATGTATGAATCCTGATTTTGTTTGTGAGTCAGCTCCTCCGTTAATCGTAAGCGTCACATTGTAAACACCTGATCTTTTATATGTATGACTCGGATTTTCTTCGGTTGAAATTCCACCATCTCCAAAATCCCACTCCCAGGAAGTCGCTTGGTAGGAGGCATCCGTAAAATTGATGCTCGCCTCTGCATAAATGGTATTTCTATCAGAAGTGAAGTCTGCATGCACTGTAGTGAAAATATCAGAAGTAAAGATGCCTCTGCCATGTGTTCCTGCTACTACCAGGTTATCGGATGACCGTATTTGCAGCATGTCCGTACGAACGTTAGCTAACCCATTGTTTGATGCTTCCCAAACCGTAGAAGCTCCGTTAAGATTGTCAGTAGACCAGACACCAAGTTCGGTAGCAATCAATGCTTGATCACTATTATTGGGGTTGAATAGCGCCCACCTTACTGGCATATCAGGCAGGTTTCCTTCTACCTCTGTCCAACTCGTACCTCCGTTGGTGGTTTCCCAGACACTGCTAACTCCATAATTCGAGTAAGTGACCAATAAGTGGTTATCATTTCCATCCTCAATCGCAATGCAAGAAACTGAGCCAGCGGGGAAACTTCCACTGCCAATATTGGTTCCAGCAGGTATTGAAGCTGCATTTTCTACTCTAACGACTCTTCCATTATCTAATCCAAAAAATACGCGCTCAGAAGTGTTTTCTGATGCAGTTACAGCTGTAACGTTTCCAGAATTAAACGCAGTGATATCTCCGCTAGTAAACCAAGTTATCGTGCCTGCCTCTGTATCATTGGTGAGCAAATATTGACCTGCTGCCAATCCGGCATAAAACATATTATCTGCATTGGCTAAATCTGAGGGATTGATAAATGAACCACTACCACTATTGAGTACACCGCTAAAGGTCAATCCTCCGTCTGTTGATCGATTGATGTTTGCGTTTGTAAAAGCCGTAAATTGGATATTTGGATTATCCTGATCAATGTGGGCAAAGCCACCATCACCACCGGTTACTTCCACTATTGACGCTACTCCCAAGTTGGAAACTTTGTTAGTTCCATTGTCTTGAGTGCCACCAATAAATCCAGGATCATATGCAGTCGGCTCCATGGCGATTGAATAAAACTGCGAGGTATTATATCCAAATTCTTTTCTGCTAAATGTAGGAGAGGTGGCACTTCCATCTTGGGTAGAATATATTCCACCGTCATTGCCAAAATAGATCACATCAGAGCTCCCTGGTTGATAAACAATCGTATGCTGATCAGCATGAACTTCTGGAAAATCATCAGTACCTGCCCAGTTGGTCATTTGAGTCCAGTTAGTACCACCATCAGTGGTTCTCAGTAAATCTATTCCTCCTATGTAAACCACATCTTCATCATTTGGATCTACAGCCAGAGTTAGATCATACCATGCTTGTCCTCTGGTAAAGTCCGTAGAAGGAGAGGAGCAGTCCTGATCGCACCAGGAAGGAGTAGTAAGTGTATTCCAGGTGGTACCACCGTTGGTGGACCTCATGATCTTCTTAATTGAAGCGTCATCTTCTTGAACTAAAGCATAAATGTATTCTGAGTTGCTAGGCGCGGTTGCAAGTTCTATTCGTTCTTCATCTGCTGCTGAGGTATAAATTTCACTTCCTCCCCAAGTAGCTCCATCATCAGTAGACTTCCAGATGCTGTTGTTTTGGAAGATGCCAAAACTTGCATAGACATCGCCATCAGCTCCGATTTCTATATCTGAAGCCCACTCAAATTGACCGGATAATCCTGTTAGCACTTTTGTCCAGCTTGTTCCACCGTCTGTCGACCGCATGACACCACCACGGTTGGTAAAGTTTCCTCTCGTTGCGGCCAGAATAGTTCCGGATGTGGTCACAACAATCTTATTTACATAGAGAAAATTACAATCTCCACCTCCAGCGCATGTGGTAAAGTTATCTGTGACTGTACTTGTCAATTGTGTCCAAGTGTCTCCACCATCGGTACTTTTCCAAATTCCATTTCCTTGAATTGCATCTACATTGAAGAAACCTTCTCCTGTACCGAAGTACATGGTTGTAGTTGTATTGGGATCGTAAGCCAATGTAGTTATGGCCATGTTTTCAAAAAAGTCGTTGACTGATGTCCAGTTTGGACTTTCCTTGGTTATATCCGTAGTCTTCCATAAACCTCCGGCAATACTGGCAGACCATATCGTATTGTTGCTTACATCATTTGGGTCAACCATGATTGCTCGCGTACGACCTCCAAGGTTATTGGGACCACGCTCTTTCCACGAAACTCCTGGAATAGCATCTAACAAAATCTCACCACCTTTTTGAGATTTCATTCGCTCTTTAACTTTATATGCTTCGTAAAGCCTATTTCTTGGAACAATGCCTAATGCTGGATCTTTGGTTCGTTCAAACTCTTGCTCTGCAGCAAGGTCCATGCGCGTACGCTTATCGAGTTTTTTAAAGTCTGGGTTTTGAAGGGCTACGATTTCGGAATCACTATCGCTTAAATTGATTATCAAAATCAATAAAAACAGGATAGGGATTAAGTATAAAATCCTTTTAGGTGGTCGCATCATTTCATAGCTGGTTATGGACCAGATTAAATCATGCTAATCAAGTCCAATCTCAAAAAATACTAGGTTCTGTAACTCTCAAAAATACAAAATGAAATAGGATATTCTATTGATTTAATTTCATTTTTTTAATTGAAAAACCCTCAGCGCTAAGTGAATAAATGCATAACTAATTGCTAATCAATTAGGTTAAGTTTTAATGTAAGAAGTTATGCTTGATTTCTCTTGCAATCTTCAATGACTAGATGCAGTTAGAACTGAACATTGTAATCTGCTGGAAATTGACCTGGAATATCATCTTTATTTTCGCCTAAATTCTGACGCAAATCAATTTCAATGCCTCTGGCTATCGTAGAGATAGGGACATCATTGGATGTACCTTCGAATGGATTATCTCCGGTTCTTCCAATTCGCTCCATCGTGTGAAATACCCATCCGATGGCAGTATAAACTGGTATTGCAAACCAAATGAACAGGTCACCAATTACCGGATAAGTTTCGGATAAGTCATTGCCAATATCCATAAATTGTGGAACGAGAGCTACCGGAAGAAACATCAGTAAGATCCACATGAAATAGTGATTGAGCGTTGCAAACTGTCTTGGGTACGGAAAATTTTTAATCCGCTCACTTTTCCCCTGAAGGTCAAAAAGGTCTTTCTGGACACTTTCTAATTCCAGGAATGAAAATTCCCAAATATGTCCTGAATCTTTAAGCTTTCTTAAATGATGAGATTGTTGATACAAAAGCGCAGTCTGCTTATTGTCTTTTGATAGAACATCCTCTAAGTCTTCTTTGCTTAGGTAAGGTCGTAAGTCGTCTTCTAAAGCTGATAATCTTTCTGGTGGTCGAATGCCCCATTCTTGATTCGTTTTTTGGTCAGCGGTTGTTTCCCATTGCTTCTTAGCTCTCATTGCATGACGTAGAGCAGTCATCCAGGCGATATGGCGGTAAGTAAGCACCTTCACTTCTTCATGCAATTCTTCATCTGATAGTTTTTTGCTTGCATGATCATTGGTGACCATATCTTGAACAAACATTCCAAATGAGCGAGAAGTATTTACGATGCCACCCCAAATTTTTCGAGCTTCCCATATCCGATCATAAGTAGCATTATTTTGAAAACCTACGATGAATGCTACCGCTGTACCAATAAGAGCGATTGGAGTCCAGGGAATCTGAAGCCAATTGAGATCTAAGAAGTAGTAGGCCAATACCCACAGAATAATAATGCTTAGAATTTTTAGCGTATCGAATCTGGTCCAAATGGCCAGTTCTGAAGCGCGGTAGGTTCGTCTGGTATACATAAGCTATTAGGTTGATACTGTTAACATCAATCAACCAGGGAATAGTTTCAATGTTTACATCTGATTCAAAATTCTAACATCCAACTCAGGGAATTGATCCAAAAGGGAATCCCTAATGCCTAACACATGACCTGCACCAACAATCACTATTGCTCGATTTTGCTTATTTGCTAGAACTTGTTCTCCAATATTTTTAGCCATCCCGGCGTTTCGCTGATCCCAGATTTGACCTGCTTGAATGCAAGGTTCGCATTCGGTTTTCCGAAACGTAAATCGATTGCCAGGATCATAACTTTGAAGCGTTTTTATTCGATTGGTATGCTTACCTAGTCTACCAATTAGAGCTGGGAAAATGGCCTTTCGATAGGACTTCTTGTTGATTTTTACCAGGTATTTGACCTCACCATCGACTTGACTTTCCTTGATACACTGACGCCATAACTTATGGTAGTCTTTATTGCCATGCTGATGATCCATTGAGTAGATTTTATTCATATTCATTTTGATGGCAAGCTTGGCTGTTAGATCTCCGCCTTCTCTTCGCAATGGCTTTAAACTTCCATTTAACCCATACTTTGCTAGATATGAATAGTAGTGCCAATTGGCCTTATCTCTGGCAATAGCATAGTAAGTAGATAGGTATTCATAGTCTGATCGTGTCATATCGAAAACACTTTGTTTTACTAGTTTTTTTGTACGACAGGTGTCCGCTTCAAATGATTTTTTCAAACTGTCTCCAAATGGTAAAAACCAATTCGATTCGTAGTTTATTAAGCTTAATGAATCATCTGGTCTCTGTCGTTCCACATAGATCGCATCAGGGCCAAATTCAATTGCTTGTTTCAGCAATGGGCGATAGCTGTTTTTAACAATTTTAGGTACCTCATGCATAGTCCCAACAATCAAGACGATTGGCTTTTTTGTTTCTTGACCGAGTACTGGTAACGCGAAAACAGCTATCAATAAAAGGATTGAAAATTGTTTGATCATAATGTTTGAATTTGATGAGCAAACGTACTTTTCAATTTGTATCAAAAAGGGCTGGTGAAGCTTTGCTGTGGTGAAATATTACGACGTTGTGGTAGAATTAACAGCCATTTCCAGATTTGATTGGAAGGTCTTTGAAACTGGAATCTCAATATCATCAATTAGAATGATACTGAGCTTTCTATTACCAGTTTTCCATTGCTTAAAGTGATAGGGGTTTATCAAATAAGACCGATGTGCCCTTGTTAGTTGAGAAAGGTCTTTTTCAATATCGGATAGTTTGGCTCTAATCAGTTGCTTTTTCAGTGAGTCTTCTTTGTAGGTCACTTCAATGTAGTTGTCTGCCGATTGTATGTAAACAAGATCTTGAATATTTAAGCGCAAACTCTCATATGATCCTTGTCCCTTAATTTCTATTTTATCTGAATTCAACCTCTTCTCTTGAAACCTTCCAAATAACCACCTAACTACAACTACCATTGGGAAAATGGTAAAGCTGGCTGGTAAAAATATGTTCGTAAAGAAATATGAAAGGGTATAGGCATTCGGATGCTGATCCATCACGATGTAATAGTAAACCATACGCATCGCTAGGAATGTCAAACTTACTAATGTGAAAAGAAGTATCAACTCAGACCTTAAGCTCCATTTCCTACCTCTTTTTTTATAAAGAAGGTTTTGTAGAGGAAGGATGGAAATGTAGCATAAAGAACAAAACAGTCCGTAAACAGGCAGGTAAATAAGTTTTTCTTGATCACTTAATTCATTGACGTCAAGAGGTTCGGTTGCAAATAAGAATATGAAAATCCAAAGAGCCAAGCCTAGAGCAATCAATAGGTGATTCTTTAGGCTTGGCTCAAATGGATACTTAATCTTCATGCGGTTTGAATCTCAAAAATTCAGTAGCAAGCAATTATTTCACAACCACTTTTCCGGCTCCATGATATGAATGATACTCGTTATTATACATCGCGTCAGCTGCAACAGGACCTAAGTTGTACGTTCCTTTTGAAACCGCCCTCACCATATAGTAATAGCTTTGCGGTACGTAGTTGATATCAGTAAACAGGTGTACTCTGTCGTCTCTAAAGTCTGAATAGTCAGGTGTATTGGCTCCTTTGATCCATCGATACGCTGGCAGCTGTCCAAAGCGTGGGTTTTCAACTTCAAAGCATCCAGGAAGCATGTCAGTGACTACTACATTGTCAATCTTGGTTCCGAAAGTATTGGTAAGATCTAACCGAACGATCAATCGATCATTTTGCTTGATGTTATTGAGATCTGCTTTAGCTCCATTTTCATGGTAGTACGTTCTTCTAACCTTAATGTAGTTGTCTTCCTGCACGTAAGAGCCGTCTTTGCTGATACCTTCTGATTCCCAGAAATAGTAAAGTGTACCACTACCACTGGTATTGATAGAAACTTTTCCTTGCACATCATCACCATCGAGCTCTAGAGGTTCATTTGTGTTTTTGAATGAGCCGATAGTCTTGCCGTTGGCCTTTACTTCCGCATTGATTGAAGTATTTTCAGCTTCTTTTGCAATCCTTCCTAACGCAATTAAGCTAAATGCCCGTTCTTGTGTGCTGTACCATCCCTTGCTTTTCAATGCTTGAGAAATGTGTTTTGCCATCACCGGAATCTCAGCATTGGTAGGATCTACATCTAAGAGTGCGGTAAGTGCAATCGCTTCATCTCGAATAGGAGAGTAGAAGCTTCCTCCTGTTGATCTGATCTTGGATTCGCTGACAAATTGTGTCTTTATAAGATCTCTGCTTTTTGTAGGATTTCCAGAAAGTACATAAGCCGCACTAAGCAAGTATTTACTGTCAGAGGTCAAGGATGAAGATTTAGACAGGTAAAAATTCATCGTTGAAGTTTGCGGTTGACCTGCTAAAGCCAGCACATAAAGTGCATAGATGCTTCCTCTAGGATAGATGGCTCTCTTTTGGCTATAGGTATAATAGTAGTCAATCACACGTTTTTCGTTCGCTTTGCTAGCCAGGTACTCCAATGCTTCTGATAGCACTCTGTTATCAACATTGTATCCTGCTCTTTGCGCTTCAACCAGGAAGTGTGTGGCATAGACAGAACCCCAAAAAGATTCTGTGCCTCGACCTGGCCAATAAGTGAAGCCTCCATTGTACAACTGCATCAAGTAAATCCGCTTTATTGCTTCATTTACGATGTAGTTCGCGTTTTTGACTGATAGATCGTCATTGCTCAATACACCACTTGATATGTTTCTATAGTAAAGAAGAGGAAAACCTTGTGAAGTTGTTTGCTCCAGACATCCATATGGGTAACGAAGTAGATACGATAGATCTTTTGTGAATTCAACCATTGGAGACTTACTCACTATCAGCTTCCGTTTCACAGTTTTTTCAATAAAGTTTGAGTCCTTTATTTCAGCCTCTTCGGTTTTACTTCCCTTTATCACTCCCGATCCGGTAAGCTTTAGCAGTGGAGAGTTTGGCCTAATCGTAATATCAGTCGTGTGATTGTAGGTGCTACTTCCATCCTCCACTTTTATATTAATCTGGCTACTACCAATATTATTATCAGAGTAGAGCTTGTAAGAGAGTGACGTTTCTTGTTCCGCTTTTAAAGATTCTTTGGTCGATGCATTGCCAACTATATTTAGCAAATCTGCGGTTGTCACCTCGACATCAGCGCGTATCTGATCAGCGGTTGTATTTGAAATAGCAACAGGCATTACAAGTGTGTCGTTAGGACTTAGGAATCTTGGGATTCCAGGACTAATAACAACAGGATCGGCTACTTTCATGTTATCCTGCCCATTACCAAATGCTTCGTTTTTAAATGCTACAGCCATGATCCTCAAATCACCAGAATATTGAGGAATGTCTATGGTGTATTCTAAGTCACCGCTATTATCTGCTTGTTTTATACCGCTCCAGAAGCTCACCAGTTTTACACGGTCATTATTCAACGGATTTATTCGTGATGAAAGCTCGGCGGCCAAACCAGCTCCACCACCAGTGAGGTTACCTGCAATCTCAGGGAACAAGTATGGATATACATCATATGATTTCACTCCAAGCGCTCGCTTTCCATAGAAGAACTTGTACGGATCTGGTGTTTGATACTTGGATACTTGTAAAATCCCCTCATCTACAACAGCCAAACCAACCATGGCATTGGGAGCGGTAGATATTTTTATTGTCTGCGATTTATTGGACTTAGATTTTTCAACTGCTTCGATTGCGATCTCTAACTTGTTTTCAGGCTTATCTACTTTGATAGGTCTATATCCATGAGCCACTGTTAGTGGAATGTCAGACTCCTTTTGCGGTTTGAATAGGGTGGTGGCTACAAAGACGTTTGGCAGGTAGGTATCTTTGATAGGTAAATCAAACTGGGCAGACCTATTGTTTGCTTCCACATAAAAATGATCCAGTACATTGTTGCTTTCTACCGTCACCAATACTTTACCTGAGAAAGGAGTCTTCAAAAGAACCTTAGCGGTCTCTCCAGGCTGATATTCATCTTTATCTAAAACAATGTCTACTTCGCCTTCATTATCTACTTCAAACGAGTTTACTGTAGTAGATCCATATCCGTAAGCATAGAAGCTCCTCGATACATAATTGTTGACTCCAGGAGGGAAAATTCTCACTTCGTATCTGCCAGAAAGATCTGGGATGAAAGATATGCTAGTGTTTTCTCCATTAAATTCAATTTCCTTGTCTTCAATTATTCGTTCATAGCTCTGTGATCGATAACGATAATAACTGCCAGACTTAGCTAGAACAGTTTTATACTCATGCTTGATCACTTGTACGGTAGCAACTTGACCATCTAGTACTTTTTCCTCTCTATCGAGGGCAATCAAGTTTGTTTTAACCAGGTCACCAGTCTTTACCCAGTAATCATCGCTTTTGAGACCGAAAAAGACTTCTTGGGTATACACATTTGATCTGTTGATCACGCCGACAGGTCTTCCTGTCTCGTCAAAAACGGTTACAAAGGCTGTTAATCTTAGAATACCATTGTTTTTGTAATTAGATGGTATCTCAACAGAAATGCTTGCATTACCTTGACCGTCAGTAGTTCCAGATTTTGTGATATCATAAAACTGGGTGTTGCTTTTGTAGTAACTGAAATTATATCCTCGGTAGTTTTTTGGATAGAATCCAGTTTTGGTCCACTGCATACGTACTTCGTAATTTTTGTTTGCAGCGGGAGGACCGAAGAAATTAACAGCGTTGACATTGATTCCAATTTTGCGATCAACTGGAGAATACTCTTCCTTGTCCAGTTTGGATTCTACTTTAATCCTATCTGGTAGAAATTCTTCTACTTTTAGCGTAGCACTAGTTAAGAATTTGTCGTTCGAAGTTTTGACAGTTATGGAGTAGTTGCCGGTCAAACTTGCTTTTGGTAAGTTGATTGATGTCTCTGCTGATCCCTGGTTATTTAGAATTTTCTGTTGATTGATGAATTCTCTTCCATCGGGAGTTCTAACATTTATCTTAACAGGTATTTCTCCAGGTAGTCCCCATTTACGATCCCTTACAATTACCGCAAAATTGGCCGTTTCACCAGGTCTGTAGAGATCTCTTTCCATGAAGATAAAACCTTCGTATACTCGATCTCCAAGGTATTTACCACCGATATCATAGCGGGAGGTTTGTACAGATGTCGACCCAAAATCGACTAGGTTATAATCGTCTTGCAGGCTAGCAGTTATCATCTCTGGCCTAAATCCATTTGGAAGATTTGGATCGAGATCGAATACGGCAACGCCTTGGTTGTCGGTTGTTACTGTTTTTAATTTTTGATTATTACTACCAATTATTGAAACTGAGGAATTGGAAACAGGCTCGCCTGAATCCAACGAGTTTACAAATACATGAACTTTGTCATCACCATTTTTTACGATGATGCCTAGGTCAGAAATCGATATCAGTCTTGAGTCTTTGAGCCATCGGTTTTCAGTAGATCTTACTTGCACGACATATATGCCTTTGTAATCGCTCAGTTTATCATCAAAATCAAGGTTTAATATGCTGCTATTGCCTTCTTTTTTAAGATCTGATGTTTTGATGGTTTTTGTCCAAACCTGATCTTGAAGATTTGTGTTATTGTAGTTATAACCGTAGTAATATTCATCAGAATTGTAGTCATAGTAGTAGTCACGGCTTGCTAGAAACGACTTAGCATTGTTTTCATAGAGTTTAGATACTACTACTTCTACCTCCGGGATATTTAGTATTTGGACTTTTATATTCTTAAAGCCTTTTCTACTCAAGAATCGTGTTTTAGTGCTAGCAAACTTGATGGTAGGTTGAACCTTTCCGAATGAGAATTCCTCTCGGTAGTTATTTTTTAAAATTCCACCTATTTCTCCTTCGATTCCTTCCTTTAGAATCACTTCATACTTTTCAGATACTTCGAAGGATTCACTTGTGATTACAAATCCATTGGTTCTTCTTTCAACATCATAGGAAACTTTGGGCTTTATTTCAATGTACTTCTCATAATCCTCCAGTTGAGGGGCCTGAGAAGTAACCACAGTAACTATGCCCTTAGATCCATCATAATTTGAACTCACATTGTTTACCTTGAAATTGAATGGGCTGTTGAGGTTTGTGGTAATTAATCTTTCTTCTTTCGTGGCTTGGTCACCACCAAAAGGAATAATCCCAGGCTGTAAGCTGACCTTTACAGGTATTGTTAAATCTTTCAACTCATATTGATCAACATAAAATTTGACGGTGCGAGCATATTCCTCTTTGGTGTCCATTACAAAGGCTGCTTCATCAGCTCCTAATCGCAGCTGGATCTTGCTCTTCAGTTCTGAAACAGGCACTGGAAAATTGAATTCTAACTCAACAAATACCTTCGGTGTGTCTTTTGATTTTTTATCTAGCCTCGCCCAATATGAAGCAATTCTATAAACGCTTAATGGCGTTGTGGTGAATGAAAATGAAATATCATCTCCAAGTGAATAATCCGTTCCTTCAGGGAATATGTTTTTAGTGACCACACCACTAATGGTTGTTGCTGGCGGTAATTTTTTGGAGGGAGAAAAAACTAAGGTGCTTGGAGATTGCCAATTGAATACGCCCTCGATGGGAGGTTCAAATTTTATAAATTGTGTGCTGTCCCACTGATTAAGCCAGCTTTCATCTGCAACATTTTGTGAAAATTCGATGGTGAAGTTTTGTGTAGTATTCACTTCTTCACCAAAGTTCTTGTAAGAGATTTCAACCTTGTTTTTATTGCTGCATGAAAATGTAAACGATGCTACAAAGACAATGAGAAATACATTTTTAAGGATTTTAATTCGATTGGATTGGTAGTTAAGATGAATAGGCATATACGCGTGTAGTTAGTTAGGTGTGAGCAATGTAAATAATATTAAAATCAAACCTCATTAAAGGCAATATGAAGTTTAGGAAAATATCAACATATTTCCGAAAAAGTCTACTAAAAATAGTCTCTTTAGGAGTACTGTTTATAGTCTCTCTTTTCCTGATCTTTCTACTATTAGATTATGCCTTTCCCTTTGAAAAAGAGGTGTCATATTCCACGCTCATTGTAGATGATAATGATAATATTCTCAACGCTTACCTTTCTCCTGATGATAAATGGCGGCTTTATCTAGATAGCTCTGAAATAACGGCAGATCTAAAAAAGGCAATACTCTTTAAAGAAGATCAGTATTTCTATTCGCATCCTGGTGTTAATCCCATTTCAATATTTCGGGCGTTCTTTCAAAACATTTCAAGCGGAAAGAGGAAATCGGGAGCCTCGACTATTACGATGCAATTGGCTAGACTACTTAATCCAAAAGAACGGACGTATGGCAATAAGATAGTTGAGATGTTTAATGCCCTGCAACTGGAATATCACTACAGCAAGGACGATATACTGCGACTCTACCTTAATCTACTTCCATATGGTGGGAATATTGAGGGAGTGAAGTCTGCTTCCCATATCTACTTTGGAAAAGATCCAACACTCTTAAGTCTTGCTGAATTGGCTGGTATTGTGGCTATTCCAAATCGTCCCAGTTCATTGTCAATTAAGAAAAGTAGTGATCCGATAAATCAAGCAAAGGATGAATGGCTTGAGCGGTTTAAAGCTGCAAACGTTTTTCAAACACATATTATTGATCTTGCCTTTACCGAAGAATTGAAACCAAAGAGGAGGGAGTTGCCGAAGCACGCACCACACCTTTCTCGAAGGCTAAAATCGGAAGTTAAAAGCAACATTATAAAGACCTATGTGCATTTTGAAAATCAAAAGAAGTTAGAAGAAATAGCCAAGACGCATATCAACAGGTTGAGGTATTTGAATGTGACCAACACCTCAATAATTGTGGTAGATAATGAATCAAGGCAAGTTATCAGTTACGTTGGTTCAGCTAACTTTTATGACGAGTCCAGTGCTGGTCAAGTTGATGGGGTTAATGCCATAAGATCACCCGGCAGCACATTAAAACCGCTGTTGTATGCGCTCCACTATGATAAAGGAACACTGTCTCCCAAAAGGAGGATTGCGGATGTTGAAATGAATTTTGGTGGATACATTCCAGAGAATTACGATAACACCTTTAACGGTTGGATATCCTCTGAAGAAGCGTTAAAACAGTCCTTAAATGTGCCCGCAGTAAATCTTCTTAATGAATACGGAGTTCAAGAGTTTATCGAGCCACTAATTAGATCCAAATTTAGGACGATTGAGAAGACAAAGAATAGGTTAGGACTATCGGTGATTCTAGGAGGATGTGGAGTATCCCTGGAAGAGCTTACAGGACTCTATTCTTCATTTGCCACAAAGGGTAATTTTAAGCCATTAAGGTATTTTAATGATAATGACTCTACATCGTATAGTAGTGAAATTATTTCAGAGGAGTCCGCCTACATTTTGACAGAAATCTTAACAGAAGTGACACGACCAGATTTGCCAGATAGTTGGAAAGACAACCCAAATCGTCCTAAAATAGCTTGGAAGACCGGAACATCGTTTGGAAGACGTGATGCCTGGAGCATTGGATACAATCAAAAATATACAATTGGTGTATGGGCTGGGAATTTTTCGGGTGAAGGTGCGCCAGAACTTTCCGGTGTAGGAGTGGCAGCGCCCATTCTTTTTGACGTTTTCAATGCGATAACCGATATCTCCACTTACGATTGGTATAAAAGGCCATCTGGTGTGGATCGTGTGTTAGTATGCGATGAGACAGGATTACAACCCAATTCATTTTGTACCCATACGGTTGCTGATCATGTGATAGAGGGTGTGACTATACCTACACTATGTCAACATTTAAAGCCCGTACTAGTTAGTCCAGATTCTTCTGTGAGTTATTGCATGACTTGTATCAAAGATGCGGATAAGCATATTGAAGCACTATATCCGAATCATTCTGCTGAGATGTTGGATTATTTTAAAAATGAAAAAATCACTTTCTCTGAAATTCCGCCGCATTACAAATTTTGTGAGCGCGTTTTCCCAAATCAGGGATTGGAAATAATATCTCCAGTCGACCGTCTGGAATACTACGTAGATGCCAATGATGAAAAACAAATACAGTTAAAGGCACAATCACCTTCCAATGCAACAAAATATTACTGGTACATCAACGATGAATTTTTTAAAGCTGTTTCTAGAAACGAAGAGCTCTACTTTACACCTTCAGAAGGAAAAATTAAGATTTCTTGCAGTGACGACAGAGGAAGGAATCAAGACATCATGATAGCTGTAAAGAAGGTTAGCTTCTAGAACACTTTTATAACTTTGGCGGTTAATAGTGTAGATATGATCGAGAAGAAAAATCAAGAAAAAGAAAAAGTCAATTACTTTGACTTCACAGAGGTGCTCACATATTTCTTTCGAAAGAAAGATCCGAATCGCCCAAAGAGCTTCAACCTGAGAGCAATGCACACCATCAATAAGATTTCCATCTTGATGTTTTTAGGTGCGGTGATAGTGATGATTGTAAGAGCAATCTCAAGGGCGTAGTTTTGCGGTATGAGAAAACTAATCGCAATTTTTATGCTATCGAGTGCGATATCATCGATAGCTCAGGATTCTAGTCCAATTGTAACTGACCGTCCTACACAATCAGCAGCTTCAGCGGTTCAAGCTAAAGGTGATCTTTTGGTTGAATATGGTTTTGTGTCCGAGAAGGCTGGGGATTTTACCAATATTACTTTGGCAAACCTGCTGCTTCGCTACGGAGTAATTGATGGTGTGGAAATTAGAATTACTCAGAATATCAATCAAGTGAGCAGCGACCTTGATGATTCTAAAGTTAGTGGACTATCACCATTAACTATAGGTACCAAGGTTCATCTGGTAGAAGAAAATGGAGCGGTACCTCAAATAAGTGTAATTGGCCAGGTGACACTAAATAATGGGGAGGAGGCTTTCAAGCCGGGAGAGACGATTCCTGAATTACGATTGAATTTTTCAAACACTTTGTCTGAGTCACTTTCTTTAGGCTATAATCTGGGAATGGCATTTCCTCAAGACAATTCACAGACGTTTTATACGCTAGTACTGGGATACGCTGTTTCTTCTGGTGTCACTGTCTTTGCTGAGCCATATGGCTTTTTTCAAGATGGAGTATCTGATCACAGGTTCAATACAGGGGTGATTTATCTCGCTAAAGATAATTTCCAACTGGACCTTTCAGGAGGATTCGGCCTGTCAGACATTTCACCAGACTTCTTTATTGGTTTTGGTGCTGCTATCGGATTTTAATATAAACCTGAAGCCTTATTCGAATTATAAAAGCTTTAGCTATTAATTAAGCAGGTTCGACCTGCTTATTTTTTTGCTATTGGATTTTATTGGTACGTTCGTGTATGTCTCGCGCTGAGAAATACCTGCCATTTGTTCTAGCCTTGTTTGTGCCTGCTCTTAGTTACATCAATAGCCCGGTAGATATGACTGGACATAAAAGAGTTTACATTCTTGCTAGCTATGTCACTTCTTCCATGTTTCTGCTTGGAATTTGGTTCTACAATCGCTGGCTTTTAAATAAAGACTACCTATTAAAAAGGTGGATAGGTCTCAATGCTTCACTCATTGTAGCCAATGCAATGCTAATTGCAGCTATTGGTTTAATTCATTCTTTTAGAGCCGTAGATCCCAATCTACCTTCTTGGTTGGTAATGTTTCGAATATCATTAGCTACAGTAATTTTCAATGTTACACTAAGAGTGTTCAGAGCTCAAAAAATGCACGCTCAACTCAAAATGCATAATTTGTCCTTACAGGCAGACAACTTAAAATTTCAAATAGAAACACTCAAGCAGCAAATAAATCCTCATTTTTTATTCAACAGTCTGAATACATTACTCGACTTAGTAGAAGAAGATAGTAAGGCCGCAAGTGGGTATATACGCAACTTTTCAAACCTATATCGGAGTGTTCTTCAAAGTTCAAAGTTGGATTTTATTCAACTAAGAGATGAGCTTCAATTTTTGGATGATTACTGGAGACTTTTGAAGATACGCTTCAACGATTCGATTGACTTATCTATAGTAATAGATGAAGACAAATTGGACAGTTTAATTCCTCCGCTTAGTCTGCAACTTCTTGTAGAAAATGCGGTGAAGCATAATGAGGCCACTGTTGAAAAGCCTTTGGCAATTGGCATCAAGCTAGAAGAGGATCATCTCATAGTTTCGAATAAAGTGAATATCAAATCCTATCCAGAGCATAGTGAGAAGGTTGGGTTAAGAAATTTGCAACAAAGGTTTACCGCTTTGCTTCGTCCAATAAACTATGGTGTGGAGAACAATATGTATGTGGTAAGATTACCCTTAAAAAATGGTTGATGACTGAATTGATAAAAATAGCGATTGTAGAAGATGAGGATTCAGCGGTAAGTCGTCTCAAGAAAGAATTGTCTCGATTAGATGAATTTTCCTTCGAGATTATAGCTATCTGTAAAAGCATCTCTGAGTCAGTAGAATGGCTAGGTTCTTCTCCGAATGTAGATCTTATTTTTCTTGATATTCGATTGACTGATGGCTCTAGTTTTGAGATTTTCAATCAAATAGATGTCCCTTGCCCAGTAATTTTTACGACAGCCTATGATGAGTTTGCATTAAAGGCATTTAAAGTAAATAGTGTTGATTACCTACTTAAACCCATAGATCCAAATGATTTAGAAACTGCGGTAAAACAGTATTTGAAGCAGAAATTATCTGACAATGAATCATCAATAATTCATCGAATACAGGAAGTTGCCAAAGAGCTAAGGCCTTCTGAGTATCGTTCGAGTTTTCTCGTTTCTTATCGGCACAAGATGAAGATGATTAATGTAGCAGATGTCGCTTACCTCTACATAAAGGAACGAGCCGTCTTTCTTAGAATGAAAGATGGACAAGAGTATCTGATTGAGTTCTTTTTAGATGATCTGGAGAAACAGTTAAATCCGGTTCAGTTTTATCGAGCAAATAGGCAGTTTTTAGTATCAAGATCCTCCATTTTTGAAATTGAACCATATTTTAACGGAAGACTTATTTTACTGGTGAAGCCTGAAGCCTACACCTCTGTAATTGTAAGTAAGGAAAAAGCTACTCACTTCAAACGGTGGGCTGACTATTGAATATGATTCACTTTAAATTAAGACGCTTCAATTGTTAAATAACATGTTTCTGCAAGAAATGGATCGGAGATAAATATTCAAATTAGAAAATTAGCACCAACAATGATTTAGTCCTGAATGAACTCGCATCAAAAAAATATATGGAAATCAACTGGGTTGCTCTTTTGGCTACTGCTCAGTTTTTGTGTGCAGGCTCAGAGCACAATTTCAGGTAAGGTGGTTGAAAGAGGTACCAAAGAACCTTTACCGTTTGCCACGGTTGTGATCAAGGGGACTACCGCAGGAGTAGTTTCTAATGTAGACGGATTTTTTAGTTTGGTAAACGTCAATACCGATGGGCTAGTGCTCGAAATAAGGTATGTTGGATATACCACAGTTGAAGTAGAAGTGATTAATGATCAAGAGTTGATTATCGAACTGGATCCGATTGATAATGAACTGGAAGAAGTAGTTGTTACTGCAAACGCCAATAAAATTTTTGATGCTTCCGCTGGAACAAGTGTTACTACGCTTTCAACGAAACAAATATCAGTGCTTCCCAGTGTAGGTGAGCCTGATATCTTTAGGTCATTGCAAATGTTGCCTGGAGTTAGTAGCACCAGTGAAAGTTCATCCGGACTTTTCATAAGAGGAGGAACGCCGGATCAAAACCTCACAATCCTTGATGGAATGACCGTGTACAAAGTAGATCACTTCTTTGGATTTTTTAGTGCATTCAATTCAAATGCAGTTAAGGACGTTCGATTATTTCGCGGAGCTTTCCCTGCAAGATATGGAGGTCGAATGTCCGGGGTAGTAGAGCTAACCGGTAAAACAGGAAGTTTTGAGAAAAGGCAAGGAGGCTTTAATCTTAGCTTACTTAGTGCTGGAGGATATTATGAAATGCCGATTGGGAAGAAAGTATCCTTGTTTATTGCAGGCAGGAGGTCATATTCTGAGATCTTAAAAGGCGGTCTTTACAAAGACTTGATTGGTAGTTTGTCCAATCAGGAGTCCTTAAGCAACAATCAGCTAGCCAATGCTACCAATATCAGCACGGAGCCTGACTTTTATTTTTTTGATTGGAATTCCAAGCTCTCTTATCGGCCTTCAGACAAGGACATGATTACGCTAAGTACCTACAGCGGAAAAGATTTTTTGGATGAATCTCAGAACTTTTTTGACAATGTTACTGAAGAAATCGCCTTCAATTATACACTTGAAGAGCTTACAGATTGGGGCAATATTGGGGCTTCTACGAAGTGGTCAAGACAATGGAACCCACAGATTTATACCAACTTTCTTGTAGCAGGATCAGAATATTTTAGCAACTATGAAAGGGATGAGAACCTAATAATCACACAGACTGACTCTGTTATTTTTGATTGTGACCGGAGGACCCTGGAAGACAACAGTGTAATCGACCTGAGTATTCGTGCTGACCTGGAATATCAGATAAGCTTAAAGTCGAAACTGGAATTTGGCTTTTCAGTAACCAACAATCAAATTGAATATGACAACATTCGGGACGATACAGTGGTGCTATTAGATCGTTCGCAAGAAACAACGTATTGGTCTGCGTATGCTTCCAATGAAAGTAAAATAGAGAAGTTAACCCTTACAACCGGCGTTCGATTTACGAATTATGAATTTGCTGATGATGTTCTTTTTGAACCTAGATTCAACGTTTCTTATGATGTAACTTCAAAATTGAAGTTAAAAGGAGCCTACGGTAGGCACTATCAATTTGCGAATCAAATTGTGAATCAGAATATATCTGAAGGGTCAAGAGAATTTTGGCTACTGGCAGACGAAGATATCATTGACATTGGTAGGGCAGAGCATTTTGTGGGCGGAGCATCTTACAAATGGGATACATGGTTGATTGATGTCGAAGCATACCATAAGAATTTAGATGGAATCACTGAGTTCTCACTACAATTTAGAAGAGGAGTGGATGATTCGGTCGAGGAGCTATTTAGAATTGGTGATGGCGTAGCTAAAGGAGTTGAGATACTTCTTCAGAAAACTCAAGGCAGGTATACTGGTTGGATTTCCTATACGCTGAGTGATATACAAAATACATTCCCCGATTTGAATGATGGATTTGCTTATCGACCGCTACATTATCAACAGCATGAATTTAAAATGGTCCATTCGTTGGAAGTAGGTCAATGGAATTTTGCTGCCAATTTTATTTATGGTTCAGGTAAGCCATTTTCTCAGCCTTCAAATCGTTACGATGTTGAATTGCTAGATGGTCGGACCCTTGAATACGTAGGTTTAGGAGCACGAAACTCTTCGTTCAATCCAGCATATGTTCGTTTAGATCTTTCAGCTAATTGCGATTTCAAAATTAAAAAAGCAGATGCCAGATTGGGGCTGTCCTTATTCAACCTGCTTGGTAGACGCAACATTTGGTACACAGAATATGACTTTGGACAGTCACCACCATTAATCAATGAGATTACTTACCTCGGATTTACACCAAACTTATTGTTCTCTGTAAACTTTTGACAACATGAAAAATTTGCTAACAATAACACTAGTGATCTTTTTGATGGGATGCGAAGAATTGGAGAGACCCAATGCTGATCAGTTTGTCGTAGAGGGATTTATTACCGCAGACTTCCCAATTAATGATATTATGGTGAAAGAGACGATCGGATTGGATGATACGTTGGTAGACATTCCAATCAGTGATGCAGATGTTAGGATAATAGCCAACAATGAGGTGATTCTCTTGGACTATAATTCCCTTGCATTTAAGTATGCTGATCAAAGTGGTGCCAGTATACAAGTGGGAGCTACTTATGAAATAGAAATTGAGTATCAGGGAACCGTTGCCACTGCAAGTACGATCGTTCCTGAAAAGCCAATTGATTTGAACTTAAGCCGAACAGAACTAGTAATTCCAACGCTGACACTCAGTTTTGCTTTGAGGCAACAAATAGCTGACTTGTTTGAAAATGAGGTCTCAACTTTTACGTGGGATGGAGTCCCGGGTAGATCATATTTCGTGGTAATTGAAACTCAAGAAGAGGAACTGGACCCGATCATTCCCGAAGGGGTGCCAGAGGAAAGTAAGAATTTACTTTCATCCTTCAGGTTTATCTCGGCACCTTCAGAAGAAACGTCATTTAATATTATCGGTATCGCTTTAGAAACATATGGTAGACATGTAGCCAAGGTCTACAGTGTAAATGAAGAGTATGTAGAGCTCTTCAATAGTGCAACTCAAGATTCGAGAGACCTAAATGAACCACCATCAAATATTAACAATGGACTAGGCATATTCACAGCATTTGCGGTGGATAGCTTAGAATTTACGGTTGTTCGAGAATAAGATACGTTTGACTATTTAATGTTTGAAAAGGCGGTCTTTTGGATCGTCTTTTTTCGTTTATTCCAAAAAATTGAGTGTTGAATTGTCAGCCTGAATTTGGAAAATAGCTGTTTCCGCATCAATTCTGTTCTTGTGACACGCTATAGCCCGTTCTTTTATGAAAAAGTTATGATGATGCAAGAAATAATTAGCATAGTGCTACTGGGAATTTCTATACAAGGTGGGGATCCTAAAGAAGAGGATGTGATAAAGGAAACGACTGGTCCACTTTATAATATGAGATACTGTGAGATTCTTCTGGCAGATTTCAAAGGAGTTAAGTTGGAGGTTGATGTGTACTCTACGATGAGGTGCAATAACTGTTCTCAGGAGACTTGGGACGCCATTGATCTGGACAAACTCGCAGATTCTAATGATGTATTCAAAGCGATTGCTAATGGTCCAAGGTATATGTTGATGGATAGAGCTACAAAACTAGGGGGTGAGTCACTCGAATTTTGTGCAGCCAATCTAGCTGGACTAGAAATGACCAAAGTAGCGTCGCTTAGCATGCCGCTCCGTCGCAAAAAGGCTTATGAACGAGTAGAGGTAAAAAGAAGCACCATC
This sequence comes from Ekhidna sp., assembly GCF_963691765.1. Classification (GTDB taxonomy): domain Bacteria; phylum Bacteroidota; class Bacteroidia; order Cytophagales; family Cyclobacteriaceae; genus Ekhidna. The sequence goes on from NZ_OY829375.1 coordinate 3,824,732, forward strand.
TTTCACTTTGAAGCAGGAAGGACTGTTCAGATTCTTAAGTCGTCAGAAGGTGATTGCTACATCATGCAGTCGTATAGTCAGATAGTAGATAAGGATCTGGGGTTGGATGACCTTGAAACCCTTGGAGATAGGCTAGATCTACCTAAAGGGTGGAGTTATCAATCCATCAAAATTTCTGATGATTTGGATGTAGCTACCACGGACGGTCTTGCTGTAGTTGTACAAGATGAATTGAAAAACACCTATCAAAAAATGGATAAAAACTGCTTTTGATTATTTCAATTGCCAGCTAATACCTAAATAAATCTTCCGTCCCACGATGGGTGCATAGGCATAGGCGGTATCAAAGCTGGAGCTAAAGCCTGTGCTGGAATTAGGATCGTTTGCACCTGTAAGCGGAGACCATGGTTGTACAAAGTCAAAGATGTTTTGCGTGCCTCCGTAAATGGACCAACCTTTTTGCAGATCCTTTGCTACTTGCAGGTTGTGAATGGCAAAAGCATCCGAAGAGGTTGGTCTTGAATTGGGTAAGGGATCTCCATTTACATCAAGATCGAAGACTTCAGGGAGAGCCATTGGACCAGTAATTTGAGCAGTGTAGCCTATGGTTGTTTTCCATTGCTTTATCTGATAATTAGCCGTGATCACTCCAGTCCACTTTGGAGCAAATTCAATGTCTCGCTTTACCCCGTCTTCAGTTTCAGATACATCTTGTAAGTTGAAGCCAAGGTTGAATGCAAGTGGAAAAACCATCTCTTGCTGGAGATTAAAACCTATTCCTTTACTTACTGCAAACCCGTTGGTATTGGCATATCTGATCTGACCTTCGTTCTCATAATCAGGAGTGATCTTATTCGTGAAGTAGGTGTAGAATACGTCGACATCCAACATTCCCTGACTTTGCCCAATCGTGTAGATATGATTAAGGTTTAGCGAGAAATTATAGGATTCCTCTGGCTTCAATGATTCCTCAATGATTACTTCACGCTGACCGGTGACAAATGCATGGTCTTCTGTGAAAAGGTTGACTATTCGGAATCCTGTGCCGAAATTGGATCGCAATGTGGTCCATTCAGAAGGTTTGTATTTGAGACTTAGTCTAGGAGCAGGAATCAACCCATGATTTTCATAATGATCCAGCCTTAAGCCTCCCAATGTGGTGAATCGATCCGAGACCTTCCATTCATCTTGAATGAATATTCCGGGTGTGTATTGATTATCAGGCACATTTTCTCCGTTTTGTTCTGTAGCCACCGTGTTGTCATCATACGATTGATAGCGAGAAGTAATACCTGTGGTTAGACTATGCTTGTTTACTACTTTGTTCCAAACGAGGTTGGTAAAAATGATATCCTGTGAAGCTCGATAATAATCTGCTCCATAATAGCTGTCTTGATCATGGGTGCTAAATGAATAATCAACTCGTATATTCTCAGAAAAATCAAATTCATAAGTGCCAAATAGTTCGAAACGATTTGTAAAAATACTTTCACCATAAACCTGTTCATTACCTCTTAACTCACGATAATTTCGATTGGTAAGAAATTCTTCTACTCCGTTTCTTCGATCTTCATAAAAGTACTTACCTGAAAGCGTAAACTTCTTTCCGGAGTTTCTATAGATGTTCCATTTGGAAAATAAGGATATTCGATCCAGGTTGATATTGTCACCAAAACCATCCTCATTACGATCATCAAATGCATTGCTGTAAGCATAGTTTACGCCTATGAATCCAGTGCTCTTTCCGATCCGCGGAGCTAAAGAGAAATTACCAAAAGACTCAAGGAAGGAGGTGCCCATGATGTCCGCAGAAAATAACGGCTGTTGAGCAGGATCTTTAGTTATAATATTGATCACCCCTGCGACAGCCTCAGAACCGTAAAGTGTAGAACTAGGTCCTTTGATTACCTCGAAGCGATCGATGATCATGCTTGGGATGCCATTCAACCCATAAACTGAAGCCAGGTTGCCATAAATCGGTGATCCGTCCATCAAAATGGCGGTATATGGACCAGGTAAGCCGTTGATGGAGATGCTATTGGTGAAACAAACGCCACATGCAACAACTTCCTGTACACCGTTAACTAAGGAGATGCCTTCGACAACACTTGTGGAGGCAGCTGGGATGTAGGTGTTTAAATGCTTTGCGGTTACTACCTCAACCTTCACTGGAGATTGAGAGACGAAAGTAGGGGACATGGTCCCTGTGACAACCACTTCGTCCATCGTAAGCGTGCTTTCCTCTAGCGAAAAATCCAATGAGCTATTGGATGGAACCTGTATTTCTTGTCTTAATACCTTAAAACCTACAGACCGTACTTCAAGGGTGTAAGTACCTGCCGAAATGCCCTTTAACAAGAATGAGCCATCAGGGGCTGTTATGGTGCCAAATTCTGTATCCAATAACTGCACAGTAGCACCAGGAAATGCCTCACCATCTACATACACGATTCCCTTTAGGGACTCCTGCGCGTTAAGCTGGAGGGATAGTAAAATAAGACTTGCAAATAGTGCTCTCACGAATCTAATCCTTGTGACTATGCAAAACTATAAATTAGTTTAAGCAAAACAAAAATTTAGATTAGTCTAAAAATATTGAGCGTGTTAATTATGCTGTATGGTTTCCATTTATTTATCCCCAGAAAGGGTTAATAATTATCATCTGATAATTGGAATTTGATTCCAAATTCATATTTTCGTGGAATCATCCTGCCCGACGTATTGGTTTTTAGTAATATTTAAGTGATTAATAGCTAAATGAGTTAACCAAAATTAAATTTTGGTAACATTCTTTTTTCTCTGATTATCACCTGATAATATTGCATGTTGTAGTCACCAACTTTTACTTATGAAACAACTTACACTCACCGCAGTATTGCTTACGGCATTACTTTCTGGCAATATGTGTTTTGCCCAGTCTTCGAATCTACATGGTACCTGGACCATTGATTTTGACGAAACATTGGATCTTGTAACAAGTGGCCGCATGGTTCAATATGATACATTGAGCGAAGAAGGCCAGAGTCAGCTACAGACGCAACTGTTAGATCAGCGATTCATTTTTAATCCGGATTCAACCTTTCTAATGGGAACCAATGGTGCTCAGTACTATGATGGACGATGGGTGATAGAGTCTAACCAGCTAAAACTTACTTTCAATCAAGGAGCCAACCTTGAATACCCAATGGAGTTCGTAAATGCTACGGAAGTTAAGCTAACAGTTGTTGCTGATCCTAATTCGAATGCACTCTTCCACCAATACTTGCTTAAAAAATCACCATCTAACTAAGACCGACTAGCCGAATGAATATTTCTAAGTTCACCACTATACTTACATTTTTCTTTGTTTTGGGATGCTATCAGGCATCCGCACAGTGTGCCCTTTGTCCACCGGATGATGATGGATGTGTGACTGATGCAAATGGTGATTGTATCGATCCAATCGATCCTATAGGTGGAGGTGGTGACGATGGTGGCGGAAACAATGGTGGCGGTGGAAGTTCATCTGTTCCTGTGGCTACAGAGGAGTCTTCGAAGACTACGTTGAGCTTCAATGCCAATTGGAATGCAGTAACCGGTGCTACATACTACTACCTGGACGTTGCAGAAGATAGTAATTTCAGCAACATTCTTAGTGCCTACAATAATGTGGAGATTGCAGGTACCAATGCCGGCGGCGGTGGCATACAAGGCCCTGATGGAGACCCCCCACCAACAGTATATTCAGTGTTGAACTTGACTCCCGGAAAAAATTATTACTACCGGGTAAGAGCCAAAGATTCCGGTGGTACGGTCTCTGGAAATTCAAATACCATAACAGCAAATACGCTTATCAACGCTCCAACAGCGCTTCAGGAGAATACACGAACGAATACGTCCTTTAAAGCGCGATGGAATGGAGTATCTGGTGCAGTTTCGTACAGGTTGGATGTGGCCACGAATAACAGTTTCACCAGCATGGTATCCGGTTATAATAATAAATCGGTTTCAAACACGAGCCGTACCGTATCAGGACTAACTCCGGGAAAACGTTACTATTACCGAGTGAGAGCAGTAGGAGCAGACATTACCTCATCTAACTCAGGCAATATTACTGCGAACACAACCATCTCTGCGCCGACTGCACTGGAAGAAAGCAATAAAGGAAACCAAAAATTTACAGCTAATTGGCAATCAGTTACCGGAGCCGTTTCTTATCTGTTGTATGTTTCTGAGGAAGATGATTTTTCTACACATTTAACGAATTATGACGGCTATTCAGTGACAGGAACCTCACATGAATTGACAGGCCTTACAAGGGGAAAAAAATACTATTACAAGGTGAAGTCTGTTGGCTCTCACTACCAGTCCAACGGGTTTTCATCAAGCATAACAGCGAATACCTACATTTCTAAGACTATAGTTGCAGAAGAAACTGCCAATACATCTGATGGATTTACTGCAAATTGGAGCGCTGTTACCGGTGCTGAGACATATTTGTTATACATAACCACCGTAAGTGGTGATTACAGTGCTGCAAATTTGGTAGCAGGATACGATGGCGCTTCTTATACCAATACAAGTGCAAACGTTACGGGCCTTCCTTCGGGTAAAACCTTTTATTATAAAGTTAAATCAAGAGGTCCGGATATTGCTTCAGGATATTCATTAGATGAGATCACAGCCCACACCACCATTGATCCACCGGCTACAGCATCAGCATCCAATCAATCAACGACGGGATTAACGCTGAATTGGGATGCACATCCGGATGCAGATTCATACTTACTTCAGGTGAGCAAAGTTGTTGATGATTTTTCATCTGCAAACTTGCTGGCCGGATATGATGATCTATCGGTAGCAAGTAACAGCATAAATTTAACCGGTCTTGAAATAGGGAAATCATACTCGTTCCGCATCAAGGCAGTAGGTACTTCAGAGACTTCAGCGTATTCGGCCCCAAGAACAGTAACGACTATCATAGACATTCCTACTGCCACAGCTGCAAGTAATCCAGTAGCGGATGGCTTTACCGCAAATTGGGATGCTGTGCCCGGTGCGCAATCTTATAACTTATGGGTGACAAGCGTATCTAATGATTACGGTGCTGGAAATGTGATAGATGGTTATGGGCCTAAATCAGTAACAAGCAATTCAGAAGATGTAATTGGATTGTTTACAGGAACTCAATATTACTACAAAGTTCAAGCGGTAGGTGAGGATATTTCTTCGCTATTTTCTCAGCAGATCACTGCAAATTCTGCGATGCAAGTACCAGTAGTTTTGGAAGAAACGAATTTATCAGAAACGTCTTTTACGGCGAACTGGCAACCTATTTTGGGCGCTACGGCTTATACCCTTCAACTATCGAATGTTGCAGATTTTTCAGTTGTACTGGCTTAATACACGCTCAATGGAGCAGCACATGATGATAAATTCATTTCTGGATTAGTGGACGGCTCTAGATATTATTATCGAGTTAAAGCATATGGTGCAGTTGCAGAGTCTGAGTATTCAGCGCCAATCACCGTTGATCCGATAGTAAAACCGGGATCAATTTCCTTTGTGGGTATCGTTTGTGCGGGTGATGTGCCGGGACAAATAGACGGTACGCCGGCAAGTGGAGGCACTGGAGCCTACGAATACCGTTGGCAATTCTTTAATGGGACTACCTGGATACCCTTAGTAACAGGTGCAGGTTTCCAAAACTACGCAACGTCTCAACCATTGAATTCTGATACTCAGATCAGACGGCAAGTTCGCTCAAATGGTGGCGAATGGTTTGATTCTGATCCGATTACATTGACGGCATACAATGTGATAACAGATATTGGTACACTTTCAGCAACTGGTGAAACGATTTGCCCGGAAGAATACCTGGAGTTTACCTATGCTCCGGCGGCAGGAGTAAATACAGATGGTACCCATTTGATTGGAGTAAAGGGGGCAAGCGAAATTGATTTTGGACAGATTTCTGATACAAAGTCCATCAATGTGCAGGAAGGATATAGCTATTTCGTAAGATACGATCAGCCGTGTACCACTACGGACTATGAGACCAACCAGGTTTCATTCAGTTTCTACACCAACTGTAACATCCCTCCATCGATGGATCAAAACTTTGTGAGAACCGAAGTTCCATTGGTTCCTGTGAGCTCCGAATATGAGCTTTCGATTCTAAACACGGATGATAAAGCTACTTCTTATGCCTACTCTGATGGATTGGGTAGACCGAGTGTGAGCATTGCGGTCCAGGCGGGTTCGAACTATGAAGATGTAATTCAGTTCAGTGAATACGACGATGAGGGAAGGGAAGAATATTCTTACCTACCTTATATGGAAGTAAAGCCGGTTCCGGGTGAATACCTTGAACCAGGTACCGCTAAAACAGAGCAGCTAAGCTTTTATGATCCTGCTACATCTGCTCATGCAGATATTGGACATGATACCAAACCATACTCCAAAACGGAGTGGGATGCACGTGGTAGAGTTAAATCCGTCATTGCACCGGGTGTAGCATGGCATTCCGGGGATAAAAAGACCAGTTACTATTACGATGTATTCAATCCCTCACAGTTTACAGGAAACGCTTCAAGTATCCATGCGCCGGTAATAAAGTGGGAAGTACACAATGGCCTTCCAAGACATTATGTAAACAATAGCAACATTGAAACCTACGGAGCGAAAGAGTTATCCATTTCTTTAGTTACAGATGTCGAGGGGCGACAGTCACGATCGCTAACAGATACCCGCGGACTTGCCATTACCTCACAGGTGTTTGACGAAGATCAAAACAAGTGGGTAGGGTCGTACAACGTTTACGATGATTTTGGACGTGTGGTATTTATGATTCCGCCAAGACTTGCGGAGATTGCAGCACCTACACAGGCACAAGTCGATGAGCTTGCCTTCCAGTATGTTTATGATGACAAAGGGCGTGTCATTCAGGAACGTGCGCCGGGAGCAGGATGGGTAGAATACGTGTATGACCACTGGAACAGGCTGGTGCTAACACGTCATGCTGCGCAAGTAAAAAATTGTGACAATGATGGGGAGAATTGCGACAACTACTGGACGTACTACAAATACGATGCACTGAACCGTGAGATCATGTCAGGGGAGATTTTGGACGATAGGAATAGAGAGACGCTTAGTGATTTTGTTGGTGCGATTCAGACCGACAACCTTCGATTCGAAGTTTGGGATGGCATCAATGCGGAAGGATATTCAAACGATACAGCCTTCCCGAAATCCTCGGATTATGCAGGAGCTGACCAAATGATCATCTACACGGTCAACTATTTTGACAACTATGATTTCCTTAACGTTGCAGGATGGGATGCTGAAGGACACGATTTTGGTCTAACAAACCCGACAGGCTTTGATCACTTTGGCTGGGGACCTGAAGGATATACCCTGCTTACAGAAGATTTATTGATTGAGGACAATCGACAGACATTGCCAGGGGAAGATCCACCAACAGGTGATTACGAACATAATGGAAAGTATGCAAAACGTCCGGGCGTTACCATCACGTTTGCAAGTGGAGCGGTAGCCGGTCCTGAATTTGACGAAGTAGCCGCCGACATGCCATACACTGCGATTATTGGAGGATCTACCGGTAGCAAAGTGAAAATTTTGGGTACGAATACCTAGTTAAATACCGTAGTGTATTATGATGAGAGAGGGAGAGTGGTCCAGACCATAACCGAAAACCACAAAGGCGGAACGGATCGACTGAGCAATGAGCAAGATTGGAAAGGAGAGTTACAACAAATGGTGTTGGAACACCACAGCAAAGATGATTTGGGTGTAATCAATGAAGAGGTAACCATTCTGAGTGAATACGTGTATGCCCACAATGGTGAGTTGCTGGAAACGTATCAGACAATCGACGATGATCCGCGTATTTTGGTGGCATCTTACAACTACAACATCCTGGGAGAGCTGGTGGAAAAAAACGTACATCAGGAGGAAGGCAGTACGGCGTTCTTGCAATCCATTGATTACCGATATGACATCCGTGGTGCATTGACACGCATCAATGATGCAGACCTGAGCGATGGAGAGGATGACTTGTTTGGGATGGAATACTATTACGAAACGCCGCAAAGCATTAACAACACCAACACCACTGCGCGTTTTGATGGGATGGTAAACGCCATGGTTTGGAATGCAAATAACAACCCAGCCGGAACAAGTGATTTCGATAAAACGGGGATTGGTTTTGTTTATGACAAGCAAAATCGACTGAAGTCTACCGTTTATGGGACGGGGGCTTCGTTAAACGATGCAGCCAATGCAAATGCCTATTCCATGTCTGTAGGTAGCTATGATGATAATGGCAACATTCAATCGTTGAACAGAACTTCAGACGGAGATCAGGTAGATCAATTGAGCTATGTATACGAAGATCACTCCAACAAACTGAAGAGTGTAGACGATAGCAGTACCAGTCCGGACAACGCTGTTGGTTTTGACAACCGCATGGAATCAGGAGGTATTGTTACTGAGTATCAGTATGATGCGATGGGGAACATGGTTGAGGATTTCAACAAGGAAATAGAAAAGATTACTTACAACCACCTGCAATTAGTAGAATCAATTCAGTTTATGGATGGTACAAAGGTTTCGTATACCTACGATGCGGCACGTAATCGTTTAGCGAAGGAAGTGCTGGACGCTGACGATAATTCCATTGCAAAGGTGGATTACATTGGAGCAGTTGAATACCTGGATGATGCAATCAATCAAGTGTTTACAGATGAAGGACGTGCATATAAACAAAATGGAGAATACCATCACGAGTATTTCTATACCGACCATCAAGGCAACAACCGGGTAGCATTTGGAGATCTACCGGATCGTAATGTGTATATAGCAACAATGGAACCTTCTCGTATAGATTACGAGAAAACTTATTTCCAATTCCCGAACGATGATATACGAAGCACAGCCGAAAATCATACTCCGCTAGGTGAAGGAAGTGTGGCATTAAATGGTACCATTGCCGGTAGGGAAGTAGGTCCGGCGAAAGTCTTAACGATTGCAAATGGTGATGAAGTAGCTATTGAAATATGGGCCAAATACAACAATGCCTTTACCACCAACACAGCTGTAGGTAGCATTTCATCTGCAATAGCCACCGCTTTTGGAGGTGCAAGTGCAGGTACAGGACTGGAAAACAATGCATCCGCCTTGACCAATGCCTTGGCTTCGCCTAGCAGCTTCTTGTTTGCCAACGAAGATGCGAACAGCAACGAACCGCGTGCCTACGTACAATACATCTTTTTTGATGCGAGCTACACGTTTAAAGAAGAGGGTACGGGCTATCAGGCGGTGACCAGCGCCAGTCTGGACAAGTTTGCCAAATATGAATCCGGAACGTTGACCTTCAATGAACCGGGATACTTATTTGTGTATTTGGTAAACGAAACCAATGAAGATAAAGACGTCTTCTTTGATGACCTGAAGATTACGCATAGCAGTGCTACAAGAAGTTTCAAAGTATCTCAGGTAAATGATTTCTATCCGTTTGGATTGCCAACAAGTAACAGCTGGCGAAACTCGGGATACATTGATCCGGGACTGCTTTACCAAAGCAGCTATGCGAGCTACGACAGCTTAACGGGGTACTATGATTTTTTAAGTAGAAACTACGATCCGGTATTGGGACGTTTCTTTGCAGTAGATCCGGCAGGACAGTTTAGTTCGCCATATACAGGAATGGGGAATGTGCCACATTTTGGTACGGATCCGAATGGGGAGATTTTTGGAATCACAGCTATTTTTGGTAGCAAATTGCTAGCTGGAATTTTTTCAGGCGCTGTAATAGGAGCAGGAACAGGTGCCGTCTCATATTCTGCTCAAGCAGCATTTAGCGGTAACTGGGATTGGGGTGCTTTTGGCAACTCAATTGGCATGGGTGCTGTTAGTGGGGCAGTTGCAGGAGGTGTCGGTAAAGCTCTTGGAGGTACAGGCGTATTTGGTGAGGCCGCTAAAAAAGTTGGAAATGGTTTTGATTGGTCCAAAGAAATTGGTAGGGCATTTACACATGGGGTAACTCAACAAGGTGTGGGAGCAGCATTTGGAAATGATCCATCACTTGGAGGATTTACAGCTGGGTTCGGCGGCAGTATTATGGGATCTACCTTGTCAGGCGCCAAGGCGAATAAAGCTCATATGATTGGAGCATCTTCTTTATTTGGAGGTAGCATATCAGGGTTGAGTGGTGGTTCTTTTTTGGAAGGTTTTGCTTCTAGCGCGATTGTTGCTGGGGCTAATCACGCTCTTCATGACTTAACAGACCCGAAAACTTATCGAGAAAAATGTAAGTGTTATAATGCTCTTGTAGAAGCAGCTAGAACTGGGGGCAACCTTGCTGGGTATGGGGCAGGTGCAGTAGGAGCTATTAGTCAATCTTCTTTAGTAACTGGTGTTTCTGGTTCGCATTGGCGTGGGTTAAATGGTAAATGGTATAGAATAGGTTGGGGTGGAAATCAATGGACAGGCGCACGTTTTTTAGCATTTAGCAGGGCTTTATCAATATCTTCACGATTAGGGTTTTTAAGGGTTGGACTAGGTAGACTTGGTACGGCAGGTACTATAGCGAGCGTCCCATTTGATTATTATTCGATGAGAAGTGGCCAAATAACAACGCAACGCTTTGCTTACAGGGCAACAGGTGCTGGAGTTACGATCGGTGCTTCAATAGGAGTTGGAGCAGTGTATGGTGGTCCCTTTGGAGCTGCTGCCGGAGCGCTTATATCTGGATCATGGTGGCTCGGTGAACAAGTCTATGATATGTGGAATAACACATTTATTCCGGCAATAAGAAGTGCGATGCCAACAGGGAATTGGTCAGGTTTTAGAGGGTTTAGATAATGGGGTAAGGCATGGTGAAGTTCTCAATTACATTATCTAATCACATTAAAGTCACTGCATTTACGTGGCAAACTTCCATCTTATATTTTGTGATATGTTATTTCTTAGGATTTGACTTAGAAGGAACTCTAGTTGGTTTTGGACTATTTAGTTTATTTATAATCCCCTCATTCTATTTGCACTTGGAGTATTGGATAACTAATTACGGACAAGTTGTTGAAATTGAAAATCATTCACTAAAGATTACGAAGAAAGGAGTATCTAATAATTATCAATTTTCAGAAATAAAAAAAGTAATTGTATACAAGTCAGCCAGCCTTGATAAGGGAGGGATTCCTTTTAGCACAATGGAATATTATAACTATGCTAGAATTATATTAAAATCGGGTGAAGAAATTATTCTAACATGTTTATTATCACCAAGAATAGATAAAATCACAGATCAAATCACAGGAGTAGCCAAAGAACGCAAAAGGGGTTTTTTTCATCTCTTGTGACACAAGTCTTCAAGCGTGGAAGGTCTTAAGGAGTAATTTGTAAATAACTAGAAAGTAGAATTAAAATGAGTAGAAAATACAAAATGAACTATCCAGAAACATTGATATTGTTAGGAAAAATATTTCAATAATAAAGTAGTACCGAAGGAGAAACTTGTGTGTCAATTATTCAAAAATAATTAGCTATTAGACCAACAAAATCACCAACCAAAAAATAGATATTAACCCATTTCAGCAATGAAAAAAATACTTACACTCGCCTTATTCATTTTAAGCATTTCGTTATCTGCGCAAGTGATGCCTTCACCGGATGCAGCATCCCTTATCAAAAGTATCAATACGCCGGTGAACCTCTACAATGGAGTTGCGACCGTTTCCATTCCTTTATACGAGGCCACTGCAAACAATGGTGCTTCAGTTCCAGTTGGTCTCCAGTACACGGGTTGAGGCATTAAAGTCAAAGAGATTTCAGGTGTTGCAGGTCTGGGTTGGCAGCTTTCCGCTGGAGGTTCCATCACACGAATTGTTCGTGATCAGCCGGATGAGCATGCGCCATTTTCAGAAGAACTTAACTACCAAACCGTGCGCAACATTGCAATTGGTGAGCAAAAATTTGATTTACAAAAAGATGTATTCTTTTTTCACCTTCCCCGGAGGGAGGAGGAAAATTCATTTTTTCTGAAAGCATTTTCGAATTGTCAAATGGCAGCTTTCGGAGAGATTGTCGTGCTGCTTGTGATGGATTGCCTGCCGGTGAACTTGGAGATTGCTTAGATGATTGCGATGATGTCTATGAAGCGTTGGATAACGCTTTTATTACGCCTGATAGCTACAGCACCAATGACATTGTAACACTACCATCGTCAGATGTGAAAATTGAATTTCATTATGAGGATAAATTAAAATCTCACTTTATTATTACCGATACACAAGGAACGAAGTATTATTTTGGTCAGACAGATGGGTCTCGTGAAAAAACAGCTAATAATTTTAAAGACAATTTCAATAACGACGAATATCAGGACAAGAATGAACGTGAGTTCATCTCTACGTGGCATTTAGATAAAATTGAATACCCTAACCTTCCTGCAGATGAAGGAATTACATTCACTTATATCACCAATACCATCACTACGGAGACAGTCAATCGCATGGTTCCTGCTAGTTCTGATTTAAACCTCTATGCGGATTGTATGGAAGATAAAAATTCGGGGGAAAACTGTGACGATTGCATGGATTTTAATGGTGAGGTCGACAACCCACACAGTGAAGGATCATCCGCATATGACAAAATTGATAAACACAATAAATACTATCACAACAACTTCGTAACTCAGAGATCGACCATTGAGACCAAACTCATTTCCAGGATTGGTTTTACTAAAGGGTACATAAAATTTGACTACAATGGGGGACGTAATGATTTGGAAAATGGAAAGAGCCTTGCTAAGGTGTCCATTGGTGAAGGAAGTTCCATAGTGAGTACCACGGAGTTGGATCATTCTTTCTTTAGTTCTTCCGATTCATATTTTAAAGGAGCACCTCTTGGTTTAAGCTATGTTCCACTCAAAGGCTACCGACTCAAACTGGATGGAGTGATTCGTGACGGTATTCCCGTTTCAGAATTTGAATACATCAATGACACGTATTTCCATCCTGACGGGTCAGACATGTACGAGTTGCCCCCAAGGGATTCTTATTATACCGATCATTGGGGCTACTACAACGGAGGACCACATCAAGGAGCTATGTATACCTGGCACGGTCCGGCTGAAGTTGATGGAACCACATTCCCTGGAATTGATAAAAGCATTAGTGAGTACGCGAAAGCCAATATGTTAACCAAAGTCATTTATCCAACTGGTGGTTATAAAGAGTTCTATTACGGCATACATGGTGAGCATGGCGGAGTACGCGTAGACAGTATAAAAATATTTGATGGAAACGGTCAAACCGTTTCTGACATGTCCTACACGTATTTGGATGAATACAACCCCTTGGATTTTGAGTATGTAGCTGATCACATTGTTACGGTTCCTGAAGATCGCAATGAGGTTGTTGGAGAGCAGATCCCACACATTTTTGAGAGCAGTCATACCTTGGTGTTTGATTTAAATGGACCTACTAATGGCTATCGAACGGTTGAAGAGCATAACGTTACCAGTGGCGCTAAGTCGGTGCATGAATTCATCCGAACAGGAGACATGGATCGAGACATTCAATATGCTACCAAATCTTATGCTATAGTAGATACTTATCGGGATACGTTTGATGATTATACGGCAAGACCGGTATTAAATGAAGAAGGGACGTCAATTATTGACTATGAGGCTTTGGATGATAATGCATTTCCGTATGCAACACCTACCTTACTTTATTTTGATCGCGGGATAGAGAAAAAAGTAACGAACTATGATAAAGCTGGTAAAAAGTTAAGTGAAGTAGAAAATCATTTTCTTCATGATGCTTTAGCAGATTTTTCGGTTTCTAACCATTCATTTCACTTAGAGTACTTAGATGAAAACGCAGGTATTTTTGCAGATAATAGTCTTGAATTCTGGTATGTGATCTCTAAGTATGATATCACAACACGAAATCTCAAGTTAGATTACTCGATTTCCAGAACCTACGATGACACAGGTTTAGGTAATTTGATAAGCGAGACACGCACCGATTATGGTTATTCTAATGAGTTTGAAACACTGCCAACATTGGTGGAGAGCGAGACAACCATCGATGGCCAGGTAATTCAGGGAACTAAAAGCCGTACTTATTACCCATTTGAAAAGAATGACATTACCATTGTTGAAGATCCGACTGTACTGGATGAAATGGTCAATATCAACATGATCGCAGTCCCAATTCAGTCTGAAAGCAAAGTACTCTTGCCGGGTGAAACGGCGTATAAGTTTTCTGGTAACTCATTAACGACATTTAAAAACGAGAACGCAATGATTTTGCCTTTTGAAAGTCACGTCGCCATTTTGCCTGAGTTGAAAAACGCTGATTACGAATTTCAACCAGATGATTTTGAGGTTACCTCTACCGTATCATACGACGATCAAGGGTGGGTGACATCACGAACGGGTCAGGATGGAATAGTTACAAGTTATATCTACGATAGCAGGGGACATGTAACGAGCATGACGGTGGATCCGGGGGTAGAATCCTTGAAGCGCACGACCTCTTATGAATACTACCGTCTGGGCAGGTTAAAAAAAGTAACTGATCCAAATGGAAAGGAAATGTCTTACGTCTACGACGATCAAAACCGACTGCTCCTAACAAAGGATCATTTCGGGTCTATCCTCAAAAGATATCGCTACAATACGGTGGGGGAATCCAATTCCGGACTTTCGGTAGAGATTCAAGGAAATGCAGGATATAACCTCACCAATAGTCCAATCACGCTTAAGGCCCATTTAACTGGGTCTACCTATGGCAGCCCGCAATTTGTTTGGAAAGACGATGATTCTAGTACTGCATTTGCCACATATACCTATGCAAATGAAGGAACATACAATATAGATGTGACGGTTACAGATCTTGATCACCCTGATCTCACAACTTCAGATAACTATCCGCTTACCGTGTTTGACAACATTGCAGATCTTACGATTAGCGGCCCTACTAGCGTAGAATATTGCCACGATCATGGTACGGAAGAATTCCTGCAAGACGATGATGGTGGAAATAATGTTGAAACGGAAACCGGGACATTCTATAGCGGTTCCAGTCAATTTACTTATGGCTTTGGCTACGGTGCTCGGTGCTACGAAGGATATGAGTTTGTCATGTATGAGTACAAACGCCCCGGTATCGATTGGACACGCTTTGGCGATGTGGGACAGACAGTAGTGGAACTTCCATTAACTGCTTTTGATGAGCATGCTACTGAAAACTACACCATCGATGTAAAGGTTACGGTAAAAGATTTATGCAGCAACCAGGAGTTGAAAAAAGAGCGCTCCATCCAGGTAGTGGCTTGTGGTAGTGGTGGCCTTGGTGGACCGGATGACGGAACAGGAGGGGGAGCCAGCTGGAGTTTGAGTATCTCTCCGGCAGCGGCAGAACTTTGTCCGGATGGAAGTCCGTCTTCAGTTAATGTTTCCGCTACTCCGGGTGAATTGCCAAGTTGCTCATCAGGCTTCACTTACACCTGGGAGTATAAGGAGGTAGGTGCCAGCAGTTGGTCACCAATCACCGCATCGAATGATCAGTCTGCAGTAAGCCTGTCACGTAGTTTCCTTACAGGAGGAACAACAACGTATGGTGCATGGGATGTTAAGGTGACGGTGAGCGATGGATGTGGCGGCACGAATGTGAAGACTGCCAGAGTGAGCATCTTAGCTAACTGCGATGACGGGGATGGCATTCAGGATTAATTAAACCAAAGGTGCGTTTTGTAGCTTTTCTGTTGTTTTCATGCTTGATGGGCTCCCTTTCAGGACAAATCAAGTTTGATGTCAACGTGTCGGACAAGCACCTCAAAAAGGTGGAAAAATCCGGAGATGCCAGAGAAAAGTTCAAAAACTACCGCAAGTTTTATCAAAAAGATAGTGCCAAAGCGGCACGGCAAGCCTGGAAAGACTACAAGTATGACAACAAGGACAGCCTGAAGTCTGAAGGCAAGTGGAAGGAGGCGAAAGCAAATCGTCGTGAGCTAATCCTGGGGCAGTATGAGCTAAATCCGAAGAAATACTACGTGGATCCTGCCAACTTCGGCATACCAAAAGACTCAACGGATTGGGCGATACAACAGCTGGCTCGTGATGGAGACTTTGCTCAAGTGCAAAAGATCTACGAGGCCTACGGGCAGTACGACTCAGCTTACCTGGATCAGTTTCATCCAGACTCTACCTTGCTTGATAGCGCCACTCTTGCGAATCGGTTTGATATGAAGCAGCGGCTAGCGTCTTACTTGCCACCCGAACTTGCTCAGGAAAGTGATTTTAGCATTGCACAGAAGATGAAGCACGGCGCAGTGGATGAGTATGGCATGCTAACACGGATAGATCGCTCCGGTGTATCGGCTTTTTTTGAAAACATCTCGCCGGAAGAGTTTACCAAGTCACAGGTGTCATTGCAGGCTGCCAAAACGAAGTATGCTGCCATACCTGAACTTTCCAAGCCGGAAGAGGGAGTGAAGCGAAACTCTCTGAAAGGCTCGCCATTAAAAAATCGACTGTTTCTTAATGGTAACATCGCTATCCAATCAACAAGTCCGATGATTTTAGATGCCAACATACAGGTTGGATACAAATGGACCAAAGCATTTTCAAGCGGTGTGGGGTTGTTGCTGCGTGAGCAGTTTAGCAATCGGGATTCTACCTCTCTAACCGGCGATGCACACGGGGTGAGCGTGTTCAGTAATTATGATATTCTGAAAGGGTTCTACGTCTATGGAGAATATCAGCTGGTGAAGAACAAGTCGCTGTTTCAGGAGACTCCTGTAGCGGCGACCTGGCAATACGCAGCTTTGCTAGGCATAGGAAGACGTTTTCAGCTTTCCAATAAGATTAGTGTGAGCATATCCTTGCTCTATGACTTCAACTACAAAAACAACAATTTGAATCAACGACCTTTGGTGCCTCGGATAGGGTATCAAGTGAATTTTTAATAAATAAATAAACCAAATATGAAAAACCTGATTGCTTTAGCATTCCTTATTTTATCCTTTTCAAGTTTCGCTCAAAATCAAGATTTACGTGTTGAAAGAGGTCGGTTCTATGTGAATAATCAACGAACCTCGCTCAAAAATTTTGTAAGTGCGATGGAGTCCAATCCGGCAGCGTATCAGTTGGCACTGAAGGCAAAATCCGGCTACGACGGTGGGTCTGTTCTTGCCTTTATCGCGCAAGTCTTCCGGCAAGGGAGGTGTGAAGGAGTGACTTGGGCGTAGCTAGTAATTAGAATTAAAGATGAGTAGCAAATACAAAATGAACAATCCGGAAGGAATTTATTTCTTGTCTACAGCAGTTGTCAACTGGATAGATGTATTTACTCGAATATTATACAAAGAAATTGTTATTGAGAGCTTGAAATACTGTGTCAAGAATAAGGGGATGATGCTTTATGGATACGTAATTATGACTAATCATATCCATTTAATTATCGGAAGGAGACCAGATGGATCTGCATTCGCAGATATGGTACGCGATTTCAAGAAATTCACATCCAGTCAAATTTTAAATGCAATTCAAGATAACCCTCAAGAAGGTAGAAAAGAGTGGATGATTTGGATGATGGAGCGTGCGGCTCAAAAAAATAGCAACAATACAAATTTCCAGTTCTGGCAACAAGACAATCATCCCATCGAATTAGAAGGTGATTGGATAGAACAGAAGTTGGAATATGTACATAAAAATCCGGTTGAAGCGGGATTCGTGAGAGAACCGGAAGAATACAGGTACTCCAGTGCCAGCAATTATGCTGGAAAGGGAGGTTTAGTCGAAGTAATTTCAGTTTATGATGGAGAAGAAATATGATTTTGAATTATGAGTTTAGCCCAAGTGGCGCCAGCACTCTACCCTTGCTGGAAGACTTGCGCCATAAGGGGCTCTATTTATTGAAGCGGACAATAGTGATCACAACCAAATTTTTGATGTCAGAACTTTGAAGTATAAAGTTGAGAATGACAATTATATCTTAACATATGAAAAAAAATCGGTTGTCTTCACTACTGAAATAGTAAAAAAAAGTAATAAGACATTTTTGATATGTATGCTTGAAAATATGAGACATGAAAAACCAATTAAGCTTCGGGCAAAAGGCAAAAAAGAATTTCCAGATTGGTTTAATGAATATTTGATCAAAGCAAAATCAAAGGATTAAACTCCTAGCTAGTTCGAGCTTGTAGCTCGGACTTGTTGTTTATCGATGCTTATCTTCTCTAGAAATTGATTTGATTTAAGGTACGAGCTAAACCTACAGAGATATGTAAATTATGAAGCTACTTTATTTTGCTTTTGCGTTAATTATTGCTCCTCCGACATTTAGTCAATACTACTCGGATTATCCATTGATTTCATTCAATGATGCAATGACATATGGAGATAGAATAAAATCAATACATATCAAAGGGAGTGATTATCATAATATTAATGATAAACTTAAGTTTGATGAAAATGGGAATCTAATTTCAAGAAAGGATTT